>DATBJU010000192.1:0-19014 GCA_036556265.1 Xanthobacteraceae bacterium | reverse complement strand
GGAGCTCGCGCTGGCTCCTCAAAACGCCCAGTGCCGCGGCGGCGCGATCGCCCAGCTCGCCCGGCGGCCGATAGTCGATTTCGCGACCCGCTGCTTTCGCCCGTCGAAGAAAACCCTCCTCGGTCAGGACATCGTGAAGTGCCGAACGCAAATACGCGGCGAGCTCGTGCGGTGTGCCCGGCGGAGCAATAAGCCCCCGGCCAAGCGACGACAGATCGATCAGGAGCCGCAGCCACATGGGGTCCGACCTGTCGTGCGTCACGGTTTCGAAGATCGTGGGCGTGTCTGGAAACAGCGGCGAGCGCGTGTAGGCCATCAAGGCGATCGCCTTGATCGCGCGGGTGTTGGCGTATTGTCGCGCGGTGTCGGCCGAGATCACGACCGCGTCTGCTTCGCCGCGGATGAGGCCCAGGACCGCTTCGTTCGTGCCCTTGTAGCCGGTCACGATCCGAGACGAGAGGCCGAGTGCCTCGGACAGCAGTGCGGCATTGACCGCCATTTCGTCGCTCGGGCCGCCCGCAGCCCAGCGGACCCGCGACGAGGCAGATCGTTTGATGTCCCATGGGGGTGTCGAGCGATCGGCCGCCACGATCAGCGCGCGCTGCTCGAAGCCGATGCCGGCAAGCCACGGAAACATGCCGATGTCGTAACGCACCGCTTCGGTGGCAAGGCCCTGCGCCACCACCGCCGCAGCGACGTTCACTACGCCGAGCGTCAAGCCGTCGCCCGCCGTACGCGCCAGATCGTTCAGCGCGATCAGACCGCCGGCACCGGGCCGGTTACGAACAACCACGGCGGTCCCGATCCGGCGCTCCAGTTCCGGCGCGATGAGGCGCGCATAGGCGTCGTAGCCGCCGCCGGCGCCGTATCCGACGATGAGCGAAATGGTCTTGCCGCGGAGACAATCCGCCGGCGGGCATGCACGCGCCTCCACCAGAGGCGCAGCGACGGCAAGTGCCAGACAGAGGGCGAAAAGCAAAGACTGACGCGACGTCACGACGGCTGTCCTCCGGCCCCAAGCGATCCTATGATAGTGGGGCATCAGGTGCATGGACGTGCTATCCATCTGATAATGCATGCTTTCTTTGACGCGGCGTTCGGAATCGTGGCCCAGGGACTCCAAGATGCGTGGGATCGTCGTCGCTGCGCTCCTTGCCTCGCTCTGCGTCGCCGGTCCTGTGGCGGCGCAGACATCCGAGCAACTTGAGGCGAAAGGCAAGTCGATCCTGGCGGACAAGTGCAGCCGTTGCCATCAGATCGGACCTGCCGGACGCAGCCCGCTCGCCGAGGCGCCCGCGTTCGGCACGCTGATGCAGCGGTACAAGCCCGAACAGTTGGAGGAGGCGCTCGGAGAAGGGCTGTCGAGCGGCCATCCGGCCATGCCGGAGTTCGTGTTCGAACCCGACGAAATTTCCGCGATCATCGCTTACCTCGGCACGTTGCGCGGGAAGCGCTGATCTGGGGCTGCGTGACCATGGCTCGGATGCGCATTCCAAAGGCCGGCGAGCGGGACGAGCGGGCTGCCAAGATCATCCCGCTTCCGTGGGTCGCGCGGCGTAAGCCGCGCCCGACCGCGCGGCGGTCCCGTCCGCAGGACTTCGATCCGGACGACTACATCGTAAGCACGCGCGCGCTGCTCGTGATCGCGGCATTTCTCGTGCTGTTCATCGTCAGCACCGTTTGGTTGCTCGAGACGATGCGGAAGAACGCGCAGATCGAGGAATGCCTGATGGCGGGCCGTCGCAACTGCGTGCCGATCTCGACGCCGCTGCCCGAGCGTTGACGCTTTGCTAGCCTGTAGGGTGGGTTAGGCGCGAAGCGCCGTAACCCACCATCTGGGCTCCCGGAAAACTCAGCCGGTGGGTTGCGCGCCTTCGGCGCTAACCCACCCTACGGGCTGTAGCGCGCGAGATTCTCAGTGCGCCGCCAGCGGCTCGGCCGGCGCCGCATCGAGCACGCGCATCTCAACCCGTTCCTGACCGTTCCAGCGATCGAGCGAAAGAGTCCCGGCGACGTGCAGCGGCCGACCGCGCGCAGCAAGAATTGCGTCACCGAGGGGCCGCCCGTGCGCGCGAAACGCCACCGCGCCGATCTGCTTGCCGTCGCCGGCGCGGAGCCGCAGCCGCACGTGCGCGGAGCCAACCGGGTCCGCGAACACGACGAAGTGCGAAGCCAGCGCAAAGACCGGCTCGGCGTTCCCGGCACCGAAAGGCCCGGCCCGGTCGATCATCGACCACAGCTCGCCGGTCGCCGCCCCGGCGGTGATCGCACCGTCGATCGCGAGATGGTCCGCCGAGCGCGCCGTCTCGACCGCCTCGCGCAAGTGCTCCTCGAGGTAAGCACGCAACGCTCCAAGTTTCGCCCGGCTGACAGTCAACCCTGCGGCCATCGCGTGCCCGCCGCCCTTATCCAGCAGGCCCGCCTCGACCGCGTGGCGCACCGCACGTCCCATATCAACGCCCGGGATCGATCGACCCGAGCCGGTGCCGGTCGGGCCTAGGAACGCGATGGCAAAGGCCGGACGTCCGAAGCGCTCCTTCAGGCGGGCGGCGACGAGTCCGACGACCCCGGGATGCCACCCCTCGCCGCTTGCCAGCACGATCGCGCCCCTCTCTTCGGCACCCAGCGACGCGAGGGCCTCCGCTTCGGCCGCCTCAAGCGTTGCCTTCTCGAGGTCCTGGCGCTCGCGATTGAGTTGGTCGAGCCGGGCGGCGATGGCTGCGGTCTCGGCTGGATCGTCGGAGACGAGGAGCCTTGTGCCGAGCGTCGCGTCGCCGATGCGGCCTCCGGCGTTGATGCGAGGACCGAGCAGGAATGCGAGATGGAACGGCGCGGGCGGGCCCGACAGACGCGACACATCCATCAGGGCGCGCAGGCCGACGTTCTCCCGTGCACGCAATGCAATGAGCCCTTTTGTGACGAAGGCCCGATTCAGCCCCTTGAGGGGCACGACGTCCGCCACTGTCCCGAGGGCGACGAGGTCGAGAAATTGCAGAAGGTCCGGCTCCGATCGTTCGCCGTTCCAGTGGCCGCGCTTGCGCAACTCGCGAACGAGGGCGACTGCGGTCATGAAGGTCACGCCGACCGCGGCGAGATGACCGAGGTTCGATAGATCGTCCTCGCGGTTCGGATTGACGAGGGCAAGGGCGGGCGGCAGACGCTCACCCGCCTGGTGATGATCCAGCACGACCACGTCGAGACCGAGTTGTTTCGCTTCGGCAAGTGCGTCGGTGCTTGTCGTGCCGCAGTCAACCGTCACGAGGAGGCGTGCGCCGCGCTCGGCGATCTTGCGAACCGCTTCGATGTTCGGGCCGTAACCCTCGAACAGGCGATCGGGAATATGGAAGAAGGGATCGAGCCCCGCCGCGCGCAGCACGCGAACCAGGAGCGCCGTCGACGTTGCTCCGTCGACGTCATAGTCGCCAAGGATCGCGATTTGCTCGCCGCGCGTGACTGCATCGGCAAGGCGTACAGCCGCGGCGTCCATGCCGGTGAGGAGACTCGGATCGGGCATCAGGCGTTTGACCGTCGGGTCGAGATAGCCGGCAACCTCGTCGAGGTCGACCTGGCGGCCGGCGAGCACGCGACAGAGAAGCTCAGGCAGGCTGTGGCGCTGGCCGATCGCGAGCGCGTTGGCGCTTCCGCGTGCGTCGAGACGATCGCGCCAGATACGGCCCGTGAAAGATCGCTCTACGCCGAGGAAAGCGCGCTCGGCATGTTGTGGAACTGGCAACGCGCTCATGGTTCGCTCGCGGCTTGGCCGCGACTCAAAATATCCTTCGATATTGAATGAAGCCGGAGCGCTCGGCCAGCTTGTCGTAAAGCGCTCGCGCGGTGGCGTTCCCTTCCTGGGTCAACCAGTATACGCGGCTCGCACCCGCCACGCGGGCGCGGTCGTAAACCGCCTCGATCAAGGCTCTACCGATCCCTTTGCCGCGCGCCTCCGGCAACACGAACAAGTCCTGCAGATAGCAATAGTTGCCCACCGTCCAGAACGAGCGGTGGAAAAGATAGTGCACGATGCCGAGCAGCTTTCCGTTGGCGTATGCGCCCAATCCGTGCATCGGCTCGGCGGGGTCATGCAGCCGCAACCAAGCTGCGTCGGTCGCGTCCGGCGTCTGTGGAGCCTCGTAGAACTGAAGATAGCCCTGCCAGAGGGCCTCCCAATTGACGCGCTCGTCCCTGCCGATGGGGCGGATGATGGTGGCGCTCATCGTGCTCCTCCACCGTCATCCCGGGCGAGCGCCGAGAAAGCGGCGCGAGACCCAGGATCGTCTGCTTTTGTGACGGTCCCGGATAACGCGCTGCGCGCGTTTCCGGGACGACGGGTTAATCGAGATGAAACTTGTCGAGCTGACGGTGCTCCGCCTCGATCCAGCGTACCGTGCCGGTGACCGAGCGCATGACCACGGTCTGCGTGTGGATCAGCTCATGATCGAAGCGAACGCCCCTCAACATGTCCCCGTTGGTGACGCCCGTCGCCGCGAACAGACAGTCGCCGCGCACCATGTCTTCGATCCGATACTTTTTGCGCGGGTCCTTCACACCCATCTTTGCGGCGCGCTGACGTTTCTCGTCGGTGTCGAGCACAAGACGCCCTTGCATCTGACCGCCAATGCAGCGAAGCGCGGCCGCTGCGAGCACGCCCTCCGGCGCGCCGCCAATGCCCATGTAAATATCAATACCCGTGTTCTTCGCATCGGCGGTGTGGATCACGCCGGCGACGTCGCCGTCGGTGATCAGCCGTACGGCGGCGCCTACCTTGCGCATGGCGGCAATCAGATCGGCATGACGAGGCCGGTCCAGAATCAGTGCGGTGATGTCACTTGGCTTCACACCCTTGGCTTTGGCGAGTGCACGTACGTTCTCGTCGGGGGGCGCGTCCAGATCAACACAGCCCGGCGGATAGCCGGGGCCGATGGCAACTTTCTCCATGTAGACGTCGGGGGCATTCAAGAGCGTGCCGCCCTCGGCCATCGCCATCGTTGCGATCGCGCCGGGCATATTCTTGGCGCAAAGGGTCGTGCCCTCAAGCGGGTCGACGGCGATATCGACCTTCGGTCCCTTCTTGTTGCCGACGGTCTCGCCGATGAACAGCATCGGCGCCTCGTCCCGCTCCCCTTCCCCGATCACGACGGTGCCATCGATCGGCAGATTGTTCAGCTCGCGCCGCATGGCGTCGACCGCGGCCTGGTCCGCCGCCTTTTCGTCGCCGCGTCCGCGCAGTCTCGCGGCCGAGACCGCGGCGCGTTCGGTCACTCGCACGATCTCGAGGCTGAGAATGCGTTCGATCACCAGACCGGGTTGAACAGTGATCGAAACCATGACGCCTCCTCTTCTTATTCGTCGTGCCCGGCTTTATGCCGGGCCTCCACGCCTTCCGGCCCTGCTATTGATCAAGGCGTGGATGGCCGGGACTTCAGGCGCGAAGACGGCGCTTCGCGCCTTTCGCCCGGCCATGACGATGTTGCGAATTTCTGTGCCTCAATGCCAGTCCGATTTAGCTCTTCTCGATGCGGATCAGTTGCGGCCTCTCAGCCACAACACCTTCTCGCTCGATTGCCGCGAGGGCGCGGCGCACTGCATCTTCGTTGGTAGCATAAGTGATCAGAACCACGGACGCAGGAGCGGCCGCGCTCTTCGGATCGTCGCCCCCGTGCGGGCGTGCGTTTTCGTGGCGCTGCACAATGGATTCGAGCGAAATGTTCTCGGCCGCCATCGCCCTGGAGATCGTCGCCATGGTGCCGGGCCGGTCGAGCGCGGCAAGACGGATGTAGTAACCGCCTTCGTGGCGCTGGATCGGCGCCTGCGTCGATTTCGCGAGTTGTCCGGCAGGACGCCCAAGCGGGGGGGAAAGCCGCCCGCGGGCGAGATCGACGAGGTCCGCCACCACGGCGGAAGAGGTTGCCGGCCCGCCGGCGCCGGGACCGACAAGCGTCAGATCCATCATGTCGGAGTCGATCGCGACCGCGTTCAGCACCCCGTCGACGCCGCCGATCGTCGAATGCTTCGGGACCATCGTGGGGTGCACGCGTTGCTCGATACCCGCGTCGGTGCGAGAGGCAACGCCAAGAAGCTTCACCTTGTATCCGAGATCATCGGCAGCCTGGAGATCTGCGAGCGTTATCGTTTCGATCCCTTCCACGTGCACGGCGTCCACATTGATTTCCGTGCCGAAGGCGAGACTCGTGAGGATCGCGATCTTGTGGGCGGTATCAAACCCGCCGATGTCGAACGTCGGATCGGCCTCGGCGTAGCCGAGGCGCTGTGCATCCTTGAGGCAATCCGCGAACGGGCGGCGCTCTCGCTGCATCTTCGTGAGGATGAAATTGCAGGTACCGTTGAGAATTCCGTAGACGCGAGAAATGCGTGCGCCACCCAATCCTTCGCGAAGGGTCTTCACAATGGGGATGCCGCCGCCGACGGACGCCTCGAAGGCGAACGATGCGCTCTTCTTTTCCGCGAGTCTCGCGAGCGCATTGCCGTGCCGCGCGATCAGCGCCTTGTTTGCGGTGACGACGGGCCGGCCTGCGCCGAGCGCCGCCTCAACTGCGCGCTTCGCCGGGTCGTCATCCCCGCCCATCAACTCGACGAACACGTCGATGCCAGGGTCCGTCGCGAGCGCCACGGGATCGTCGACCTTGCGGGCCTTTGCGAGATCGATGCTCTTGTCCTTCGGTGGGTCCTTGGAGGCGTAGGCGGTCAACTCGATCGGCCGGCCTGCACGTTCGGTGAGCTGCTCGCGCGATTGCACGAGCATCTTCACGACGGCCGAGCCGACCGTGCCCAAACCGGCGAGACCCACCCTGAGCGGCGCCATCACGAGACCGGGAAACGCGCGCTAGCCGCGCGCGGCGAGAGGAACGACGTTGTGCAACAGCTTGTCCGCGGAGTCGAGGAAGCGGCGCAGGTTGCGGGCGGCCTGGCGGATGCGCTGCTCGTTCTCCACGAGGGCAATGCGCACGAAGCCTTCGCCATGCTCGCCGAAGCCGACGCCGGGGGAGACCGCGACCTGGGCCTTCTCGATGAGCAATTCGGCGAACTTCACGCTGCCCACATCCTTGAAGCGATCGGGCAGCGGCGCCCAGGCGAACATCGAGGCCCTCGGCGCCGGGATCGCCCAGCCCGCGCGGGTGAAGCTCTCCACGAGCGCATCGCGGCGCTTCTTGTAAGTCGCACGCATCTCGTCGATGCACTCCTGCGGGCCATTGAGCGCAGCCGCGGCCGCGACCTGCACAGGCGTGAACGCACCGTAGTCGAGATAGGATTTCACGCGCGTAAGCGCCGCGATCAGTCTTTCGTTGCCGACCGCGAAGCCAATGCGCCAGCCCGGCATTGAGAAGGTCTTCGACATCGACGTGAACTCGGCCGCCACGTCGAAGGCCCCGGGGACCTGAAGGATCGACGGCGGCGGATTGTTCTCAAAATAGATCTCGGCGTAAGCGAGATCGGACAGCACGATGAGGTCGTGCTTCTTCGCGAACGCGACCACGTCCCTGTAGAAATCGAGTTCGGCGGTCATCGCCGTCGGGTTGGCCGGATAACAGAGGACGAGCGCAATCGGCTTCGGCGTCGAATGAATTACCGCGCGCTCGAGCGCGTAGAAAAATTCCGGGCCCGGCTCGCACGGGACCGATCGGATCACGGCCTCAGCCATGAGAAATCCGAATGCGTGGATCGGATAGGAAGGGTTCGGGACAAGCACGAGGTCGCCGGGCCCGCTGATCGCCTGCGCCATATTGGCGAAGCCTTCCTTCGAGCCGAGCGTCGCAACCACCTGCGTGTCGGGATTGAGCTTCACGCCGAAGCGGCGGCCGTAGTAGCCAGCCTGCGCCTTGCGCAATCCGGGAATCCCTTTCGACGCGGAATAGCGGTCGGTGCGCGGCTTGCCGACCGTCTCCTTCAATTTCTCCACGATGTGCGTTGGTGTCGGCAAATCCGGGTTGCCCATGCCGAGATCGATGACGTCGACACCCTGATTGCGGGCAGCCGCCTTCACCCGGTTGACGCTCTCAAAGATGTACGGCGGCAGGCGCCGGATGCGATGAAATTCGTGCATTGCTTCAAGTCCTTGGGTGGGAATCGGAAAACCCAGCCCGGTCGCGGATTGTCATAGCACCGAACGCCGCATCGGTAGAGAGGCGGTTTTTGCGCTATTTGCTGCGTTCAATGCGCTTTCGCACGCCTGCTTCTCGCTCGCTTGCGAGCTTGCTCAACTGAGCCTCCATTGCTTCCCGCTCGGCGGTCGTGAGCACACGGTTGTCATCATCGACCGGAGCGGCGTTAAGCGTCGGGAACGGGAGCGGAGGACCGACGTTGGCGGACGGGAGTTCGCTGCGCGGGAAGATGCCTTCGTTGGCGCAACCTGCAACGAAAAGTGCACCGGTTAACGCGAACAGCAGGACCGCTCGATACGATCCTTTTCGCAGCGCACGCTCAGAAGACGCCTGCACTCGCCCGCTCCTGTCGCCAGCCTCCGGTTCTATGGCGGTCGGCTGTGTCGCCGCCTATTATGGCGGAAGCACGATTGGGGGCGAAGGCGGGGCGCATCCCAGGTGCGGAGATCCTATGCACGGCAAGTCCGATGAGGGCCCTCTGAAGGCCGGTCCGGCCGACCCGGAGGCCTTTGCTAAGAACCTCGCCCGCATGGTGGAAGAAGGCGGTCGCGCGCTCTCGGCGTATCTGAAACCGCGCGAGGAAGGCCAACTGACCGACGAGCTCGCCGAGCAGATCGCCGACGCAGTGAAGACCCTCGGTCAAGTCGCCGAGTATTGGCTGGCCGACCCGCAGCGTGCGCTCGAGGCGCAGTCCAGCCTGATGAAAAGCTATATCGACGTCTGGACGGGGTCCGTGAAGCGGCTCGCCGGAGAGCAAGCAGAGCCGCCAGTGAAACCCGACGCGAAGGACAACCGCTTTTCCGATCCGGATTGGTCGGCCAATCCGTTCTTCGACGCGCTAAAGCAAAGCTATCTCGTCACTGCGGACTGGGCCCAGCGCATGGTTCGCGACGCCCAGGGGATCGACGAGCACACAAGGCACAAGGCCGAGTTCTACGTGCGGCAGATCGCCAATGCGGTATCGCCGTCGAATTTCGTGCTGACCAACCCGGCGCTGCTGCGGGAGACGTTCTCCTCGAACGCGGACAATCTCGTGCGCGGGGTCAAGATGCTCGCCGAAGACATCGAGGCGGGCGGTGGCGAGCTGCGCATCCGACAAACCGATCCATCCCGTTTCGATGTCGGCGGAAATCTGGCTACCACACGAGGGAAGGTTATTTTCGAGAACGAGTTGATGCAGCTGATCCAGTACGAGCCGGCCACCAAGGACGTGCTCGCGGTCCCGCTGCTGATCGTGCCGCCGTGGATCAACAAGTTCTATGTGCTCGACCTGACGCCGGACAAGTCGCTCTTGAAATGGGCGGTGGATCAAGGTCTCAGCGTGTTCGTCATTTCATGGGTAAATCCGGACGCGCGCCTCGCCGAAAAGAATTTCGAGCACTACATGCGCGAAGGCGTGATCACCGCGCTCGATGTGGTGCGCGATGTGACCGGCGAAGCGAAGGCGCACACGGTCGGCTATTGCGTGGGCGGCACGCTGCTGGCGACGACGCTCGGCTGGCTTGCCGCGAACGGCGAGGACCGTGCGCTATCCGCGAGCTTCCTCGCGACGCAGGTCGATTTCACTCACGCCGGCGACCTCAAGGTATTCGTCGATGAGGAGCAGCTTGCCGCCATCGAGCGGCGCATGAAGGATCTCGGCTACCTGGAAGCAGCCAAGATGGCCGCCGCGTTCAACCTGCTGCGCGCCAACGATTTGATCTGGCCATACGTCATCAACAACTACATGCGGGGCAAAGCCCCCTTCCCGTTCGATCTGCTCTACTGGAATTCGGACTCGACCCGGTTGCCGGCCGCCAATCACTCCTTCTATCTGCGCAACTGCTACCTTGAGAACAAGTTGTCCAGGGGCGAGATGGAGATCGGTGGGGCCAGGATCGACCTGAAAAAGGTGAAGCTGCCGATCTACAATCTCGCTACCCGTGAGGATCACATCGCGCCGGCAAAATCGGTTTTTCTGGGCTCGCAATTCTTTGGCGGATCGGTGCGTTTCGTTCTCACGGGCTCCGGGCACATTGCCGGTGTCGTCAACCCGCCGGCGAAAAAGAAGTATCAGTACTGGACCGGAGGCGCGGCCAAGGGCGCGCTCGAAGCATGGATCAAGAAGGCCAAAGAGCACCCGGGCTCCTGGTGGCCGGATTGGTTCAAATGGCTGGAGAAGCTGGACAAACGGCGCGTCGCGGCGCGCGACCCGGGCGGCGGCAAGTTCAAACCGATCGAGGACGCACCGGGCCGATACGTGAGGGTTCGCTCCTAGGCTTGGCCGGCGCTCCCATTGCGACCACCCAAGGGACCATTGACATGGATGCACGCCGCAACGAACCGGTATCGCTCGATGCGCTGCAAGCACGGATCGGGCAGGAAGTCGGCATCTCCGGCTGGCATGAAGTCACGCAGCAGATGATCGATCGATTCGCCGACGTCACCGGCGACCATCAGTTCATTCACGTCGATCCGATACGCGCGAAGGCGGAAACGCCGTATGGCGGCACGATTGCGCACGGGTTTCTCACGCTATCGCTCCTGCCGATGTTCCGCCACGACGCGCTGCCGCCTCTCGCCGACCAGGCGATCGGCATCAACTACGGTCTGGAACGGGTGCGCTTTCTCGCTCCGGTGAAAAGCGGGGCGCGCGTGCGCGGCCGCTTCACGCTCAAAGACATCACAATGCGTTCGGAGAAGGAGGCGCTGTTCCGCTACGAGGTGACGATCGAGATCGAGCGAAGCGGCAAGCCCGCCCTGGTCGCGGAAACGCTCAGCCTCGTGATCTTCAAGTAGCGGTTTCGAACTGTGATGGGGGACGTCCCTCGGTCACGGAAAGCTCGGTCACGGAAATACGGCGAGTTGCTCGAGCGCCGTCGTCTCCGGGAAGCCGAGCATCAGATTCATGTTCTGCACGGCCTGACCTGACGCTCCCTTCACGAGATTGTCGAGCGTGGAAATCACAATCGCCCGCCCCGCGACCCGGTCGGCAATCACGCCGATCAGCACATAGTTCGAGCCGCGCGTATGGCGCGACTGCGGCACTTCCCCGAGCGGCAGGACCTGGACGAACGGCTCGCCCTTGTAGAAATCGGCGAGGACACGGTGCATCTGCTCGACGGTGGTCTTGCCGTCCGCGCGGACGTAATGGGTCGCGTAGATTCCCCGATTCATCGGGGCAAGATGCGGCGTGAACGTCGCCGTCACCGGCCGCTTGGCGGCGAGTGAAAACTCCTGGTCGAGTTCGGCCATGTGGCGGTGGTGCGCGACGCCATAGGCATGGAGACCTTCCGACACCTCGGAGAACAGCATGGTTTCCTTTGCGGCGCGGCCCGCGCCGGTCATGCCGGTTTTGGAGTCGATCACGATCTCGTCGGGATTGATCGCGCCGGCCTCGATCAAGGGCACCATCGCGAGGATCGAGGTCGTGGTGAAACACCCGGGATTGGCAACGAGCCGCGCCGGCTTGATCTCGTCGCGATAGATTTCGGTCAGGCCGTAGACAGCCTGCTTCTGCAGTTCCACTGCCTGATGCGGGTGGCCGTACCATCTCTCGTAGGCCGCGGGATCGCTGATCCGGAAGTCGGCGGACAGATCGACGATCTTTGCGTCGGACGCCTTCTCCATGATCGCTTTGATCACGACCTGGGAAGTGCCATGCGGCAACGCGCAAAAGACAAGATCGAACGCGCTCGTGTCGAGTTCGTCGATCGTCACAAGCTTGGGAAGATCAAAGGACGCAAACTGCGGAAACACCGCCGCCATCGTCTGGCCCGCGCGACGATCGGCCGTCAATCCCTTGACGGAAACCTTCGGATGGCGAAGCAGCAGGCGTACGAGTTCGGCGCCCGTGTAGCCGGACGCGCCGAGAACGGCGACCTCCGCCTTGCCCGCGGAACTGCGCGATTTCTTGGTCTCTGCCATTGCCGCCTCCTGCGGGGGCGGAGGCATACAGCAAACGAGCGACGCAAGGAAGGCGCGGGCGGTCACCGCGCGCGCGGACGGCCCCCGCCCCGGCTCCTGCGAGGCAGGCGGCGGCCCCGCGAAACCTTGAGCTTCGCCAATTCCGTCGCCGCCACGTAGCCAACGACAATCAAGATGATCGAAGCGAGAACCGGCCCGGACAAGGCGACGAAACCGAATGCCGTTGTCACGGCGCCGAGGTACGGCACTGCGAGCGCGACCGTGCTGACGACGACGGTCGATCCCAGCAGCAAGCTACTCGGTCTACTGCGCAAAGCCGGCTGCTGCGTGCGCAGGACAAGCACGACGGCAAGCTCGGTGAGCAGCGAAAGAACGAACCACGCGGTCTGGAACGTCGCTTCGTCGACGCCGAAACCATAGAGGAGAACCGCAAAAGTCAGCAGATCGAAGGCGGTGCTGATCAACCCGAAGGTGATCATGAAGCGTTGCAGTTCCCCGATACGCCATCGCTGGGCCTTCGCGACGCTGTCGCTGTCGACATGGTCCGCCGAAATCGCCATCGACGGCAAATCGGAGAGGAAATTGTTGAGGAGGATCTGCTTTGCCAGTAGCGGAAGGAACGGAAGCAGCGGCGTGGCCAACGCCATGCTCACCATGTTGCCGAAGTTGGCGCTGAGCGTAATACGGATGTACTTCAGCGTGTTGGCGAAAGTACGCCGGCCATCTTCGACGCCGCGGCGCAGGACATCGAGGTCCGGCCGCAACAGCACGATTTCGGCGCTCTCGCGTGCGACGTCGACCGCCTGGTCCACCGAAATGCCCACGTCGGCAGCGTGCAGCGCCGGCGCATCGTTGATGCCATCACCGAGATAGCCGACGGCGTGGCCGCTCCGCCGCAGCGCGCGGACGATCCGCTCCTTTTGCTGTGGATCGACCTCTGCGAACAAGTCCGTGCGCGATGCACGGTGCCAGAGGGCCTCATCGCGCATGTTCGCGACCTGCTGGCCGGTCAGCAGCGTCGCCGAATCCAGTCCGATTGCTTCCGCGACGTGCGCCGTAACATAACGATTGTCGCCGCTGACGATCTTGATCCGGACGCCGAGCGCCGCGAGGTCGCGGACCGTGCCTTCGATGCCGCGCTTCAACGGATCGGAGAACAAGAGAAAGCCGGCAAACACCATCTCGGCTTCGTCGTCGTGTCCATAGTGGGCCTTGGCAGGGACGCGCTTGCTCGCGATCCCAAGCACGCGAAGACCTTCCGCCCCCTTCTCGCGAAAATACGCAGCCAAGCGTTTGCGACGTGCCGCATCGAGGGCCACCTCAGCGCCAGGGAAACCGACGGTGCTGCAAACGGCGAGCACATTGTCGAATGCGCCCTTGGTCACGATCAGATGGTTTGCAGGAACGTCGTGTTCCGCGACCACAATCGTCAGCCGCTTGCGAAGGAAGTCGTAGGGAATTTCGTCAATCTTGCGATAGCCATCAGTCCTGAACCGCTCGCGCTCACAGGCGGCAACAATCGCCGCGTCCAACGGATTCTCAATGCCGGTTTCGAAAGCGGCGTTGAGGAAAGCAAGACGTTGCACGTCGGCGGAGGAGCGGCATTCAGCGTCCATCGATCCGCTGAACACCATAACGCCTTCTGTCAGTGTGCCAGTCTTGTCGACGCAAAGGATGCCCATGCTGCCCAGATTCTCGATCGCCTCGAGACGCCGCACGATCACGCCGCGGCCTGCCATTGCGCGCGCGCCCGCTGAGAGGGTGACGCTGACGATGGCGGGAAGGAGTTCGGGCGAAAGGCCGACGGCGAGCGCAACCGAAAAGAGCAGAGATTCAATCGCTGGCCGTTCGAGCAGCACGTTGACTGTTAAGGCAAAAAGCACGATCACGATCATGACGCGGAGCAGCAAGTAGCCGAACTGGCGGATGCCGCGCGCAAAATCGGTCTCCGGCGGACGTTTCTGCAGCGTCGTCGCGATACCCCCGAACACCGTCTGCCGACCGGTCTTCACGACGACCACGGTGGCGGTGCCGCTGCGCACCGAGGTGCCGAGAAACACCGAATTGGTCCGCGCAGTCAGCACGGCATCGACTGGCGCCGTTCCAGGT
Source organism: Xanthobacteraceae bacterium (assembly GCA_036556265.1). GTDB lineage: Bacteria > Pseudomonadota > Alphaproteobacteria > Rhizobiales > Xanthobacteraceae > JAUSIF01. The sequence continues at coordinate 4,882 of DATBJU010000192.1, read as the reverse complement.
CGCTTCTCCACGGGAAACGATTCACCCGTAAGGCTCGCCTCGGTGACCAGGAAGTCGTTCGCCTCGATCACGATCCCGTCTGCAGGAACGAGGTTTCCGGCCGACAACAGAAGGAGATCGCCCACGACGACATCGGCGGCAGGTATTGTCTGCGCGAGACCGTCGCGAAGTACCTTCACTGTCAATGCCAAGCGCCGGCGCAGAGCCGCCATCGCGTTCGAAGCACGGTATTCCTGTGAGAAGCCCATCAATGTGCTGCCGAACACAATCGCAAGAATGATCGCAGCGTCGGTCCAGTCCTGCAGCACCAGGGAAATCACAGCCGCGAACACGAGGATAAGAACGAGCGGGCTCTCGAACTGACGAAGCAACAGGCGCAGCGCGGTAGTTTCCGGCCGGTCTTCCGCCGTGTTCGGGCCATGAAGTTCGAGGCGGTCGCGGGCGGCCGCGGCCGAAAGGCCTTGGATGCTCGTCTGAAGGGCGGCCATCAGGTCGTCAGCCGGCCGACTCCAATATGCGTCGTCCTGATCGATGGCAGGCCTCCGGTTACCCTTCGTAGTCTACTGACCTTGCCCGGTGCCACGCATCCGCGGCTTTGCGCGAGATCAAACCGCCTTGCGCCGCTTCTCCGCAATCAATCCCACCATCATCATCGCCATGGTCGCTCCCGCGAGCGCAGTGATGTCGGCGTGGTCGTAAGGCGGCGCGACCTCCATTACATCCATGCCGACGATGTCGAGCGGGCCGAGTGCGCGCAGGGCCATCATGGCTTCACGTGTGGTCATGCCGCCCGCGACGGGTGTGCCGGTGCCCGGCGCAAAGGCCGGGTCCAGTACGTCGATGTCGAAGGTCAGATACGTGCGAGCGTTCTTCACGCGCGCGACAATCCTTTCGATCACACTCTCGACCCCGAGCACCTGGATCTCATGGCCATGAATGATCTCGATACCGTGGTCGGCCGGCGCCTGGGTGCGAACACCGACCTGGATCGAGTGCTCGGGGTCGATCAGCTTTTCGTCCACTGCGCGCGCGACAAACGAGCCATGGTCGATGCGCGCGGGATCCGGATTCCAGGTGTCCTGGTGCGCGTCGAACTGCACGAGCGCAAGGCGGCCGTACTTCGCGACGTGAGTCTTGAGGAGCGAAAAGGTGGCCGAATGGTCGCCGCCCAACGTCAGGAGCAGAGGCCCGGCGCCGAGAATCTGCGCGGCCTGTGTCTCGATCGCCCGCGGTACCAGATCGACGCGCCCGTGGTCGATGCCGCAATCGCCCCAGTCGACCACGGCGAGCTTCTCGAAAGGATCGAACCCGAAGGGGTATTGGGGATCGCCGTCGAGGATTGCGGAGGCGCGGCGGATCGCCTGCGGTCCGAAGCGCGCGCCGGGGCGGTTTGAGGTCGCGGAATCGAACGGGATGCCCCAGACCGCGACATCGACGCCCTTGAGCTCGCGCGTATAGCGCCGGCGCATAAAGGAGAGCGCACCCGAATAGGTCGGCTCCTGGGCGCCGCCGTAGAGGTCGCCTGTAAACGCGTTGTCGGTCGGACGGTCGGCCATCCCAAATCCTCGCCGGCGTTCTACCAGACAACGCATCCGATTGCTGGAAGGCGGGCGCCGCGATAAGCTTACGTCGAAAAGCCAACACGGAGCCGCGATCATGGCCGCTGACGGCACCTGGAATATTGCAATCGAAACGCCGATGGGCACCCGCAACACGACGCTCGTCTTGAAGACCGAAGGCGGCGCCCTCACGGGCACGCAGTCGGAGGGGTCAGCCTCTACCGAGATCGCCGAAGGCAAAGCGAGCGGCGATCAGCTCTCGTGGAAGGTCTCGATCACGAACCCGATGCCGATGGACCTGGACTTCACCGCGGAAGTGAGCGGCGACAAGATTTCGGGCAAGGCCGCGACCGCGATGTTTGGAAGTTTCCCGTTTACCGGGACGCGAGCCGCCTGACGTCACGATATGGCCGCGATCTGCGTGTCATCGCCGGGCCCAGCCCGGCGATCTCGTTTGGGCCGAAATGATTCAGATCGCTGCCTCGCCGTGGCATGATCGCCGCACACTGATTCGAAACGGATGCCGAAGCAAAGAACGCGCATGTCCCCTCGCCGCTACGCCGCTAAAGGCTCGAAGAAGTCGGTGAAGAAGTCCAAGGCCGCGCGCGGGGGCGGCAAGGAGAAGTCGGCAAAGACGGACAAGAAGCAGGCGGACCTGTTCGAAGGATCGGCGCGCGCGGCGAAAGGCCGGGGCGCAAAGGGCGCCAAGCCGGCTCGGCGAGGCGATTACACCGCCGAGCACATCGAGGTTCTGGAGGGACTGGAGCCGGTCCGCCGCCGTCCCGGCATGTACGTCGGCGGCACGGACGAGCGCGCGCTGCACCACCTGTTCGCCGAAGTCATGGACAACGCCATGGACGAGGCGGTGGCGGGTCAGGCGAGCTTCATCGAGGTCAACATGACCGCCGACGGCTTCGTCTCCGTCCTCGACAACGGCCGCGGCATTCCCGTGGAGGAGCACCCCAAATTCAAGAAGAAGTCCGCGCTCGAAGTGATCATGACGACGCTGCACGCCGGCGGGAAATTCCATCATGAGGTCTACGAGACCTCCGGCGGCCTGCACGGAGTGGGCGTGTCGGTCGCAAACGCGCTCTCGGAGGTGCTCGAGGTCGAGGTCTCGCGGGAGGGAAACCTCTACCGGCAGACCTACAAGCGTGGCGTGCCGACGGGTCCCGTGAAGCTCGTGCAGAAAGGCGTCAAGCGCCGCGGCACTCGGGTGCGACTCAAGCCCGATCCGCAGATCTTCGGCGAGGGTGCCGCGTTCAAGGCTGCACGTGTGTTCCGCATGACCAAGGCGAAGGCATATCTGTTCGGCGGAGTCGAGATCCGCTGGTCGTGCGACAAGTCGCTGCTGAAGGGCCTCGAAGATGTTCCCGAGAAGGAGACGTTCCACTTCGAGAATGGACTGCGCGACTATCTCACTCAGGAAATCGAAGGCAGAACGCTCGTGCATCCCGACCTGTTCACCGGTGCCGCGGAAAAGAACGGCCTCGGCAAGGCGGAATGGGCGATCGCGTGGGTTGCCGACGACGACGGGTTCCTGAATTCCTATTGCAACACAATTCCCACTCCCGAGGGCGGAACGCACGAAAGCGGCCTGCGCACAGCGCTCGTGCGCGGCCTGAAGGCGCATGCTGATCGCGTCGGCAACAAACGCGCGAGCGTGATCACCGCCGATGATGCGGTCACGGGCGGCGCGGCGATGCTTTCCGTGTTCATCCGCGACCCGGAATTCCAGGGTCAGACCAAGGATCGCCTGGCGAATGCGGAAGCCGCGCGCCTGGTCGAGTCCGCGGTTGGCGACGCGTTCGAGCACTGGCTCGCCGGCAATCCGGTGCAGGCGAACAAGCTCGTCGACTGGGTGACCGAGCGGGCAGAGGAGCGCATCCGTCGCCGCCAGGAGAAAGACATCGCGCGCAAGTCCGCGGTGCGGAAGCTCAGGCTACCGGGCAAGCTCGCGGATTGTTCAAACGGGTCCGCCGCTGGATCGGAGATCTTCATCGTCGAGGGAGACTCGGCGGGCGGTTCGGCCAAGCAGGCGCGCGACCGGCAGACGCAGGCCGTGTTGCCGTTGCGCGGCAAGATCCTCAACGTCGCGAGCGCGGGCCGCGACAAGCTCGCCTCGAACCAGCAGCTCGCCGATCTCGTGCTTGCGCTCGGCTGCGGAACGGGCACGCACTATCGCGACGAGGCACTCCGCTACGACAAAGTGATCGTGATGACGGACGCCGACGTGGACGGGGCCCACATCGCCTCACTCCTCATCACCTTCTTCTATCGCGAGACGCCGAAGCTGATCGAGAACAAGCATCTCTATCTCGCCGTGCCCCCGCTCTACCGGCTCACCTACGGAGGGACGACGGTCTATGCGCGCGACGACAAGCACAGGGCGGAGCTGCTGAAGACGGTGTTCAAGGGCAAGAAGAACATCGAGGTCGGCCGCTTCAAGGGATTGGGCGAGATGCTACCGTCGCAACTGAAGGACACCATGCACCCGAAGACGCGGACGTTGCTCCGCGTGACGGTGAAGGACGCGCTCAAGGCCGCGACCACGAAGACTGTCGAGCGGCTCATGGGCAACAAGCCCGAGGCGCGGTTTCAGTTCATTACCGAGAACGCGGAATTTGCGAAGGAACTGGACATCTAGTCCGTGCCGGCTTGTCGCTCCCGGATGACAGAAGTTTGATGCCGTTATTGGCGCTTCCGCACTATCGTCCTGCCATGGACCGGCGAACTGGCAGTCGGGCACCTGCCTTCCTTCTCGCGATCTGGGTAGCGCTGTCTCCGGCCGCGCTTGCCGTGCCTGCGACTGCGATGGCGCTTGAATCCGGCGCCTGCGCGAACATGGGAGCCCCGGACTGCGACTGCTACGATCGCAATGCAAAAGTGAACGCGTGCGCGTTCGTCTGCATCAGTACCGCGCAATTCGTCGCGCCGGACGAAGCGTTGGGATTGGCCGCAGCGCTTGGCGAAGCGCCAACGCGGACGGGCGATCGCTCGCCATCGGGGCGATCCTTTGCTCCCGATCCGACGCCACCACGAACTCCTTTCTCCCTGTAGCGCCTCGCGACCGCGGGGCCGCTTTCTCATTCGGCAAGACGAGTTGGGAGCCGCCGTCCGCGCGGCCTCCGGCTCGGCTGCCCGGCAGGACAGGAGCAAAGCAATGCGCAAGATGATTTTGAGTATCGCGGCCGGGGTGTCCGTCGCCCTCGCCGTACCCTCGGCCGCACAGAGTCCCGACGAAGCGGTCACCCGCGGCTCACAAGCGTATCGGCTCTGCGCAGCCTGCCATTCACTGTAGCCGGGCGTCCTTTCCGGTCCGA
>DATBJU010000191.1:0-2344 GCA_036556265.1 Xanthobacteraceae bacterium | reverse complement strand
CTGGTCGTCGTCGCCGACGCAGCAGATGTTGGCCACGGCCATCGTCACGGCCTCCGAGTCATTCCGGGGCGCCGCGAAGCGGCGAGCCCGGAATCCAGCCTCTTGCTCGGTGTTCATGGATTCCGGGCTCGCGCCTTCGGCGCGCCCCGGAATGACGCTGGAGGCCGTGGCCGACCGCTGCGCCAGCAACCGCAGCCACAGGTACTGCGCGACGTTCGTATCCTGATACTCGTCCACCAGCATGTAGCGGAAACGCTGCTGATAGCGCGCGAGCACGTCGGCATGGCCGCGGAAGATGCGGAGATTTTCGAGCAGGAGATCGCCGAAGTCGACCGCATTCAGCGTCTTCAGCCGCTGCTGGTAGGCCGCATAGAGCGCCTTGCCGCGGCCGTCGGCGAAGCTCATCGCATCGCCCGCGGGCACATCCGCCGGTGACTGCCCGCGGTTCTTCCAGTTGTCGACGATCGACGCGAACAGCCGCGCCGGCCAGCGTTTCTCGTCGATGTCCGCCGCCTGGATCACCTGCTTCATCAGGCGGATCTGGTCGTCGGTGTCGAGAATCGTGAAGTCGGACTTGAGCTCTGCAAGCTCCGCGTGGCGGCGCAGGATCTTCGCGCCGATCGAGTGGAACGTGCCGAGCCAAGGCATGCCTTCCACAGCCTCCCCCACCATGATGCCAACACGCGTCTTCATCTCGCGCGCGGCCTTGTTGGTGAACGTGACGGCGAGGATGTCGCCGGGGCGCGCTCGGCCTGTTGCGAGAATGTGCGCGATGCGGGTGGTGAGCACCCGCGTCTTGCCGGTACCCGCGCCCGCGAGGACAAGCACCGGCCCATCGAGGCTCTCGACCGCCTCGATCTGCTCTGGGTTCAGCCCCTCGAGATAGCCCGGCGTGAGCGACGCGCGGGCGCGCGCGGCAATGCCGCCCGCGCGCGGCGCGGGCGCAGCGAATTCGTCGTCCTCTTCAAGTGGGTCGGCCACGGGGCACTTTCGCGAATCTGTATGAGAACAAAATGGCACCGCAAGGCCGCTTTGGCGAGGGTGGCCTATGACCTCACCCTTCGAGACGCTCGGGCTACGCCTCGCTCCTCAGGGTGAGGTCTTGAAAAGCCCTCATCCTGGGGAGGCCGCGCAGCGGCCGTCTCGAAGGATGAGGGCGAAGCATTGGACGCAGGTGCAACCCCGCCCTAGAAGGCACCCATGTTCGAAGCGAAATTCCAGTCGTTCGAAGAGAAGGCCGATCCGACGCAGGGCGCGGAGCGCGTCGCCAAGTTGCGTACGGAACTCGCGCGCCGGAAGCTCGACGGCTTTGTCGTGGGCCACGCCGACCAGTATCAGAGCGAGTCTCCGGCGCCGTCGGAAGCTCGGCTCACCTGGCTCACCGGCTTCACTGGATCAGCCGGCACCGCGGTGGTGCTCTCCGACCGGGCCGCCCTGTTCGTCGACGGCCGCTACACGTTGCAGGTACGCGAGCAGGTGGACGGCAAGCTGTTCGCACTCGAGCACCTGGTGGACCGGCCGCCGGAGGACTGGATTGCCGAGAACCTCAAGCCCGGCGCTGCGCTCGGCTATGACGCCTGGCGAATGACGATCGACGCGTCCGAGCGCCTCGCCAAGGCGTGCAAACGCGCAAAGGCCAGGCTCGTCGCCGTGACCGAGAACCCTGTCGATGCCGTCTGGAGCGACCGGCCCGCGTCGCCGCTCCGTCCTGTTGTGCTGCACGATCTGAAATACGCCGGCGAACGCGCCGACGCCAAGCTCGCTCGCATCCGCGATGAACTGGAAAGGCAAAAGTGCGACGCCGCGGTGCTCTCCGACCTCGCCTCCGTGGCCTGGACCTTCAATATCCGCGGCGGAGACATCGAGCACTCACCGTTCGTGCTCTCGAGGGCCATCGTGCCACGCGCAGGCCAGCCGCTACTCTTTGTCGACTCGCGCAAGCTCTCGAACGAAGTGCGTGTGGCGCTCTCCCGGCTCGCCGAGCTGCACGAGCGCGACCTCGAGGATCAACTGACCTGGCTCGCGCCCGGCAAGACCATCCGTCTCGATCAGGCCACTGCGCCGCGCCGGCTCGCGGACGTGATCGAAGCCGCGGGCGGAACCGTGTCGAAAGGTGCGGACCCGGTCACCCGCATGAAGGCGATCAAGAACGCCACCGAGATAGCCGGCAGCCGCGCGGCGCACCTGCGCGACGGCGCCGCCCTCGTCCGTTTTCTCGCCTGGTTCGACCGCGAGGCGCCGAAGGGCAAGCTCACGGAGATCGACGCAGTGGCCGCGCTGGAATCGTTTCGCCGCGAAACCGGCAAGCTGAAGGACATTTCCTTCGCGACGATCGCCGGCTCCG
>DATBJU010000190.1:0-26618 GCA_036556265.1 Xanthobacteraceae bacterium | reverse complement strand
GCAGCCGCGCGCGACCTATGCCGAGGCCAACCGCACGACGCGCCCGGCGCTCATTCCTGTCGCCGGCCACGGCGCCCTGATGATCAACGGGCGCGGCCTCTACTGATCCCCACCGCCCCATTGCTCCGCCCTCCGCCGGCTTGATAAAGGGGGCTTGGGGCGAGGAAGAGGGAACTGTCGGCGATGGTGAGCTTCATCCGTCCGAGCACCGCAAGCCGCCGAAATCCGACAACTGCAGTGGTCGCAGCGCTCGCGATCGCGGCGTGCCTTCTGACGGCGCCCGCCCACGGGCAGTTTGCGCCGAACTTCACCGTCAACGCGCCTTACGCGATCGTGGTCGACTACGAGAGTGGCACGGTGCTCTACGAGAAGAGCGCCGACACTCCATGGCCACCGGCGAGCCTCGCCAAACTGATGACCATGGAGCTCGTGTTCAACGAGATCAAGAACGGCGACCTCAAATTGCAGGAAGAGCTTGTCGTCAGCGCGAACGCCTGGCGCAAGGGCGGCGCTCCCGCCGGCGGCTCGACCATGTTCGCCGCCGTACACAGCCGAATCTCGGTCGAGAATCTGATTCAGGGGGTCGTCGTACAGTCGGGAAACGATGCATGCATCGTGTTTGCCGAGGCCCTCGCCGGCAACGAGGATTCGTTCGCCCGCATGATGAACGCCCGGGCGCGCGAACTCGGCCTCGACAGCGCCGAGTTCCGCAATTCCACCGGTCTCCACGACCGCGAGCAGGTGATCTCCGTGCGCGATCTCGCAAGGCTCGCCGCGCACCTCATTCGGACGTATCCCGAATTCTACAAGTACTACGGGCAGACCGAGTTCACCTGGAACAAGATTCGCCAGCTGAACCGCAACCCACTGCTGGAAATGAACATCGGTGCCGACGGCCTGAAGACCGGCTACATTAAGGAGTCTGGTTACGGCATCGTCGGCTCGGCAACGCAGGACGGACAGCGCCTGATCGTCGTCGTCAATGGTGCCGAAACACCGAAGGAGCGCGCCAACGAAGCGCGAAAGCTACTGGAATGGGCGTTTCGCAATTTCGAGTCGCGCCTCTTGTTCAGCGCGGGCGCCGTAGTGGCGCAAGCGCGCGTGTTCGGCGGCGATCAGCGCTATGTGCCGCTCGTCGGCCAAGGCGCGATCCGTCTGCTCAGCCCGCGCAGCGGTGGCGACAAATTTGTTGTGCGCGCGCAGTACACCGGTCCGCTGCCTGCGCCGATCAAGAAGGGTGCCGAAGTGGCGCGGCTGCGGGTCTTTCGCGGCAGCAGTGTCGCCCTGGAAGTGCCGCTGTTTGCCGCCGCGGATGTCGGCGCGGGATCGCTCATGCAGCGCGCGTATGACAGCACGAGCGAGATCGCCGCGGGTCTCGTGCGCTCGGGCATCGCCTCGGTACTGAAGAGATGATCCGTAAATGACGCGCGCACCAGGTCGCTTCATAACCTTCGAGGGCGGGGAGGGCTCGGGAAAGTCCACCCAGGCGAAACGGCTCGCCGATCGGCTGAAGCTCCGCGGTTACGAGGTAGTCCTGACGCGCGAGCCCGGCGGCTCGCCCGGCGCCGAGGCTATTCGTCACTTGCTCCTCAACGGAATCGCCAAGCCGCTCGGACCGGAAGCCGAAACCTTCATGTTCGCCGCCGCGCGCGACGACCACGTCGCGACGCTGATCCGGCCGGCCCTCGATCGCGGAGCCTGGGTGGTCTGCGACCGTTTTGTCGATTCCACCCGCGTCTATCAGGGATCACTCGGCAACGTCGATCAGCGGCTGATCCGCGCGCTTGAACGGCTCGTCGTCGGTGAGACCATGCCGGATCTCACGTTCATCATGGACGTTCCGCCCGAGATCGGGCTCGCACGCGCGTCTGCGCGCGGACAGGGAGCCGACCGTTTCGAAGCCGAACATCTCGAGTACCATCGGTTGCTGCGCGAAGCATTCCGGGAAATCGCCGAGCACGAGCCCGAGCGTTGCGTGCTGGTCGACGGGACAGCAAGCGCTGACGCAATCGCGGTCCGGCTCTGGATGCTCGTATCCGAACGCTTCCTGCGCCAGGCGAACCCGACCACCGCGGCCCCGAGGGTTCAAGTTTGAACGAAGACATCGAGGAGGCGGACCGGTTCCCCGGCGCGCCGCATCCGCGCGACACGCGAAACCTGTACGGCCACACAGAGGCGGAAGCAGCCTTGTTATCAGCGTGGGCGCAAGGCCGCATGCCGCACGCGATCCTGGTGGGCGGACCGGAGGGTATCGGCAAGGCGACCCTGAGCTATCGCCTCGCGCGATTTGTGCTTGCGAGCAAAGGTCGGGCACCCGGCAAACCTGCCGACACGCTCGCAATCCCGGCAGATCATCCGGTCAGCCGGCAGGTGAGCGCGCAATCGCATCCCGACCTCCTTGTCTTGCGCCGTCAGTGGAACGAGAAAACGGAGAAGCTCTTCACCGAGACGCGTGTCGAAGACATCCGGCGAACCGTATCCTTCTTCGGTTCGACCTCCGCCTACGGCGGCTATCGCGTCTGCATCGTGGATTCGGCGGAGGAGTTGAATTCTTCGGGCGCCAACGCGCTCCTCAAGATTCTGGAAGAGCCGCCGCCGCTCTCATTGCTCCTGATTGTGTCGCATGCACCGGGGCGTCTGCTGCCCACCATCCGCTCCCGTTGTCGCCGACTCGTGCTGCGACCGTTGACGTCCGAGAACGTTGCACGTGCAGTGAGGGACGTGGCCCAGACCAACGACGAAATACCGGGTGACCGCATTATTGCCGCTGCTTCGGCGAGCGGCGGCAGCGTCCGCCATGCGCTCGAGTTGCTGCTCGGCGAGAGCCTCGAAGTGAGAACGTTAACGGCAGACATGCTCGCGCGGCTACCGGCGGTCGACGGCGAGGCGCTGCACGCACTCGGCGACCGGATTCGTCGCAATGAAGAATTGACTATCTTCGCCGAAACGGTCGGCGACTGGCTCGCTGCCGCTGCAACCGACACTGCAGTGCCAGGCGCCCGCCTTGCGCGGCTCGCGGAGGCGTGGGAAAAGGCTCGCCGCGCCGCGGTAGACGCCGAGGTCTTCAACCTCGACCGTAAGCCGCTGGTATTTCAGGTCTTTTCGATGCTGGCCGAGGCGACCCGCCGCTAACGCCCTCCGGCGAAGCGGAGATCGGTTCGTCGTCGAAATTGCGTCGACAAGAGTTCGGTGCTGTCGGAGACGTGCATGGCGGCCAAGCCGCGTTACTACCTCACCACCGCGATTTCATATCCCAACGGCGCGCCCCATATCGGCCACGCCTACGAGGCGATTGCGTCGGATGCGATCGCGCGTTTTCAACGCCTCGACGGCTACGATGTTTTCTTCATGACGGGAGTCGACGAGCACGGCCTGAAGATGAGTCAGACGGCGGCCAAGGAAGGCGTCACGCCGCGTGAGCTCGCTGACCGCAACAGCCCCCGATTCCGCGCGATGTGCGACCGGCTGAACGTCTCCTATGACCGCTTCATCCGCACCACCGAGCCCGCGCACTACCGCGCGAGCGAGGCGATCTGGAGCAAGATGCAAGCCGCCGGCGACATCTATCTCGATACCTACGCCGGCTGGTATTCCGTTCGCGACGAAGCGTATTACGCCGAATCGGAGACAACGATCGGTTCCGACGGCGTGCGTGTGGGCCCGCAGGGCACGCCGGTCGAATGGACGGAGGAGAAGACCTACTTTTTTCGGCTATCAGCCTACGGAAAGCGCCTGCTCGATTGGTATGAAGCGCACCCCGATTTCATTCTTCCGGAGACGCGCCGCAACGAGATCGTGAGCTTTGTCAAAGCGGGCCTCCAGGATCTTTCGATCTCCCGCACGACACTCAATTGGGGCGTACCGGTGCCCGGCGCACCTGGACACGTCATGTATGTCTGGGTCGACGCACTGACGAACTATCTCACGGGCGTCGGTTACCCCGACGAGAAGGCGGCGTCGTTCAAGCTCTGGCCCGCCGATCTGCACGTGATCGGCAAGGACATCGTGCGCTTCCACGCCGTCTATTGGCCGGCGTTTCTGATGTCAGCGGGTCTTGCGCCGCCGAAGCGCATTCATGGGCATGGCTTCCTGTTCAACCGCGGGGAGAAGATGTCGAAGTCGGTCGGCAACGTCGTCGACCCGTTCGCGCTCGCCGATGTCTATGGTGTGGATCCGCTACGATACTTCTTTCTGCGTGAAGTTCCGTTCGGCCAGGACGGAAACTACAGCCACGAAGCGATCGTCAATCGCACGAACGCTGATCTTGCGAACGACCTCGGCAATCTTGCGCAGCGCTCGCTGACGATGATTAACAAGAACTGCAATGCCAAGGTGCCCGCGGTCGGCAAACTTTCCGCCGCAGACGAGGCGATCCTGTCCGCGGCGGATGCCATGATCGGTCAGGCGCGCGAGGCAATGAAGACGCAGCAGTTGCACCTCGTCCTGAATGCGGTATGGCTCGTAGTGGCGGAAGCGAACCGCTATTTCGCCGCCGCCGCTCCCTGGGAATTGCGCAAGAGCGACCCGGCACGCATGCAGACAGTGCTCTGGGTCACCGCCGAAGTCGTCCGTCAGGTAGCAATACTGGCGAGGCCATTTGTGCCGGCCGGCGCCGAAAGGTTGCTCGATCTGCTTGCGATCCAGGAGAACGCCCGCGATTTCAATGCCTTAGGGAAGGGGGGACGGATCAAACCCGGTGCGCCCCTGCCGGCACCCGCGCCGGTCTTTCCGCGGTTCGTCGACAAGGACGCCGACGCCGCGAGCTGAATGTCGAGCGCCAGATGACGCACGCGCACGATCACACGCACCACGGGCACGCCAACGAGCGGCGAATGCTGCTCGCTGCGGTTCTCACCGGCGCATTCATGATCGTGGAGGTCGCGGGCGGCATCGTGTCGGGATCGCTAGCGCTCCTCGCCGACGCCGGCCATATGCTCGCAGACTTTGCGGCACTCGTGCTCGCCTGGCTCGCTTTTCGTTTCTCGCGCTGGCCTGCCGATCGAGAACGCACCTATGGGTTCGACCGACTACAGGTGCTGGTCGCCTACTCGAGCGGTCTGTCGATGTTCGTAATCGCCGGATTCATCGTCTACGAGGCGGTGCATCGCCTGAGCGAACCGGCGCCTGTGTTGGCAGGCATGATGCTGGGCGTTGCCGCGGCCGGCCTCCTGGTAAACATGGTCGTGTTTGCCGCTCTGCACGGCGCCGACAACGAAAATCTGAATGTTCGCGCCGCGGCAGTACATGTGCTCGGCGACTTGCTTGGCTCGATCGGTGCGGTCGTTGCCGCCGCAATCATCATGATCACTGGTTGGCTGCCCGCCGACCCACTGATCTCGGTGCTGGTTGCCGGCCTGATTGTGCGAAGTGCGTGGAAGATCGTACGCGACTCCGGTCACATCCTGATCGAGGGGGTACCGGCCGGAATTGCGCCGGGCGAAATCGAGGCGGATCTCGAAGCAAACATTGCCGAGATCGAGAACGTACATCACGTCCACGCCTGGTCGATCACCCAGGAGCGGCCGATGGTGACACTGCACGCGCGTTTGTGTGACGGTCGTAATGCCGATGCCGCGACCCATGCCATCAAAACGCGTCTGCGTGAGCGCTTCGGAATCGCACATGCCACCGTGGAGATCGAATTCGCCGACTGCGCCGATCATTCGTCACGCACGCGCGCACACGGCTGACGGACCATGCTCGTCGACAGCCATTGCCATCTCGATTTCCCAACGTTGGCGTCCGAACTTGATCAGGTGATCGAGCGCGCCCGCGCGGCGGGTATTGGTCGGCTGGTCACGATCAGCACACGAGTGCGGTTGTTTTCCCAGGTCCACGCGATCACTGAGCGATTTGACGAAGTCTACTGCTCGGTCGGCACACACCCGCATCATGCCGCGAAGGAGCCAGACGTAACGGTTGCGGACCTCGTCGCAGCGACAGCGGCTGAGAAGGTTGTTGCGATCGGCGAGGCCGGTCTTGACTACCACTACGACAACAGCCCCCGTGACATGCAGGAGAAGGGATTTCGCACGCACATTGCAGCGGCACGCGAAACCGGTCTCCCGCTTGTCATCCATGCGCGCGATGCTGACGACGACATCGCGCGCATCCTGGAGGAGGAGAGCGGGAACGGCGTATTTCCTTTTGTTCTACACTGCTTCACCGGCGGCGCCGATCTCGCCCGGCGCGGTGTCGCGCTGGGGGGCTACGTGTCGTTCTCCGGAATTTTGACTTTCAAGAACAGCGAAAATCTGCGGGAGATCGCGGCAGCGCTCCCCGAGGACCGCATCCTGGTCGAAACCGACGCGCCGTATCTTGCGCCCGGCCCGTGGCGCGGCAAACGGAATGAACCCGCGTACATCGTCGAGACGGCACGCGTGCTCGCCGAGTCGCGCGGCATCTCGCCCGAAACGGTCGTCGCACTCACGACAGCGAACTTCTTCCGCCTGTTCAAGAAAGTCCCGGCCTGAAATGGCGCTTGTTTTCACGATCCTCGGCTGCGGTTCGTCGGCGGGCGTGCCGCGTGTGGCGCAGGGTTGGGGCGCCTGTGACCCGAACAACCCGAAGAACCGCCGGCAACGCTGCTCGTTGCTCGTGCAAAAGTCGGCGGGCAATGGAACGACAACGGTGCTGGTAGACACCTCACCTGATCTGCGTGAACAGCTTCTCGAAACGCATGTGACACATCTCGACGGCGTGCTGTTCACGCATGACCACGCCGATCACACCCACGGAATCGACGACCTGCGCCCGATTTTCATCCACAATCGGCGGCGGGTCGACGTCTTTGCCGATGCGCCCACAAGTGCCGTACTTCACGCGCGCTTCGGCTATTGTTTCTCCACGCCGAAAGACAGTGAATATCCGCCGATCCTCACCGAGCATCGAATGGCCGCGGGCGAAGCGCTAAGCATCGAAGGGAAGGGCGGCATGGTGACCGCGCTACCCTTTACGCAGATTCACGGGGACGGACAGTCGCTCGGCTTCCGCTTCGGCGGCCTCGCCTATTCGTGCGACGTGAGCGGAATTCCCGACGAGAGCGTGAAGACACTTCGCAATTTGGACGTTTGGATCGTCGATGCGCTGCGGCACCGGCCGCACCCGAGCCATTTCTCTCTGCAAGAGTCGTTGGCCTGGATCGAACGTATTCGGCCGCGCCGCGCGATTCTGACCAACCTGCACACCGATATGGACTACGCCACCTTGCGGCAGACGCTGCCGGACGGGATCGAACCGGCCTTCGATGGAATGACGGTCGAACTGGACGATTGATACTTTACCAAGGCGCGCCGAGCTCGAGGCGCGTCCAACGCGGCTGGCGTGCTTGCGGTTCAGGTGCCTCGGGTGCGAGCGGCGGCGCGCAATCGACGACCCGGTTCCGGCCGGCGCGCTTGGCCTCATAGAGTGCGGCATCCGCCACAACCAGCGCACCTGAGAGCGTCTTTGCGTCGTCGGGCACGAGCGCAATGCCGATGCTGCACGCAACCGTGAACAGCATTCCATCGAGCTCGATTGCCTGCTCCATGGCCTGCCGGATCTCTTCACCATAGCAGCGAGCAGTCGATCGGTCCTGCGCCTGCGTGAGTGGAACGATCGCGGCGAATTCGTCACCGCCGACACGGAACAGCAGGCCGCGCTCGTCCACCGCCGCCGCGATCCGGCGCGCGATGATTGCGAGGACGCGATCCCCGACCGCGTGGCCGTGGGAGTCGTTGACCGGCTTGAAACCGTCGATATCGATTGCGAGCACCGCTTGGCGGCCGGGCAGGGCCCGTGCGCCGCGTTCATCGCGCCGCGAAAGATGCCGCTCGAGATAGCGTCTGTTCGGCAAACCCGTGAGGCGATCGAGGTAGGCAAGCCGCTCAAACTCGGCAGTCATCGCGTTGTAGGTGGCCGCGAGGTCGTGGAGTTCAGAGGCCACGAACAGCGGGAGCTTCACGCGCAGCCCCATCTTTCCCGCCTTCAGCCGCAGCGCTGCTGTCTTCAGCGCACGCACCCCGCGCAACAGCCCGAACTCGGCGACCAATAGCGCCGCACCGATCGAGGCCGCGGCAACAAGCAGCACGAACAGGAGATCGGTCACGAAACTTCGATCGATTGGATCGAGCACTTCGCTTCGATTGAGTCCGATCGCGACCGTAATGCCTGAATCGGGAAGGCGGGCGACACCGAACACGCGCCGCACGCCCGCCGGATCGTCGGCCTCGAACGTCGGATTCTCGGAGGAGAGAATCGCCTTCACGAGCGGGCTGTCGTTCAATTCGCCCAGCGACCAGCCAGCCGGAGCAGAAGGTTGGTAGGCGACAACCTTGCCTTTCCCGTCAAGCGCGATCAGCACCCCGCCGAATTTCGCGTTCGCCTCCGCGGCCACTTGGTTAATCCACGGCAGACCGACCGTGACTCCGACGATCGCTTCGAGGGTGCCGTTCGAGTCATGGATCGGCAGCGCTGCCGCCACAATCAACGAGTTGGTCACTCGGCCGGTGATGACGTCGCTGATCACAAAGCGCCGCGTCGCGACCGCTTCCTGGAAATAAGCGCGGTCGCTCACGTTGAGCGTGCGTACGATCGGACTGGCGCCACAAATCCCATTTCCCTTGGGATCGATAACGAAGATTCCGGACAACCAGTCGCGGCCGTCAAGAATCCATTTCAGGAAGTTTTCGCATTCCGGCAACTGCCCGGAACGCACCACGGACACCTGTCCGAGCACCTCGAGCAGGTGCCGAGCCTGGTCGCCGACCTGACGGTGTGCGTTGGCGCCACCCAGGGCGAGGGCGGCTGCCCGCTCGTGGGCGTGCTGCAAGGCGCTCTCGCTGCTCGACTGCAGGCGCCCGAGATAAAGCGCAAAGATCGGCGTGACCGCCAACAAGACGATCAGAACCACCAGCCAGCGCAGACTGGCACGACGGTAAGGCGTGCTCTCCATGGTCACCGGGCAAAACGCCCGTCCCTGGTCGGGTGCAGCGCGCAAATATGACGGTGGTCGGTTAAGATGCCCGGCGGCAAATGCTTCAAAGTTTATCGAATTGCGCCCGCCGGTAGGCCCCTGCCGGACCGCAACACATCCTCTAAAATTCGAATGTTCCATAATATGTCTTCTGCGAATCGCGCATGTGGGCGGCCACACACGCAAGAGCAGCCAGCGACCAGCCTGCCCCATCTGCTAACAGCGGTCTCATCGACCCGACCAAACCGGAGCCCCTATGCAAGCTTCTCGCGACATTGCGCGCCTGGTGGAGATCATGGCGCAGCTGCGCACGCCCGGACGCGGCTGCCCGTGGGACCTCGAGCAGACCTTCGAGACCATCGCCCCCTACACGATCGAGGAAGCCTTCGAGGTCGCTGACGCGATTGCGCGCCGCGAGCTCGGCCAGAGTCTGCGGGACGAACTCGGCGATCTGTTGCTCCAGGTCGTGTTTCACGCGCGCATGGCCGAAGAACAAGAGCGGTTCGACTTTGGCGACGTGGTCCTGGCGATTACCGAGAAGCTGATCCGCCGGCATCCCCACGTATTCGGGGACGCAGGAATACTCACTCCGGACGAGGTGAAGGCACTTTGGCAGCGAATCAAGGCCGAGGAACGTGCCGACCGCGAAGGTCCGCGCGGCCGTACACTCGATGGCGTACCGACGGCATTGCCGGCGCTTGCTCGCGCACAAAAGCTTCAGGAGAGGGCGGCCAAGGTCGGGTTCGATTGGGAAGAAACGAAGGACATACTGGACAAGATCGCCGAGGAAGCGCGCGAGCTGAAACCAGTGTTGGAGGATCCGCGGGCGGCAGCCGAGGAGGTGGGCGACCTGCTCTTCGCCGTCGTTAACCTTGCGCGCCGCACCGGCATAGATGCCGAAAGCGCACTCCGTTCGGCCAACGCGAAGTTCGAGCGCCGCTTCAGCTCGATTGAAGATGCGCTCGAGGCGCGCGGCAAGTCGCCCGCCGACGCGACGCTCGCCGAGTTGGACGCCCTTTGGGACGCGGCCAAGGACGCCGAGCGCAATCGTTAACGCGCGAGCCTACGCGGCCGGCGGAAATCGGCGTCGCACTTCGCCGGCTTTGCTCGGATCGACGCGAACGATAACCGCAAGCCGCCCGCGCTCGTCCAGTTCGCGCGAAAGGACTTCCGTCTGTCTGTGCAGCCAGCCGAGCCCAGCCCCATCGGCCGGGTCGAGATCGAGTTGCAGGGTTTCCCGCCCCGCCATCACGCGTTCCTCGATGGCGACAAGAAGGGCCGATACCCCCTCTCCCGTCACTGCCGAAGTCAATACCGGCCGCCTGTCGCCGGGTCTGCGCGCGGCGATGTTCTGGACGCGCTCCCGCGCATCCGCGTCGAGCAGATCGATCTTGTTCCAGACCTCCACCACCCGGCGCGGATCATCGGCATCAACACCCAGATCCTTCAAGATCGCGGCGACGTCCCTGCCCTGCGCCTCAGTGTCACCATGCGCGACGTCGCGCACATGCACGATCACATCCGCTTCGATGACCTCCTCAAGCGTCGCGCGGAACGCAGCAATCAGCTGCGTCGGCAATTCCGAGATGAAACCGACGGTGTCCGAAACGATCGCCCGCGTCCCGTGCGGCAAGTCGACTGCGCGCAATGTTGGATCAAGTGTAGCAAACAACAGGTCCTCGGCCTTCACCGTGGCCGACGTAAGGCGGTTGAACAGTGTCGATTTGCCGGCGTTCGTGTAGCCCACAAGTGCAGCGATCGGATACGGCACACGCCGCCGATCCTTGCGATGCAGCTCCCGCGTCCGCCGGACCCCTTCAAGCTCGCGCTCGATGCGCTTGATGCGATCGGCGATCACGCGCCGATCCGCCTCGATCTGCGTCTCGCCGGGTCCACCAAGGAAGCCGAATCCGCCTCGTTGGCGCTCCAGGTGGGTCCACGACCGGACCAACCGGCTCTTCTGGTAATTCAGGTGGGCAAGCTCGACCTGCAGCACACCTTCCCGGGTACGGGCGCGCTCGCCAAAGATCTCCAGGATCAGTCCGGTCCGATCCAGGACTTTTGCGTTCCACGCATTTTCCAGATTTCTTTGTTGCACCGCGCTCAGCGCGGAATCGACAAAGACGAGTCCGGCATTCTCTGCGCGAACAAAACCCGCGATCTCCTCGACCTTTCCCTTGCCGAGGAATGTCGCCGGTCGGATTGCGGTGAGCGGCACGATACCAGCGCTCGCAACCTCGAGATCAATCGCGCGCGCAAGTCCGACCGCCTCTTCAAGCCGCGCCTCGATCCCGCGAGCGCCCCCGTCGGACGCCCTGCGGCGCTGCGCGAGCTCGGGCACGAGCACAACGACACGTTCCGGCGAACCTGCATGCGCCGCCGTGTCGCCGAATTTCCTGCCGCCCGGCCTTGCGCGGGCGGATACGCGCCGAGGTTCCAACTAGACCTTGTCTGCCGTCGCCGCTTCTTCAGCCGGCTCGAACAATTGGATCGGGTGACCCGGCATTACGGTCGAGATCGCGTGCTTGTAGACCAGCTGCGAATGTCCGTCGCGCCGCAGCAGCACGCAGAAATTATCGAACCAGGTCACGACGCCCTGCAACTTGACGCCGTTCACGAGAAAAATCGTGAGCGGAGTCTTATTTTTGCGGACGTGGTTGAGAAAAGTGTCTTGGAGGTTCTGGGCTCTATCCGCGGCCATTGAGTCGTTCCTTTTTTCTTGGTCGGCCTTGCGACTTTTTTCCACGCACATTCGAGCGTGGCATCCCGGTTGCGGCCCATACCGCCCAGGATGACCGGCATTAGACGGCAGCCGCCGCCCCGGAGGCAAGACACACTTGTGTGCAGCGCGCCCAGGCAGCGGCCGCCCGAAATACCCGAATTGTCAGGCGGTTTCCGCGACCTCGTGGAAGCGGACGCGCAGTGCACGCGCAACCGGGCCCGGTCGGCCGTCGCCGATCGCATGTCCATCGATCTGCACCACCGGCATCACGATCTGTGTGGCCGCGGTAAGAAACGCTTCCCGCGCCTCTAGCGCCTCAACCGCGGTGAACCGGCGCTCCTCCACCCGCAGGCCCTGCCTCGCTGCAACCTCAAGCACGACCTCACGGGTGATGCCTCGCAGGATGCCGGGCGTCGCCGACCGCGTGACGATCGCGTTCGTTCCCGTCACAATCCATGCGTTGCTCGATGACCCCTCTGTTACAAAGCCGTCGCGATCGACGAACCAGGCCTCGCGTGCGCCCCGCTCACGCGCCACTTGCTTCGCCAACACATTCGGCAACAGCGCGGTTGTCTTGATGTCGACTCGTTCCCAGCGATTGTCCGGAACGGTGATGACGGCAACGCCTGCTTCCGCCTGCGCTTCGAGCCGTATCCGATCGACCGAGCGAGCAGTCACGACGACGCTCGGTCTCGTCCCCGGTGGTGGAAATGCGTGGTCTCGGCGAGCAACACCCCGCGTCACCTGCAAGTACAGCAATCCGTCGCGCACGCGATTGCGCCGCAGTGTTTCGCGCAGCACCACGCGCAACGCCGCCGTCGACATGGGTGCTGCCATCCGGACTTCCGCAAGCGATCGCCCGAGCCGCTCGAGGTGCCGCCGCTCGTCAACGAGGTACCCTCCCCTCACCTCGCACACCTCGTAGACGCCATCGCCGAATTGGTAACCGCGATCCTCGACATGCACTTTCGCGAGCGCGTGCGGGAGGTAGCGGCCGTTCACGTAGGCGATGCGAGACATGCGTGGTGCGACGCGCTCAGCGTGGACGGTCCTCGATGCCGAGCGCCTTGAGCTTGCGGTGCAGTGCCGACCGCTCCATGCCAACGAATTCGGCCGTGCGTGAGATGTTGCCGCCAAATCGGTTGATTTGGGCAATCAGGTACTCGCGCTCAAACATTTCCCGTGCTTCGCGCAGCGGCAGACTCATGAGCTGCTCGCCGCCGGCTCCGTTCGGCATGTTCGGGACGAGTGACCCGACATCGGGCGGCAGCATCGCGGCGGTCACCGTCGCCTCGGCCTCGCCGCCGGCAAGAATCAGCAGGCGTTCCACGTTGTTGCGCAGTTGGCGAATGTTACCGGGCCAGTCGTGCGATTGCAGCACGGCAAGCGCGTCCTCGCCGATACGCCGCCGCGGCAAGCCGGTAGTCGCGGAAATCTGGTCCAGGAAATGTTCGACAAGCTCGGGGATGTCTTCGCGGCGCTCTGAAAGCGCGGGGACACGGATCGGCACGACGCTCAGCCGATGGTAGAGATCCTGACGCACCCTCCCGGCCGCGACTTCGGCTTCGATGTTGTGGCTCGTGGAGGAGATGATCCGCACATCCACATGCACCTTGGTCGATCCGCCCAGGCGGACGAAGCTCTGTTCCGTGAGAACCCGCAGCACGCGATTTTGCGTCTCCATGGGCATGTCGGCGATCTCGTCGATGAACAACGTGCCGCCGTCCGCCTCTTCCAGCGCGCCAACCTTGCGAGAGGCGCCGTTCGCCTCGACACCAAACAGCTCAGCCTCCATGCGGTCCGGCGTGATCGCTGCCGCATTGATCACCACGAACGGACCGTCCGCCCGCGCGGACTTCGCGTGAATCATGCGCGCGCAGAGCTCCTTGCCCGCTCCAGAGGGGCCCACGATGAGAATGCGGCTGTTGGTCGGACCCACGCGGTCGATCGTTTGGCGCAACTGATTGATCGATGCCGACGAGCCGACGAGACGCTGGGCGTGCGGTGCGAGTTGCTTCAGCGAGCGTACCTCGCGGCGCAGGCGTAACGTCTCCAAGGCGCGACTCGCCACAACTACCAGCCGGTCGGCGTTGAACGGCTTCTCGATGAAATCGTAAGCGCCGCGCTTAATTGCCGCGACCGCGGTCTCGATTGTGCCGTGGCCGGAAATCATGACCACGGGCAACTCGGGGTGCTGGCCCTTTACGACATCGAGGAGCGCCAGCCCGTCAAGCCGGCTGCCCTCGAGCCAGATGTCGAGCAACAGCAGGTTTGGTCGCCGCGCTCCGATGGCCGAAAGTGCCTCCTCGGCGTCCTTCGCGGTCCTTACCGAATAGCCTTCGTCCTCCAGGATTCCGGAAACCAGCTCCCGAATATCCGCCTCGTCGTCGACGATCAGAATGTCGGTGGCCATGACTCAACCCGCTGAAGCGCCCTGGACGACAGCGCCCTTCGGCGCTTCGACCTTGCCATTGATCAGGAATGTTGCTCGCACCCAGGCGCCGCGATCGCCGCCGGCCTCGGCCGCGTCGTGCAATTCGATCCGCCCGCCATGGTCCTCGAAGATCTTCGCGACGATCGCAAGCCCGAGCCCTGTGCCTTTTTCTCTCGTTGTCACATATGGCTCGAGCAGCCGGTCGCGATTTTCCGTCGGCAGACCGGTCCCGTTGTCGATCACGTCGACGATCGCCGTATCTCGCTCCACCTTCACGCGTACGAGAATGCGTCCCTTTCCCCGCTCCGCCGCCGGCACGGCGTTGATCGCTTCGATCGCGTTCTTGAGCAGGTTGGTGAGCGCCTGCGAGATCAAACGCCGATCAAAGCGTGCAGGCAGCGCCCCGGCGGGAATATCGGTATCGAACGTGACATCGGAATTCGCCACACGCATCAGGAACACGGCCTGACGGATCGTCTCGGCGAGATCCTGGGATTCGACCACTGGCTTTGGCATCCGGGCAAAAGAGGAAAATTCGTCCACCATCCTGCCGATATCCCCCACCTGCCGGATGATGGTGTCGGTGCATTGTTCAAAGACTTCGCGATCTTCGGTGATCTTCTTGCCGTATTTGCGGCGCAACCGCTCCGCGGAAAGTTGAATCGGAGTGAGCGGGTTCTTGATCTCATGCGCGATGCGCCGCGCGACATCTGCCCAGGCCGAAGTCCGCTGCGCCGAGACAAGATCGGTAATGTCGTCAAGCGTGATGACATAGCCGTGGTCGGGCTCTGCCGCGGCCTCCGTTGTCACGCGCACATTGATCGTCCGCTCGCGACCGCCGCGAACGAGGGTCACGGTCCCCTGTACCCTTTGCACACCTGCCCGCGCTTGTTCCACGAGGAGCGCAAGTTCCGGGATTGCGTCACCCACAGGCGTACCGATGACGTCGCCTTCGGTGCGACCGATCAGGCGCTCGACGGATCGATTTAGGATGGTGATCCGGCCTTCCGGACTGAGACCGATCACGCCCGCGCTGACGCCGGCGAGGACAGCCTCGGTAAACCGCCGCCTTGCATCAATCTGATCACGGGCGCGGATGATGTCGTCGCGTTGCGAGCGCAGCTCGTGAGTCATGGTGTTGAAGCTATCGCCCAGGCTGGCCAGATCTCCATCGGCTCGACGAACCGGCACCTGCACAAACAAATTTCCGGAGGCCACGAGGTCGGCCGCGGTGATCAGCCGCCGGATCGGCGCGACCAGTCGGTTGGCGAAATTGAACCCGATCCAGATTGCGGCCAGCAGCAGGATCAGCGCGATCAGTGCGTACATCAGCGCAAACGCCACCTGCACGCCGAACCGACGCGCCTCGAGACCTTGATATTCGACGACGCTCTCTTCGGTCTGCCGCAGGTACTGCACCACGCGCGGATCGATCGGCCGCACTGCATACAGGTACGCGTCGTCGTAGCCCGCCACGGGCACGACGGCGTGAAAGTAATCGCCCGACGCCGCAAGGGAGAGAATCGGCTGTTCCTGGGTGGCGCTGCGAACATCGAGGTTCGGCGGGATCAGGAATTCGCGGCCGATGTTGATATCGGCGCGCTCGATCAGGCTGAAGTCGCCGTGGATCAACATCGCGGCGGGCATGCCGCGGAGCGCCGCATTCGCCGTGAAGAATTTGCGAAACTCCTCACGGTCCTTTTCGAATATCGGCTTCATTCGCGTGAGATTGCTCGCCATCCCGACGAGGTCGGCACGCGTGCTCAACGAATAGTCACGCACATACGCGTCGGCGATATTGATTGCATTGCTGAGCATCACGCGCGTGCGATCGGAGAACCAACGGTCGAGCCCCCGGTCGAGCGTGATCGAGGCGATGACCGCAACGAGGATGGCGGGCACCACCGCGACGATTCCGAACAAGACAACGATCCGTCCATGCAGCCGTGCGCCCGCTCGCCCGCGGCGCCGGGCGCGAACGACGCCGACGAACTCCCACGCGATGACGCCGATCAATACCGCCGCGATCGCCGTGTTCGCGAGCAGGACGGAGACAACGACGTTGTGGGTAGGCGCGATCGGTGTCAGGCCGGTCAGAACGAGGAACGTGACGAGCGCGGACGCGAGGGCAAGCCCCACGGCGACCGGTGCAAACCAGGCCGACAGGGTTCGTGGCGGCCGCGGAAAAGCCGCCGAGCCGGCGCCCTCATGTTTCCCTCCCGTTTCGGCCATTTTCCCCCACCGAATAGTGCCGTTTTCGCGCCGGCCTTGATGCCGTGCGACAACACTGGTGCAAAAATGTGACAGCGAAAAGGGGGAATTGCGATGTGGCCGAAAACTGGCTTAACGGCCACCCCGAATGATCTGGATATCTAGATCGCGGATCTTCTTCCGCAACGTGTTCCGATTGACGCCGAGAAGCTCGGCGGCCTTGATCTGGTTGCCGCGCGTCGCCGCGAGCGCCGCGGATACCAGTGGCGTCTCTACTTCGCGCAGGATGCGATGGTATAGCCCGGGTGGCGGCAGGCCATCGCCGAAGCCACCGAAATAGCGCGACAAATGCCGCTCAACGGACGATCCAAGGCTGTCCTCGGCCGGTGCCTCGATACTCGTCGAAATCGACGGCTGCGCCAGTTCTGCGTCGACAATCGCCGCGCCGATGACTTCCTGCGGATATAGGGCCGCAAGCCGGCGCACCAAATTCTCCAGTTCACGCACATTGCCCGGCCAGCGGTAACGTTTGAGCCGCTCCAGAGCGGCTGCGTCGAGCTGCTTGTGCGGGAGACCCTCGCGTTCGACCAAAGAGAAGAAATGCCGAGCAAGGTCCGGCACATCCTCCGTCCGTTCGCGTAGCGGCGGCAATCGCAACGGCACGACATTCAAGCGGAAGAACAGATCTTCGCGGAACAGCCCCTGCTGAATGAGAACCCGCAAGTCCTTGTTGGATGCGGCGATGATCCGCACGTCGGTCTTGATCGGCGTACGGCCGCCCACGGTCGTGTATTCGCCCTGTTGCAGCACGCGCAGCAGGCGCGTCTGCGCCTCCATGGGCATGTCGCCGATCTCGTCGAGGAACAGCGTGCCCCCCTCGGCCTGCTCGAAGCGGCCCGGATTGCGGGTGTTGGCGCCGGTGAACGCCCCCTTCTCGTGACCGAACAGCTCCGCCTCGATCAGGTCGCGCGGGATCGCCGCCATGTTTATCGGGACGAACGGACCCCCGCGCCGTTTGCCGTAGTCGTGGAGCGCGCGTGCCACCAGCTCCTTACCCGTGCCCGACTCGCCCGCGATCATTACGGTAAGATCGGTCTGCATCAGCCGCGCGAGCACCCGGTAGATTTCCTGCATTGCCGGCGAGCGGCCGACGAGCGGAATGGTGGAATCCCCCTCCTCGACTCTCGGAGGAATCGTCGACCCACGCTTCGGATCGCTGAGCGCCCTCCCGACAATTGCGATCAGTTCCTTAAGGTCGAACGGCTTGGGCAGGTATTCGTACGCGCCCCGTTCGGACGCGCGCACCGCCGTCATGAAGGTGTTCTGGGCGCTCATGACGATGACGGGCAGATCGGGACGCGCCTTCTTGATCCGCGGCAGCAGGTCGAACGCATTCTCATCCGGCATCACGACGTCGGTGATGACAAGGTCGCCGTCGCCCTGACTCACCCAGCGCCAGAGCGTGGCCGCGTTTCCGCACGACCGCACCTCATAGCCGGCCCGCGAAAGCGCCTGGTTCAAGACCGTGCGGATCGCTGCGTCATCATCGGCGACCAGGATGCTGCCTGTCGGCATGGCGGACCTCAGGCCTGATCCGCCGGGATGGACCCGGCTTCGTTGAACATCGGCATCAACACCCGAAACGTTGTGCGCCTCGGTTGACTGTCGCATTCCACGATCCCTCCGTGGTCGCCCACGATCTTCGCCACCATTGCAAGACCGAGGCCACTTCCGCTCGGCTTCGTGGTCACGAACGGGTCGAACAGATAGGGCACCAGGTCCTCGGGCACGCCCGGACCATTGTCGCGCACGCAAAACTCGAGCGGCAGGCTCACCCGCGCGTCGCTTCCGGGTACTGTGAGCCTCACACCCGGCCGAAACGCGGTTGTCAGCGCAATTTCGCCCTCCGTGGCGTCGCCGATCGCCTCGGCGGCGTTCTTCACGAGATTGAGGAAGACTTGCACGAGTTGATCGCGGTTTGCATAAACCGGCGGCAACGACGGGTCATATTCCTCGACGATGCGGATATAACGGGCAAAACCCGAGATCGCGATCCGCTTCACATGCTCGAGCACGGCATGGATGTTCACTGCCTCACGTTCGACCGGTCGCTCGTCGGAGAAGATCTCCATCCGGTCGACCAGCTTCACGATTCGGTCGGCTTCATCGCAGATCAACCGCGTGAGCGTGCGGTCGTCGTCGTCAGCCGATTGTTCGAGCAATTGGGCGGCGCCGCGGATACCGGACAGCGGATTCTTGATCTCATGGGCGAGCATCGCGGCGAGCGCAGTTACCGACCGTGCAGCACCACGATGCGTGAGCTGCCGGTCGATCTTGTCGGCGCGCGAGCGCTCTTGCAGCACGACCACCACATTTCCCGGCCGTTCGGGCATCGGTGCGACCAGAATGTCGACCACACGCTCCCCGCCGTTCTTGGGCGTACCGAGATCAACCCGGTATTCGTTGACCGCTGCTCCGCGCGACCGCACCTGCTCGATGAGCGCAAGGAGCGGGCTGCCGAACGGAACAAACTCCTTGAGCCGGTGACGCCGCAACACGGGCGCGCCGACCTGAAAAAATGCCTCCGCTGCCATGTTCGCGTCCACGATGCGGCCGTCCGGCGCGACCGTGACAACGGGGTGCGGCAAGGCATCCAAAACGGCATCGGCCGTGCTGCCGTTCGGGTGCGCACGTTCGGCCCGTGCCGCGGTCATGCTGCCGCCCTCCAGCCGAGATCATCGAATGCGTCGCCGATTCCACGCAAAACGCGCGCCGGATTCGTTTCGGCAAGAAGCCCCGCGCGCCAGCCCTTCGCCCAAGCCGCTGCCTGACCGAGCGAGACGGCTGCGGCCTCCAGCGCCCAGCCGATGTGCTTGCGCGCTTCGCGCATGCCGCGCGCTTCACCCGAATGGCTGAGCCACGACTCGTAGAGTTCGAGCAGCACATCGCGTTGCACATGAAGCGGCGGATCCGCTGGCTTCTTGCCTGTCGCGAGAAACTGTCCCACTTGCCCGGGGAACCAGGGTCGTCCCCGCGCGGCGCGGCCGATCATCACCGCGTCGGCACCCGATTGCGTGAGCATATCAACCGCATCATCGAGGCAGGAGATATCGCCGTTCGCAACAACGGGAACCTTCACAGCAGCCTTTACCCGTCCAATCGCGCGCCAGTCGGCCTTTCCCTGGTAGAACTGCGAGCGGGTGCGGCCATGGACGGTGATCATCGCCACGCCCGCAGCCTCCGCGCGGCATGCGAGTTCGGGTGCCACGATCGATTGTTCATCCCAGCCGAGACGCATCTTCAGCGTGACCGGAAGCGGCACGGCGCGGATTACTGCATTGAGCAATCGCGTTGCCCGATCGACGTCGCGCAAGAGCGCCGCACCCGCCTGCCCCGAGGTTACGTGCTTGGCGGGACAGCCCATGTTGATGTCGACGACCGCGGCGCCCGCTGCTTCAGCAATGCGCGCGCCCTCGGCAAGCCACCGCGCCTCACAGCCCGCGAGTTGGACGACGTGGAAACCGACGCCCTCGCCCTCCGCCCGGAGCACGGCGCATGGATCGCCTTCGGCGAGCTGCTCGCTTGCGATCATTTCCGAAACGACAAGAGCGGTTCCGAAGCGCTTGGCGATCCGCCGAAACGGCAGATCGGTGATGCCCGCCATTGGAGCGAGCAGCGCCCGGTTGGTCAGGCTCAACGGACCAACCGCAAGCGGGTGTCTAGTCATGTGGAGCACCATCACACCGAATTGCACATATTTTAGGCCATCAAGAAATCTGCACATATCTTAATCAAGACGTTTCGCACCGCAAGCGTTTTGTGCGATGCAAACCACCGCATCCCCCGGAAATTTGGGCTACATGGTGAATGGCGCTTCGATGCCGGGCCGACCCGGAAATGCGTGGTTTGGGAGACAAAATTGCTCGTCGCAGCCGTGATCGTTGCGGCCGGAAGGGGGGAACGGGCCGGTTCAGGCCCTCCGAAGCAATACCGGCTACTCGGCGGTGAACCGGTCCTGCGGCGCTCCCTGCGCCTGTTTGCCGCGCATACGGCCGTTGATGCGGTCCAGCCGGTGATCGATCCGAGCCACGCGGCTGCCTACCGCGCGGCCTCCGCTGGACTCGACAAGCTCAGTCCGCCGGTCGCAGGCGGAGCTACGCGACAGGCGTCCGTGCGGGCCGGTCTTGCCGCCATCGAATCGATCGCTCCCGACATCGTTCTCGTTCACGACGGTGCACGACCGCTTGCCTCAGCCGCGCTCGTCGATCGCGCCCTTGCGGCGGTCAAGCTCACAGGCGCCGCCGTGCCGGCGCTTCCGGTCGCCGACACCATCAAACGCGTCGACGCCGCCGGGCGCATCAGCGAGACGCTCGAGCGGGCGAGCTTGCGCACCGCGCAGACACCACAAGCATTTTTGTTCAAGCCGCTCCTCGCCGCGCATCAGCGCGCCGCCGCCGAGAGCCGGAACGACTTTCCCGACGACGCATCGATTGCCGAATGGGCCGGTCTTCAGGTTTCGACGTTCCCTGGCGAGCCCGGCAACCTGAAGCTCACCGACGCAGAGGATTTTGCTCGCGCGCTCGCGATCGAAGGAGCCGCAACCTCAGACGTGCGCAACGGCACGGGATTCGATGTTCACAGATTCGGACCGGGTGACTACGTAATGCTTGGCGGAGTAAAGATCCCGCACGACAAAGGCTTGATCGGCCATTCGGACGCAGACGTGCTGCTGCACGCAATCACGGATGCGGTTCTCGGCGCCCTCGTCGAAGGAGACATCGGGAAGCACTTTCCTCCGTCAGATGAAAGGTGGCGCGGAGCGTCGTCGGATCGGTTCCTCGCCCACGCCGCCGCGCTTGCGCATGCCCGCAACGGCAGGATCGCGCATCTCGACGCGACGATCCTCTGCGAGTCTCCGAAGATCGCCCCACATGCGGGAGCAATCCGCGCTTCGATCGCTACGATCGCCGGCGTTGACGTGAGCCGGGTGAGCGTCAAGGCAACAACGACGGAAGGCCTCGGCTTCCTCGGCCGCGGCGAGGGCATCGCCGCAATGGCAACAGCGACCGTGCGTCTGCCCTGGGGCGATCGATGATCGATGACGAGTTGCGCGGCGCGGCGGCAAATCTCCTGGGTCTGCTGCGCGCTCGGAGGCTCAAGCTCGTCACCGCGGAGTCCTGCACCGGCGGACTGGTCGCCGCCGCACTGACCGAGATCCCGGGCTCGTCCGAGGTGCTCGAACGCGGCTTTGTCACCTATTCCAATGCGGCCAAGGAATCCGACCTTGGCGTCAACTCGACGACGTTGCGTCGCTACGGCGCCGTCAGTTCCGAGACTGCGGAAGCGATGGCCCGCGGCGCGCTCGACGCCTCGCCCGCCGATCTGTCGGTAGCGATCACCGGCATCGCCGGCCCAACAGGTGGAAGCGCTGAAAAGCCCGTCGGATTGGTGTATTTCGCCGCCGCCCGCCGCGACGGCGCCGTGCAGCGCAGGGAAATCCGCTTCGGTGACATTGGCCGCAGCGAAGTGCGGCGGCGATCCGCCCTCACCGCGATCGCCCTTCTGCGCGAGATTCTAGGCGCGGCCTAGCCCGGCCGATTGGCCGTACACCTCGTCGGCGCGCTGCTCGAAGGCTTCCGCGAACCGGCGGAACGCCGCGTCGAACACCGCACTCATGAGCATGCCAAGCATGCGCGAGCGGAATTCATAGCGAATGTCGAACCCGACCTCACACGTTCGCGCCCCGGTTGGCAGAAACGTCCAGCGGTTTTCAAGCAGGCGAAACGGTCCGTCGAGATACTCGACGAGGATTTCCAGGTTCGGCTTGTCGAGTGTGACGCGGCTCGCGAAGGTCTCGCGGATGAGTTTGTAGGCAACCGTCATGTCCACGACGAGAACCTCGCACCCTTCGCCGCCCGGCTCACGCCTTCGCACAACGAGCCGCTCGCACAGGGGCACGAACTGCGGATAGCGCTCAACGTCGGCCACCAAGTCGAACATATCGGATGCGGCGTGCGATACGCGCCGGGTCGTCCGAAAAGACGGCATCAGCGCCCGAGCTTCGCAGCTCGCGCGGCGCGCAGCCGCGCAAAGTCGTCCCCCGCGTGATGCGACGAGCGCGTGAGGGGGCTCGAGGACACCATCAGGAAGCCCTTGGCGAAGGCGATCGTCTTGAACCCCTCGAACTCCTCGGGCGTGACGTAGCGCACCACCTCGTGGTGTTTGCGGCTCGGCTGCAAGTACTGGCCGATCGTCAGAAAATCCACATCCGCAGAGCGCAAGTCATCCATCACCGCAAGCACTTCATTCCGTTCTTCACCGAGGCCAACCATGATTCCGGACTTCGTGAAGATCGTCGGGTCGAACTCCTTCACCTGCTGCAGCAGCCGCACCGAATGGAAGTAGCGCGCTCCAGGTCGCACTGTAAGATATCGCGAAGGCACGGTCTCGAGATTGTGGTTGAATACGTCGGGCTTGGCGGCGGCGACGATCTCGAGTGCGCCGTCTTTACGCAAGAAATCCGGCGTCAGTACTTCGATCGTGGTGCCCGGGCTCCGACGTCGGGTCGCGCGAATCGTTTGCGCAAAGTGTTCTGCGCCGCCGTCGGCGAGATCGTCGCGATCAACGGAAGTGACGACGACGTGCTTAAGTCCGAGCTTCGCCGTTGCTTCCGCGACCTTATCCGGCTCCGCAGGGTCGAGCGGTCCGGGCAATCCTGTCTTGACGTTGCAGAACGCGCAGGCGCGGGTGCACGTGTCCCCCATGATGAGGAACGTCGCGTGCCGAACCGCCCAGCATTCGCCGATGTTTGGGCACGAGGCTTCCTGGCAGACTGTGTGCAGCCCGCCTTCGCGTAAGATCCGGTTCGTCTCCTCGAAGGCGCCCGGTCCCGGCGCTTTCACCCGAATCCACGCGGGTTTCGGCAACACCGGGCTGTCAGCCCGGTGCGCTTTTTCGGGATGGCGCAACCGGGCACGTCCCTTGAGGGTGTCGAGCACAACGGCCAAGGTCGTATGTCCTTCCTTCCGCAAGTACTTACGTCTCGCGCCGACCACCCGCAACCAACCAGAACTTCGTGAAAATTCGGCTATTTGCCCGGCGCTGCCCCACCCGGAGAGCGACACCCAACTGTCGGGCAATTCAGCGAGAAGCCTCGACGGTCGGTGATACAGGCGATCTTTGTCGCCCCCCTGAACGGCACCCCGTTGCAATTGAAATCAGCACGGCACTCCGCAGCGTTGCGATGACGGCCGCATGGATCGCCCGCAGGCGCTGGGCACCAGTCGTTCGCCGACGCACCGCACTCGCGCTCCTGGGCGATCGCGACGCCGATTACGGTAATCGAGACGGCCGCTCCGAGTACGACCACCCTGAAAGCGCGACAAGGCATTCGATGCCGCCTTATCGCCCCCTTAGTGCCCGCCAAACCCACAAGAGCAGGATCGCGCCGACCGACGCCGCCACCAGTGTGCGGAAAAAGCCGAACACCGGCACTTCAAAGAGTTCGGCAATCTTTCCTCCGACGAACGCACCTGCGATGCCGACAATGAGGTTGGTGAGAAGGCCGTGGTCGCTTTCCGTCACCTTCTCGGCGATCCAGCCGGCAAGCAGCCCAATCACAAGCATCGTGAAGAAACCGACGCCCGGTTGGCTGAGCGCTGCAAACCTATCCATTGTCGACTCCGAGGTGCCTGAGCCCGAAACGTTCAATTCCCGCTGACGATCGAGATCTGGTCCGGATTTCGATCCACCGCCTGGTTGCGAGCAGCGCGCCAAAACGCGCCCAGCCCGATCAGCAACGCGAGCACCCCGACCACGAAGCCAAGCACCGGTATCAGTCCAACGACGGCGAGAATAATCAGTCCAACAATCAGCAGCAGTAGCCTGCCGCCAAACGAGCGCTCGACGCGATCGCGGTTCATCAGCCGGTCCGACAATCCGAACGCCGCGAGCACGAAACCGACCGCGACCGCGAGCGGAAATGCAAGCAGGATCAGAAGCCCGATTGGAATACCGACAATCGTCACCATGATGAGTGCCGCAACGATGGGAACAAGAACCAGCACGCCCAGGCCCACAAAGGCGCTACGCACCGGCACAGTCCACATTGCATCGATCGCACGTTCGACGAACGGTCGCGCAGCAAGCAACATGATCAGGCCGAGCACGAACCCTGCCCCCACCCCAAACAGGACCGCTGCTCCCAAGCCAACAAAAATGCTGCGTCGGTCAATTGAAGTGCGCATCGGTATCGTGACGGTCTGCCGGCCGCGCACGGTCGCGCCCACGTCGATCTGGGGCTCGTCAAGCGTTTCGAAGACTGCATTGCCATCGACGACCGCGCCCTTCGCGAGTGAAACGCTGCGCGCACGCACGCGCAAGTCACCCATGATGCGCCCATCGATCTGAACCGAGTCACCGTAGAACTCGGCAGGTCCACGGCTCGTACCCGCAAACACGACGTCAGCGCCCGCCACACGTGTGGCTCCCGCCACCTCGGTGCGCGGGCCGATTAACACGCGTGCGCCGGCCACGCTCAGCTTGCCGCC
Source organism: Xanthobacteraceae bacterium (assembly GCA_036556265.1). Classification (GTDB taxonomy): domain Bacteria; phylum Pseudomonadota; class Alphaproteobacteria; order Rhizobiales; family Xanthobacteraceae; genus JAUSIF01. The sequence goes on along the minus strand of DATBJU010000190.1, from coordinate 1,749 downwards.
GATGCGGGCGTCGACATTCACCCGCGCCCCCGCAGCGTACAAGTTTCGCTTGGACTCGCCCGCAATCGCGACGATTGCCCCGGCTGCCCACGCGTCGCGCCCGACGACGGCGTCCACGTCGACCTCAGCACCAGCGGCACGGACGTCATTTTTCACGCTTCCGCGTACGGCGACGGTCGCGCCCGCCGCCCAGAGGTTTTCGTGCTCACTCGCGACGGCGTGCACCCGCGCGCCGGCGCGCCAGATGTCATCGAGTTGAGCCAGCGCGGGAGAAGCACCGAAAACGAAAGCAGCGATGAGTGTGGCTAGCCTTAGCATGTGGGTCTCTTTGTTGCGTTATCCGCCCCCGCTCGCCCCAAGCTGGTAATGTTATCATCGTAGTTCGTGACTTGCACGATGTGGCGTGCGTAAGCAGTTGCTCTGTTGTCCCCGATGAACATCGTCGATCCCATCCTCTTCCAGTGTCGGCTGAACGCTCCTGCCGCAGCGATCGGCGCGCCGGGCAGCGACCTGAACCTCGCGAGCTACGGCCGGCTGGAACGTTTCGTGCACAACATCAGCCGCGCGGGCCACTCGCTTGGACTGGCAGCCGGTCAAACCGTTGCGATCTCGGTAAAGGACAAGATTTTTCATGCCGCCATTGTCTTCGCCCTGACACGCCTCGGCGTCATCACACTGTCGCTTCAAGATGACAGTTGGCCGAAAGAGTTGCGCGTCGATGTGCTGATTTCCGACCGCAATCTTTCGTCGTTATCCGTCACAAATGTAATCCGCGCCGACCTCGCGTGGACCGAAGGCGACGGTCGCCCAATCGCCGACCCACGCGCCTACCGCGGCGGCGGTGACGACATCTGTCGGATTTGCCTCACGTCCGGCACTACCGGCGAAGCCAAGGCGGTGGCGCTGAGCCACAACATGCTGCGCGAACGTCTGGCCCGCTTTCAGTTTGCGCTCGGCGATCGCTTCCCGCGAACCCAACGGCTCTACAGCGATTTAAGTATTGCGACGGCCGCAGGATTTATCCGCGCGCTATTCGCCCTGTGGCGCGGCGGTACGATCTTCTACTATGGGGCAACCCCGGAGGACACGTTGCAAGCATTCGGCCTGTACAAGGTCGAGAGCATGTCCGCAGGGCCATTCGCGCTGGCCGAGTATCTGAAATTCTACGAGGCGCACCCCGACTATCCGTGCTCGTTCGACCATATCGTCTGCCTCGGAGGGCACTTGTCCAAATCGCTTTCCGACAGAGTGCGGGCACGCATGTGTTCGAACCTCTACTCGGTCTACGGATCGACCGAGGTCAGTACGGTCGCGAGCGCGCCCGCGCACATCGTTGCGACGACGCCGGACGCCGTCGGCTACGTAGTGCCGGACGCAGCAGTTGAAATCGTGAACGCCTCCGGTCGAAGCGTCGTCTCGGGACAAGAAGGTATTGTCCGCGTCCGGACCCCCACCGGCGTGTCGAGCTATCTGGGCAACCCCGAACAATCGGCAAGAGTGTTCCGAGACGGATGGTTCTACCCAGGCGACATAGGTCGCCTGACGTCGGACGGGCTTCTTGTGGTCTCCGGGCGCGAAGATGCCACCTTGAACGTCGGTGGCGACAAGGTGAGTCCGGAGGCAATCGAGACCGTCCTCGCTTCATTTCGCGGCGTGACGCAGGCGGCGGTGTTTACGGAGAGGAACGCACTCGGAGTCGACGAGGTTGTCGCCTTGGTCGTCGCAAATTCGACGTTCGAGCCAGAAGCA
>DATBJU010000189.1:0-7042 GCA_036556265.1 Xanthobacteraceae bacterium | reverse complement strand
CCGCGGCGGTCTCGCTCTTGCGACCATCGGCGGCTGCGGTGCCTTCGCTGCGATCTGCGGCTCGAGTCTCGCCACCGCGGCAACCATGGCGCAGATCGCGCTGCCGGAGATGCGCCGATACAAGTACGACGACCGATTGGCGACGGGGGCTGTCGCAGCCGGAGGAACGATCGGCATCCTGATCCCACCCAGCGTTATCATGGTGATCTACGGGCTGCTCACCGAGACCAGCATATCGCAGTTGTTTCTCGCCGGGATTGTACCGGGAATTCTGACTGTCGTCGGTTTCATGCTCACCGTGTCGATCATGACGCGGATCGATCCGAAACTTGGACCGCCTGCGCCGCGTTCGAGTGCTCGGGAAAAGCTGCTCGCGTTTCGAGACGTCTGGGGTACCGCAGCGCTGTTCCTGCTTGTTATCGGCGGTCTTTATGTCGGCATCTTTTCGCCGACAGAGGCGGCGAGCGTGGGGGCGGTCGGCGCTCTGGCACTCGGCTTCCTCAACCGGAAATCGGTGAACCAGCTGCTTTCTAGTTCGCTCGTGGAGACGGTGAAAACGACGGCGATGATTTTCACCGTGCTGATCGGGGCGATCCTGTTCAACAATTTCCTTATTCTTGCGTCGATTCCGAATCTGGTGAGCGACTGGATCAGCGGCCTGCCGTTTGGGAAGACGGCAATCCTCGTAATCATCATTGCTATGTACTTCGTGCTGGGCTGTTTGCTTGATTCGCTGGCGATGATCTTGCTGACGATCCCGATCGTATTTCCGATCGTTCAGGCGCTCGGGTACGATTCAGTCTGGTTCGGCGTCATCGTCGTCATGGTGGTGGAGCTCGGACTGATCACTCCCCCGATTGGCATGAATGTGTTCGTTATCAAGGGTATTGCGCGCGATGTGCCGCTCGAAATGATCTTCCGTGGAGTAACGCCATTTATCGTTGCGCAACTCGTCCTGATTTCGTTGCTCGTCGCCTTCCCGCAAATTGCGCTCTGGCTGCCCTCCACCATGTCACGCTGAGGCGCGCGAGCGGCACTTGAAGGAATGGTTGGCCTGCTGAGGCTTGCCTCTTGCCGTGCTAAAATGAGTCATGGATAGTGCAAGCGAGCCCAGACATCGGGTTGTGATCCTTGGCGGCGGATTCGCCGGCGTCTACACAGCGAAGTATCTCGCGCGCATGCTTGGCCGCCGGCGTGACGTTCACGTCGAGCTCCTTTCCGAGGAAAACTATTTCGTGTTTCAGCCGCTGCTGCCGGAGGTGGCGGCGGGCAGCATCAATCCCAATCATGTCGTAAACCCGATTCGCGACCTCGTACCCAAAGCGAAATTCCGCTGGTGCCGCATCGACAACATCGACACACGGAAGCAAATCGTGCGCGTGGCACAGGGTGAGGGGCGTGAGTTCGTTGAGGTGCCGTACGATCATCTCGTGTTCGCCCTTGGCAAGATCAGTGATTTTGCGTCCATGCCGGGCGTCGCCGAACACGCTTTGCCAATCAAGGACCTGGACGACGCATTCCGACTGCGCAACCACGTGTTCCGCTGTCTTGAGCTTGCCGATGTAGAGGACGACCCAGCGGAGAAGCGCGCACTCCTGACCTTCGTGATCGCGGGCGGCGGATTCTCCGGGGTCGAGACGGTCGGCGAGCTGTCGGAGATGCTGCACAAGTGCATTCGAAGCTTTCACAACGTCGACATGCAGGAGGTTCGCCTATGCCTCGTGCATTCGCGCGATGTTGTCTTGCCGGAGATGGCCGCCAAACTGGGCAGAGCAGCCGACAAAGTGCTGCGCGAGCGTAACGTTGAGATGATCCTGAAGGCGCGCGTGCGGGCGGCTACGCGGCACGGTGTGTATCTATCGACCGGTCAGTTCCTCCCGACGCGCACCTTCATTTGCACTGTCGGGAATGCCGCCAACCCGGTGGTGAAGGATATTCTTGGCCACGACGGATTCGTGGAGGGGTTGGTTCAGGGACGCGGAGTTGGCGTGTTTGCGACCGATCTCACGTTGGCCTGCAAGGGGAGGCCCGGCCACTGGGCGGTCGGCGACAACGCCGGAGTCCCGGACCCGATCAATGGGGGCCTGTGTCCGCCGACGGCGCAGTTCGCGATCCGGGAAGCAAAGACGTGCGCAAGGAATATCGTCGCCGCGATCGACGGCCGGCCGCTCAGCGAATTCCGCTTCAAGAGTCTCGGCATGCTTGCTTCGCTCGGTCGGCGCTCAGCGGTGGCCGAGATCATGGGCATGCGCTTCTCCGGCTTCGTGGCGTGGTGCGCGTGGCGTGCCTTCTATCTGTCGACGCTGCCGGGAGCGGTACGACGACTGCGCGTGACGCTCGACCTGATCCTCGATCTCTTTTTCCCGCGCGACATCGCGCAAATTCAGACCACGAAGAAACGCGTCGTTCGCGTAGATCACTACGAGCCGGAGGAAACTATCATCACCAAGGGCGAGATCGGTCGCGAACTGTTCATCGTGAAGCGCGGCGAGGTGGAAGTCTTTCAGCCGGCATTGGATGGCGGGACGGAGCAGGTCATAGCGAAGCTCGGAAAGGGCGATGTATTCGGTGAGAAGGCCCTGCTCGAAGACACGACACGGACTGCGAGTGTGCGGGCGAAGACCGCCGTCGACGTGCTGGTGATCTCGCGCGACGACTTCACGGCGATGGTGTGTCAGTTCCCGGTGCTCGACGAGTATTTCGACCGGTTGATGAAGGAGCGTTACCCGACACAGGTGCCGGTCACGGTGCCGATCGCGCAAGTGATCGCGCGACCCGTGCGGCAGCCCGGCACCGGGCGCGGCCGCTAGCGTCGCGCTACACCCGCCTCCAGTCGCATGGTAACGTTTCCTAAAATAGGGAGATGACGCCATGGCCCGACAACTGCTCAAAGCAGCAATACTTGCGATTTCCGTTTCCGCGGCAGGGATTGCGGCGGAGCGCGCTGCTGCTGCCGACGCGCTCGACCAGGTGACGATCATGGCACCGGCGGCGCCGGGCGGCGGATGGGACTCGACCGCGCGGGTGATGCAGGAAGTCTTGCAAGCAGCGGGCATTGTGAAATCGGTGCAGGTCGAGAATGTCGCAGGCGCGGGCGGCACGCGCGGCCTTGTACAGTTCGTCAAGCGCAAGGGCGATCCAAAGGCTTGGATGATGTCCGGGCTCGTCATGGTGGGCGCGATCGTTCTCAATAAGACGCCGATGTCGCTCACGGATGTAACCCCGATCGCGCGGCTGACCGCGGAGTGGCAAGCGATCGCCGTTACGCCCGAGGCCAAGATCCAGAGCATGTCGGATCTAGTGGCGGCGCTGCGCGCCAATGTCGGCGCAGTGTCGTGGGGCGGCGGCTCGGCAGGCGGGACCGATCACCTGACTGCCGCGCTGCTGGCGAAGGCGGCCGGCGCCGACGCGGCGAAGATCAACTACGTCGCGCACTCGGGCGGCGGCGATTCGCTCGCCGCGATTCTCGGCAATCATGTAAGCCTCGGCGTCAACAGCGTCTCCGAGTTCATGCCCCAGGTGGCGGCAGGCAAGCTCAAGATCATTGGCGTTTCGAGCGACAAACCGCTGCCTGGAATCAACGCGCCCACCTTCAAGGAAGCCGGGCTCGACATCGTGATCGCGAACTGGCGCGGCATTATGGGCGCTCCTGATCTATCGGCGAGCGACCGCGCAACGGTTACGGAGGCGGTCGACAGGATGGTCAAGTCGGCGCAGTGGAAGGCGAAACTCAAGGAACGCGGCTGGGAGGAAAACTACGTTTCTGGCGACGCGTTTCGTCAGTACGTCGCGGCCGAACAGGCTCGGGTCAGTGAAGTTATGAAGAGCATCGGTATCGCTCGCTGACACGGGCCTCGGCCCGCTACGGCCCAAACGGATGAACGTCAAGAGCCAAACGCACTTGTCGCCCGAAGCGGCGGCGGTTCGTCAGTGGGACGTGATTATCGTCGGCGCAGGGAATGCCGGCTTGGTTGCTGCGCTGTCGGCGCGAGAATCCGGCGCGGACGTGATCGTGCTCGAGCGCGCGCCGCGGGAGGAGCGGGGCGGGAACTCCGCTTTTACGGCAGGCGCTTTTCGTTGCGTCTATGATGGCGTCGACGACCTGCGAAGGGCGATGCCCGATCTAAACGAACAAGAAATCGCCCGCACGGATTTCGGATCCTACACCGCCGAACAATTCTTCGACGATATGGGTCGCGTCACCGAGTACCGCACCGATCCGGAACTCTGCGAGCTGCTGGTGGTGCGCAGCCGCGAGACCATCCTCTGGATGCGTGACAAGGGGGTGCGCTTTCAACCGATCTACGGGCGGCAGGCGTTTCAGGTCGATGGTAAGTTCAAGTTCTGGGGTGGGCTCACGATTGAGGCGTGGGGCGGTGGGCCGGGACTCGTGCAGGCGCTTGCCGATCGTTGCGCCGACGAGGGCATACCCATCCTGTACGAGGCGCGCGCGTTGGCGCTCATTCACGGCGACAGCGGAGTCGACGGCGTGCGTGTTCGGCTGGCGGGCAAGTCGGTCGAGCTCAAGAGCCGTGCCGTCGTGCTGGCAGCCGGCGGTTTTCAGGCAAACACCGAGTGGCGGACTCGTTATCTCGGCCCTGGGTGGGACCTCGCGCGTGTGCGCGGCACGCGTTTCAATACCGGAGACGGACTGCGCATGGCGCTCGACATCGGTGCGATGCCATGGGGCAATTGGTCGGGTTGTCACGCGGTTGGCTGGGACTTGAACGCGCCCGCCTTCGGCGATCTTTCAGTCGGTGATGGCTTCCAGAAACACTCCTATCCATTCGGCATCATGCTCAACGCCGCTGGTGAGCGCTTTGTCGACGAGGGCGCTGACTTTCGCAATTACACATACGCCAAGTATGGCCGCGTTATTCTCGATCAGCCGCATCAACTGGCGTGGCAGATCTTCGACAAGAAGGTGCTCCATCTTCTGCGCGATGAATATCGTATCAGGCGCGTCACCAAGGTTCACGCCGACACGCTGGAAGACCTCGTCCGAAAACTGGAGGGAGTGAACGCTGAAGCAGGCCTCGCTACGATTCGCGACTACAATGCGGCGGTCGATCGATCGACAACGTTCAATCCAAACGTCAAGGATGGCCGGCGCACTCGCGGACTGAAAATCGATAAGACGAACTGGGCGAACACGATCGACGAGCCGCCGTTCGAAGCGTACGGAGTTACGTGCGGCATCACCTTCACCTTCGGTGGCCTGCGCATCGATCGGGACGCGCGCGTCCTCGACGTCGATGGGCGTGTGATTCCGGGGCTATGCGCGGCAGGCGAACTGGTCGGTGGCTTGTTCTATTTCAACTACCCGGGCGGCACCGGTCTGATGGCCGGCGCTGTGTTCGGCCGGATTGCCGGCGCGTCGGCAGCGCGCGCGGCGGTCGGGCGCAAGCTGGCAACACAAACACGCCCTAAGGCCGTGTAACCTATGCGCCGCAAGGAAATTGCGATCGCCGGATTTTCGCTGCTGCTCGCCGCGGGTGCGCTGGTCCTGATGGTCGTGGCGGTGCGAATCCGCGTGCGTGAGGTTGACATGCTGTGGGGGCCACGGCTGTTCCCGGTCGCTGTCATGGCGATGCTGGCGCTGGCGAGTGTCTCCGTCGCCGTTTCCTCGGGTATTTCCCGCGATGCGAGCGAGGGGCCCGCATCTCTCGACGAGCCAAACGACTGGTTGGCGATCATTTATGTGCTCGCGGGTCTCGGGCTGTTCGGATTGCTTGTCGAGTCTGCCGGATTTGTGATTGCTGCTGCGGCGCTATTCGTATCGGTATCGCGCGGCTTCGGTTCGACGCGGCCGGTGGTCGACGTATCGATCGGGCTCGTGCTCGCCGCAGCGATCTTTGTCCTGTTCGTCAGTGGGCTCGGGCTGTACTTGCCCGGTGGGACACTCTTCTCCAGATTCCTCGGGTAGTGCGGGATGGCGGACGGGCCATGGACGCGCTGAATTCGCTCGCGCACGGTTTTTCGGTCGCGCTCACGCCGATCAACCTCATGTGGTCATTCGTCGGCGTGACCATGGGGACGCTGATCGGCATTCTTCCCGGTATCGGACCCGCGTTGACAATCGCTTTGCTGCTGCCGGTGACCTACAAGCTCGACCCGGTGGCGTCGTTCGTGATCTTCGGCGGCATCTACTACGGCGCGATGTACGGTTCCTCGACCACGTCGATCCTGATCAAGACCCCGGGCGAAACCGGATCGCTTATCACCACGATCGACGGGCACCAGATGGCCTTGAAGGGAAGGGCGCCCGCCGCGCTCGCTACGGCGGCGGTCGGGTCTTTCGTTGCCGGCGTGATTGGGACGACGTTGATGGCGCTGCTCGCGCCTGAGGTGGTCAAGCTTGCGCTCCTGTTCGGCCCCGCCGACTATTTTTCGCTCATGTGCGTGGCGTTCGTCTCGGTTTCCGCCCTGCTTGGGTCGTCGGTTGCGCGTGGCCTCGTCGCGTTGCTGATCGGGATCGCTGTCGGGTTGATCGGCATCGACCAACAATCGGGCGCTGCCCGCTTCACGTTCGGCAGCCTCGAGCTGCTCGACGGAATTAGTATCGTTGTCGTCGTCGTCGGGATGTTCGCCGTCGGCGAAGCGCTCTATCTCGCCTCGCGCACCGATCTGCGAAACGAGTCATTCATTGGTCTCAAGGGACCAGCGCGCATGTCAAGGGAGGAATGGGCGCGTTCGTGGAAGCCGTGGCTGCGCGGTTCGCTCATCGGCTTTCCGCTCGGCGCCTTGCCTGCGGGCGGCACGGAGCTGCCGACCTTCATCTCGTACCAGGCAGAGAAACGGCTCGCGAAGCGGCCCGAGGAATTCGGACATGGGGCGATCGAGGGTGTTGCAGGGCCTGAGGCCGCGAATAATTCAGCTGTCGCGGGCGTGCTCGTGCCGCTGCTGACCTTGGGTTTGCCGACCTCAGCGACGGCCGCGATCATGCTGGCCGCGTTCGAGCAGTATGGCATTCAACCCGGGCCGCTTCTGTTTAGCTCCAACGCAGATCTCGTGTGGGGATTGATTGCAAGCCTGTTCATCG
>DATBJU010000188.1:0-9008 GCA_036556265.1 Xanthobacteraceae bacterium | reverse complement strand
AAATACTGCAGGCCGGGGAACCTCAACTCCATCATCTGCGTCTCAGATCCCCCGACGAACGAGTGTCGACCCAGCGGAGTCTGGTCGTGCTGCACGCAGGCGAGCATCAGCGCCGGCACTTGCGGCGCGTCACCGCCCCCGCCGCCGGCCCCATCGCCGCCGCCGTCGCCACCGCCAGTGTCGCCGCCCCTGACGCCGCCACCGTCCGCCAGTACTTGTCAGCTGCAAGCCGGCGGGCTGTGCTGTTCAAGCTTCTCCGGCACCACCTTGTGCACGCCACCGCCCACGACCGGCGCGTGTCCCAACAACACGATCTGCTGTTCCGAGGCGCTGAGGAAATCCGGCGCTTGCCGCGTGCCGCCGCCGCCTCCAGAGGGCGAGATCTGTCCCCCGTTTTTCCATAGGGTGGGCACGACATGCTGTAGTCAGGCCGATGTAGCGTACGTCTGCTACCCGAGATCGTCGGGCGCCTGTCTGCCGACCGATGCACCGTACAACGATGGTACGATTTCGGCCTGCTGTCGGGAGAACACCGGCGGCGTCTGTGTCCCGCCACCTCCACCACCGGACGTGCAACCGCCGACCGCGACCGGGAGACCCCCAAAGTGTCTGTGGTGGGTAGTGCTCCCTGTCCCCGGAGTTGGCTTTAAGGTGTTCTGTATCGAAGAATTGCTCCCGGCCGCGGACGAGTGCTCGTTCGACGGTGATTGCGCTAGCGGCATGTTCTGTCGAGATCGCGTGTGTCGCGAGGGGGCGCCAGCGACTGGATTCAGCGCCCCACCGCCCGCGACTGGGGCGTGTCAGCCCCCCTCGATCCAGGTGGCTGGCACGTGTTGCGCGCCGGAGGCTGTCGCCGCCGGCACCTGCGGCTCGCAACCGCCACCGCCGCCCCCCGGCGGCTGTCCGACCGGCTTGTTCCCGAGCAACGACGGCAAGACGTGCTGCACGAAGGAACAGATCACACGCGAGACCTGCGGCATCCCACCGCCTGTGGCACCAAAGGCGAAGCCGAAGCCGAAGCCAAAGCCAAAGCCGAAGGCGATCGTCTGTCAGAAGGGGTTCCACCTCGAGGGCAACCGCTGCGTGGCGGACAGCCCGCCGCAGGCCATCCCCGGATTCGACATCAACATCGGAATCGGCATTGGCGGAGGCGGGCGTCGCGGCGGCGGCGGGCCTTCGCAAGGCGGAAGCCCCAAGCCGGCTCCCACGCCCCGCTGACGCAACTGACACGATCCGACGACCCGACGCGCCGAGGGTCAGCGCTTCCTGCTCGCAATCATCGCGTCGAGGGCGATGTATTCGTTGCAGCCGGTGCCGCCACACAGCTGCTTGATCCGTTCCAGAGCGTCCTGAGCCGTCTGCAGGTCGCCTTGTTCGACACTCGACATGCCGTAATAGGAAAGGGTCAGCAGGTGTTTTGGATTTCCGGCAAGCGCCTTGTCGTACCATGACGTCGCCTCGGCGAAGCGTCCGAGCTTGCTGTGCGCGAGGCCGACATAGGCAGCCACGTCGGGATGCTGGTCGAAGCCCAGCGCTTGCATCGCCGCAATACCGGCTTCGTATTTGCCACTGAGAATCAAGTCTCGCGCGGCCGCGAACTTCTGCGCCGGGTCCTGCGGAGTCGCCGCCTGCGGAGCGCGAGTTGGCGCGCTTGGTGGCTTGGCGGGCGCAACTTGCTTGGTGGGTTGCTCCTTCGGCGTTGGCGTCTTGCGCGGCGACGCGGGCGCATTCGTGCGCGCATTCGAAGGCGTCGTGAGATCCTCGATGCAGGTGTCGGCGTTTACGACCCTGCTCGCCATGCATTGCTGAAACGTACTGAACCGGCAAAGCGTGGAGCCCCCTCCAGTCACAAGGCACCACCCCGCCGCTTCGACGGTGGCCGGCATTAGCAGCGCGATCGTAGTAAGCGAGGCCGCAACGGCGAGAGACGAATAGCGCATGGGACACTCCCGTGGACGGGCCAACACGCCTTGGCGGAGAGGGTGGGATTCGAACCCACGATACGGTTACCCGTATGCCGCATTTCGAGTGCGGTGCTTTCAACCGCTCAGCCACCTCTCCGCACGCGGCGAGCGGACCTTAACCAAGCAGATATCCACGCACAAGTTCCGCTAAGTACCACCTCATCCTTCGAAGGGCTCCTCAGGATGCGGCGAGAGTGTGAATCGCGACGTCTACCCCGGCGCCCATCTCGAAGGATGAGGACGGGTCCTTCAAACGTCGACGACGACGTAGTTCTCTTCAACCTGCACCGGAAAGGTCTCCGCTACGTACGGTCCCTTCATGAGCTCCGATCCCGGCTCGATCGTCGCCTTGTACGCCCGCGTCCGCACCCTCTTCGGATCAAACCAGGACTGCCCGGTGCGGATATCGAATTCCCATCCATGCCACGGGCAGCGCAGGAACTCGCCCGGCCGCGTCAGCCTGTATTCGCCGGGCTCGTCGGACTGGGCGAGGCCGATCACCATGCCGCGGCAGAGCTCCGCCCCGGAATGCGGACACTTGTTCAGGAGCGCGTAGAACTCGCCCTTGACGTTGAATACGCCGATCTCGCGGCCTTCGAGTGTGACGAGCTTCCGCTCGCCCTCGGCGATCTCGCCGACAGCTGCAACGACGTGCCGGCCCATGACTATTGCAGTCCGTAGAATCCCTTGGCGTTGCCGCTGAAGATTTTCCTCTTCTCGGCTTCGCTCAGGCCTAGGTGATTGAGCGCATAGCGCGGGTCGTCGTAGTCCCAGTGCGGGTAGTCGGTCGAGAACATCAGCCGCTCGACCCCAATCCAGTCGACGATATGGCGCATGTCGCGGGGGTCTTCTGGCTCGTCGATCGGCTGCGTGGTGAAGCGGAAATGCTCGATCACGTACTCGGACGGAGCGCGTTTCAGGTGCGGGACCTCACTCTTGAAGCGCTTCCAGTGCTTGTCGAGCCGCCAGCGCAGCGCAGGCTCCCACGTGAAGCCGCCCTCGATCAGCACGATCTGAAGTTCGGGGAACTTCTCGAACACGCCCTCGATAACCATGGACGCGATCAACGCCTGCATCGTCTGCACCATCGAGGTGTGCTCCTCGATGTAATAGGAGGGCATGCCGCTGCCGGTGGACGGATGCCCGCCCATGCCGCCGAGGTGCAACCCGATCGGCAGCTTGTTCGCGACCGCAGCCTCATAGATCGGCCAGTAGCGCCGGCGGCCAAGCGGCTCCTGCGAGCGGGGCGGCAGCAACACCTGCACGAAACGCCTCTCCTTCGCGCGCTTGTTGATCTCTGCGACCGCCGTCGGCGCGTCCTCCTGGGTCACGGTGATCGACGCGCGAAACCGCTTGTCGAAGTCGCAGAACTTGCTGATCTGCCAGTCATTCACCGCCGAGCAGAGCGCCGCTCCGTAATCGAGGTTGCGCTGGTGCGAGCCGCTGCGTCCGAGCGGGATCAGGATTCCGAGCTCGACGCCGTTCGCATCGAGATGCTGCTTGCGCATGAATTCGGGATCGGAGCCAGGCGTCGAACCGTCCTCCGGCCACGCGTCCAGTCGCGCCACGTCCGGAGTCATGCGCGGATGGGCGAGCCCCTCGGACAATCCCTGGCGCACGTGGCTGCCGTAGGTCACAGCGTGCTCCTGCCAGCGCTTCGCCATAAACGGAAACAGTTCGCTCGCCGATTTCGTCGCGGGGTGGATGTCGCAATCGACCACGCTCAGCTTCTGCTCGGGTTGCGCCCGCGATTCCGACTTGGGTTTTACGTTGATGTTCATTGCCGAATCTCCTTCGGCGCACTTTCGTCTCGCAAGCGAGAATAAGTCTCGACCGGGTTTTCGAGAAGGATTTTCTTCACGAGCGCGGGTGAGAGTCCCTCCGGAAGCGCGGCGAGACCGTCGAAATGCCAGTGCGGAAAGTCGGTCGAGAACAGCAAGACACTGTCCGAACCGATTTGTTCGATTGTGCGTTCCAATTGTTCGCGATTCGGCGGCTCATCCACCGGCTGCAATGTGATGCGCACGTGCTCGCGGACGATCTCGCCCGGCGAGCGTTTCACCCACGGCGTCTCCGCCCGCACGCCGCGCCAGGTCTTGTTCGCGCGCCACAGGAACGGCGGCAGCCAGGCGAAACCCGATTCCATGAGCACGACCTTGAGCGCCGGAAATTTCGCGAATACGCCCTCGGCGACAAAGCTGAGCAGTTGGTTCTCGAACGCCGCCGACTGCGCCACGTAGTCCTCGAACAGATATGACGTCCACCCGACGGAAGTCGGCGCGTATCGGTAGCTCGAGCCTGCGTGAATTCCGACCGCGAGCCCGTGCCGCTCGCATGCCTCGTAGATCGGCCAGTAGTAGCGCCGGCCCAACGTCATTTCGCCCATCACCGGCACAAGCACCTGCACAAACCGCTTGTCGCCGGCCCGTCGCTCAATCTCCTCGACACAGTTCTTCGGGTTCTGGATCGGCAACACGATCGAAGCGCGTAACCGCGGCTCGCGGTCAAGCCATTCGCGCGCGATCCATTCGTTCACGGCGCCACAGAGAGCGGCGGCCATATCCTCGTGATGCAGCACCTGCGCGCCGTACATGCAATTGGCGACGGCAAATTTCGTCCCAAACGCGTCGAGGTGCTTGCTCAGTGCGCCGAGGTCGGTCCCCGGCGCGCCTTCGGCCGGCCGCCAGTCGGGACGCGCGAACACCGGTGCGTTCGCCGGCTGCCCCGTGATGTTCAGGCTATGTCGCTCGAGTCCGCGCGTCGTCACCGACTCGCGCCAGTAATCGTCGAGATAGGGAACCAGCGCGTTCATCGACGGCACCGCAACGTGCACGTCGCAATCGATCGCCTCGACGCCGTAAATGCTTGTCCCCTGCGCGTGTCGCGCGGATGCGGTGACGGTGGCCGTCGATCTGCTCATTGTCATGCTCTGACAGAAGTTCCCACTAGCAATATTCGTTCGGAACGGACCCCGCAATAAGTCGTTGCCATGCATCCCATCTTGATCCGGTGCGTTGGCGACCTAATGCGTCGACGTGCGGCAAACGAAAGTACGCCGTTTGACCACCAATCGGGTAGGAGGCTCCGCGACATCAAATCGAACGAAGGAGCGTGCGATGAAGTTGAACTCAAGTCAGGTCGATCAAACCGTGAACCAGTTCCCGGCCCAGGCGATTCCCGACAACCATCCGTTGATCCCGCAACTCAACCAGCTGTTTGGCGATCACACATTCTTTCTCGACAACGCCGGGCTCCTCATCGTGGAGCCGGCCGAGGTCGTCGCGGACGGTCGTCAGTCGGGGAAGGTCGTAAAGCTTGCCAGCTGGAACGATCCGAGCCGCACCAGTCTGGCCGCCCACGAGCCGGAAGAAACCGATGTGGTGATCGTGCTCGTGGCCGCCTGACCACTCTGCGCCGTTTGAACGGCGTCCGCGTGTCTCCCACATCGTGGCGGGAGCGGCGCGCGTGCGCGCCTCACAGTCGGAAAATCCGCTCCGCGTTCTTGCCCGCGATGTGGACCGCCTCGCCCTTCGGGCGGGCGTTCACGCGCGCGAGGCAGCCTGCCATGTCGCCGATGTTATGCGGGTAGTCCGAGCCGTAGAGCACATTGTCCGCGCCATCGGCGACGGAAATGCAGAGATCGAGCGCGCGCGGATCGTACACCACCGTGTCATAGTAGATCCGCTTCAAATACTCGCTTGGCTTGATCCTGATGATCTCCCCGCAAGCCGGGATCATCTCCCAACATTTGTCGAGCCGGCCCGCAAGGTAGGGCAGCGCCGCACCGCCGTGCGACGCGATCAGCCTCACATTGGGGAAGCGATCAAGGAACCCGGCGTAGATCATTCGCGCGAACGCAAGCGTCGTGTCGAACATGAACCCGACGGGCGGCACCAGTCCGAATTCGTCGAGGTGCAGCTCTTTGGCCCCGGCCGGCGCGCCGGGATGCACGAGCACGGGCAGCTTCGCTTCGTCGATCGCCTGCCAAACCGGTGCGAATTTCGTGTTCGTCAGGTCCCCGCCGGCAACATTCGCAATGACCATGACCCCCACCGCGCCGTTCTTGAGGCAGCGCGCGAGTTCGGTCTTCGCGTCGTCGGCGTACTGCCACGGCAGCGACGCGAACCAGCGGATGCGATCCGGCCGCGCGCGCTGCTGCTCGGCCATGGAGTCGTTGACGAGCCTCGCCGCTTGCAGGCTCACCTCTCGCCCGCCCCAATAGACATTCGGGCACGTCAGCGAAACGATCGCCACGTCGACGCCGGCCTTGTCCATGTCCTTGATGCGGAGGTCGTAGTCCCACATCGGCTCGAACAGCGTGAAAAACGGCGAGCCGCGATAGAATACGGTATCCTGGCCCGCCTTGGTCTTCTTCAGCTCTAGCTCTGGCCCGCCGCGCACTCGCAGGAGCTCGATGTATTCGCGCGTCAGCATATGCGTATGGACGTCGATCACCGACATGATTTCACCTTCAAAAATCAACTGGTGGCCGGGTAGCCGCCGAGAAGACGTGAAACCTCCTTAGTCGAAGGTATTCGCCCGGCCAAGCTCCGCCGGAAGGGACGCCGCTTGATTCCCTGCCGCCGCATGCAATGATTTGCCCCATAAAACGACGTCGCGCCTCGGACCTGCTGGCGGCCGGATCGCGACGCAGAATGCGCCGAATGGGAAGTGAAGCGCCGAGGGGAGTGCGGTCGCCCGATGGCGTCAGTAGCGGTTCGTAATGTACGCAAGGCCTTCGGCGCGGTCGAAGTCCTGCATGGCGTGACGATTGACATCGAGGACGGCTCTTTCGTCGTTCTCGTCGGTCCGTCAGGCTGCGGAAAGTCCACGCTGCTGCGCATGATTGCCGGCCTCGAGAACATCACTGCCGGCGAAATCCTCATTGACGATCGGATCGTCAACGACGTGCCGCCGAAGGCGCGCGATGTCGCTATGGTGTTCCAGAACTACGCCCTCTATCCGCATATGACCGTCGCGGCCAACATGGGCTTCTCGCTGAAGCTTCGCAGCGCGTCGAAGAGCGAGATCGAGTCGCGCGTACGCCGGGCGGCGGAGATTCTCGGCCTCGTTCCGTTGCTCAAGCGCTTCCCGCGGCAGCTATCCGGCGGACAGCGGCAGCGCGTCGCCATGGGCCGCGCGATCGTGCGCGACCCACAGGTGTTTCTATTCGACGAACCGCTCTCCAACCTCGACGCTAAGCTGCGCGTAGCCATGCGTACGGAAATCAAGGAACTGCATCAGCGCCTGCAGACCACGACGGTCTACGTCACCCACGACCAGATCGAAGCCATGACCATGGCCGACAAGATCGTCGTGATGCACGACGGCATCGTCGAGCAGATTGGCACGCCGCTCGATCTCTACGACAAACCGGACAATCAGTTCGTCGCGGGCTTCATCGGCTCGCCGGCGATGAACTTCCTCAAAGGCAAGGTGAATTCGAACGGCGCAGCCGGATTCGAAGGGCCGAACGGCGTGCCGCTTCCGCTCGCCCATCCCCCAAGAAATTCCGAGGGACGGCCGGCGGTCTATGGCATCCGTCCCGAGCACTTCACGGTCGCGGACGACGGCGCCGAGGCTGAGATTGTCGTCGTCGAACCGACCGGCTCCGAGACTCAGGTTTTCGCCACACTTGGCGGCGAGGAGATCGTTGCCGTCTTCCGCGAGAGGCATCAGTTCAATCCGGGCGACAAGATCCGGCTCAAACCAAATCCGACGCTCGTTCACCTGTTCGACGAGGCAACGGGTAAGCGAATAAACGCGTGACCAACCGAGACGTAGAACCCGAAGGGGAGGATCGACAATGACTGACTTTACCCGCCGCAGCATACTTCAGAGCGGCACAGCGTTTGCGGCCATCGCCGCGCTTTCCGGCCCGGCGCTGCTGGAATGGTCCAGGGCCTGGGCGCAAACTGCGCCCTGGAAGCCGGAAAAGGGCGCCCAACTCTCGCTGCTTCGATGGAAGCGCTTCATCCAGGCAGAGGAAGACGCGTTCGTGGAGCTGGTGGCCAATTTCACCAAGGCTACGGGAGTCAAGGTGAACGTCACGAACGAATCACTCGATGACGTGCAGCCGAAGGCGTCCGTCGCGGCGAATACCGGCTCTGGCCCGGACATGTTCTGGGGCCTTTACTCGTTGCCACATCTGTTCCCTCAAAAGGTCGTCGATCTCACCGACGTCGCCGACTATCTCGGCAAGAAGTACGGCGGTTGGGTCCCCTCTGCCGTGACCTATGGCAAGAGTGGAAACAAGTGGATCGGCATTCCCGTTGCCTACAACGGCAACGTGATGAACTACCGCAAATCGTCATCCGACAAGGCCGGCTTCAAGACTTTCCCGAAGACCACCGACGAGTTGCTCGCTTACGCGAAGGCAATGAAGGCGCAGAACACGCCCGGCGGCATGGCCCTCGGCCACGCGTCGGGCGACGGCAATGCCTGGGTGCATTGGTGCCTGTGGGCTTTCGGCGGCAACCTCGTCGACAAGAGCGACAAGGTGATCATCAACTCGCCCGAAACCGAGAAGTCGCTCGCCTATGCCAAACAACTTTACGACAACATGATTCCGGGCGTGGCGTCCTGGAACGACTCGTTCAACAACCGCGCGTTCCTCGCAAACGAGGTGCATTGGACCAACAACGGCGTATCGATCTACGCCGCCGCCAAGGCCGACCCGAAGATGAAAGAGATGGCCGAGGACGTGCATCATGCGCTGTGGCCGATCGGACCGGTGGGCAAGCCCACCGAATTCCACGTCGCCTATCCGATCATGATCATGACCTACTCGAAGTTCCCGCAGGCCTCAAAGGCATTCATCGCCTTCATGATGGAAGCGGCGAATCTCGATCCTTGGGTCATCAAATCTGTCGGATACCTGACGCCCGGGTTGACCGCATACGAGAAGAACCCGGTCTGGACGTCGGACCCAAAATTGACCGTTGCGCGCGACGTGGCGAAGAACACGCTCACTGCCGGCCACCTCGGTTCGGTCGGCGAGAAGGCGGCGGCCGCGCTCGCCGACTTCATCGTGCTCGACATGTT
>DATBJU010000187.1:0-12655 GCA_036556265.1 Xanthobacteraceae bacterium | reverse complement strand
CGACGCCAATCTCGGCACGATCTCCGCAACGGCCGAGATATGGCCGCAGGTGCGCGAGGCAGTCGGTTCGCTCGGAATCAACCCCGGCCCGGAAGACGTGTTTCTCATGTTGCGTGGCATGCGCACGCTTGCCGTGCGGCTCGAGCGCCACATGGGGTCGGGCCTGAAGGTCGCGCGTTGGCTCGCGGGCCGGCCGGAGGTTCTGCGCGTCCTGCATCCAGCACATGAATCACACCCACAGCATGCGATCTGGAAACGCGACTTTCGCGGCGCGAGCGGATTGTTCAGCGTCATCCTGCGGCCGCGCCCGCAGTCGGCCGTGAACGCCTTCATCGAGGAACTGGAGTTGTTCGGCATCGGTGCGTCGTGGGGCGGGTACGAAAGCTTGATCATCCCATTCGATTGCACGAAGATTCGTACTGCCACGAACTGGACTCCGGGCGGACCGGGCGTGCGAATTCACGTCGGGCTGGAAGATTCGGACGACCTGATTGCGGATCTCGAAAATGGTCTGAAGTGTCTCGCCAGTTGACCCGCTACCGGACCGGCCTGAGCGGGCGGCGATCGCGTAGCTCGAAATAGAGATTGCGCGCGTACACGAATACGCCGAATGCCTGCCCGGCGATGAAAACGGGATCGCGTCGATAGAGAGCGTACAGCAGAAGCAGCAGGCCACCGCCGATCGAGAAGAACCAGAACGCGAGCGGGATAACCATCTTGTTCTGACGCTCGCTCTCGATCCACTGCACGAGAAAACGCGCGGTGAACAGGAGCTGCGCGACGAAGCCAAGCGCAACCCACCAGTCGAGCTGCGCGACGAAAACCTCATGCAGGTAATCGCCGACCATGCGAGCCAGATCAACGAGCATCGTCCTGGACCTCCGAAACTTCCGGCACGCGACGACGGCGCCGGATCAGCCAAAAGACGCCGGCGAGATCGACGATGCCGATCCACAGCCGGCTCCACATTCCGTAATGACTCCGACCGTGCCTGCGCGGCCGGTCGAGCACATTCACATATTTGATGGCGAGCCCCTCGCGGCGAACCAACGCAGGGGTGAAACGATGCAGCGCGTCGAAATAGGGCAGCGACAGATACAAATCGCGGCGAAACGCCTTGAGGCCGCAGCCGGTGTCGCGAGTACCGTCTCGCAAGACGGCGCTGCGGACTCCATTCGCGATCGATGATTGAAAGCGCTTGAACGCGCCGCGACGGCGGTCGCGCTGTCCCTGCACGAGTCCGACGTCGGGGCCCGAAGCCATCAGCACCTCGAGCAACTTCGGAATGAATGCGGGATCGTTCTGTCCGTCGCCATCCATCGTGACGACAATCGGCGCGCGCGCGCTAGTCACGCCGGTGCGGATCGCCGCCGATTGGCCGCAACTCGATGCGTGCTTCATCTGACGCAGCCAAGGCCGCGTGGCGGCGAGGCCGCGGAGCACCGCCTCGGTGTCGTCGGTCGAACCATCATTCACGAAGATCGCTTCGAACGGCTCGCGGCCCTTGAGAGCCGTCGCGATTTCCTCAACGAGCCCCCCGATGTTTCCGGCCTCATTGTGAGCCGGAACCACGATCGACACGGAGGGCCGGCCCTCCCCCCTCCCGGTGATACTGGTCACAGCTACCCCTCAAATACCGCGACGGCCGGCACCCCCGCTCAAAGGTGCGCGGTATTAGCGCGCCCCCGACGAGGCGGGCAAGCGCGGCAAGTCAGCTCCCTTCCTTCGGCATCAACACGAGAAAGGAAACCCTGCGCCAGTTGCTGTAGTCGAAGCCCTGGACTTCCGCGATGCGAACCGTGGCGAGGCCGATTGACGCGGCGCGGTCGGCAAAACTGCGCTGTTCATGCCGTTCGACAAACGCGACCCGACAACCTCCCTGGCGAAGGAAATCCACCGCTCCTGCACCGTCGGTGATCAAGGTCGAGGTCCCGCCAAGGAAGATCAGATTCGGCTCATTGAGGCCGGCAGACGCGAGGGCGGGCTCCGAACACGGAGCCCGCTTCGCGGAGGCGATAAGACGCGGGGCGACCGCGAGGCCATCGATCCTCGGCAGCACCCTGTAAACAGCAAATGCCGTCACGACGGCAGCGATCAGGGCGAGCACAAGGCCGCGCTCAGCGGTTTCACTGAGCAATCGCCACCAGGCAAACCCTGCGAGCAAGACGCCTATCAACGCCAGCGGCCAGAAGGTCGCGCTGATGCGCCCCTCGAACATGAGCGCCAGCACGACCACTCCGACGCAAAGCAGTATCGCAAACAGCGGCCACAGCGCCGACGTCGCACGCGTCCAATTGTCGAGCCGCGCGTTTCTCTCCAGCGCAAGCGCAATCAGGATCGCGACACCGGCATACAGGGGCAACACGTAATGCGGAAGTTTCGTCACCACGATTTCAAACATTAGCCAACTCGGAACGATCCATGCGATCAGAACGCGTAGCTTCGGCTCGCGTCGATGCGCCCATGCGTAGGCGGTGGCCATAGGCCCGAGGGCTGCTGCCGGCCAAAAGCAAATCCAGAACAGCAGCCAGAAATATCCGGGTGGTCCCCAATGGCCTTCAGCCGGCATGACCAAGCGCCTGAACAAATCCAGTTCGACTGACTCGTGGAAAAAGCCGCTGCGAAGCCACGCCATGATCGCGAACGGGGTGGTGCAGACGATGACCCACGCGACGCCCGGTACTGGTTTCAGCGTGCGCAGCCATGCGACCGAGCGATCCGCGATGGACAGAGCTGCCACTGTCAATGCGACCATCATCGGAACGATCGGACCCTTTAGCAGGATCGACGCTGCTATCGAGGTCCAGAAGATGGCGGGAATTCCCCACCCTCCCAGCAACGTTGGGCGTGCGCCACGCGACAGGTACGCATAGGCAAGCGCGCCTTGCGCGCCGACCCCGGTGAATAGAAGCGACTCATCGATCGTCGCCAGCCGAGCCTCGGCACCAAATAGTAACGATGTCGCCAGCGCCGCTCCGCCGAGAAATGCGTAACGCCGCGAAACGAAGGCAAGTGCGGCCCAGTAAGTGAGTAACACTGAACCGAGTGCCGTCAGCAGCGAAGGCACGCGGTAGAACACAATGCGGTTGCGCGCGTTCGGAAACCCAACAGCCTCGGCGATGCGTACCGTTCCAGCCTGAAGCCAGTAAATTCCAATCGGCTTGCGGTAGCGCGCCTGTCCCTGGAGCCGGATGTCGAAATAATCACCGCTCTCGATCATCTGTTTCGCTGGCTGCGCGAAGCGGCTCTCATCGCGGTTCGTTGGCGGCAGCGAGGCGAACCCCGGAAGCAGGGCAACGAGTGCAATCACGAGCAGCGTCAGCGTCGCGCGGCGATGGCTCGAGCAAAGCCAGTCGAGCGCGGCATCCAGCCATTGAGAAAGGCCAACCGCACCTTTCGTTTGCATGTTTTCCCGTCTGCCTCCAACCGTCGGCGCGAAACTAGCAGAACGATTGCCCAAAGTGACGGTACAGCGTTCGAGGAGCGGTGCCGCAAAAAGCGCGGCCCCAAGGGGCCGCGCTGACCCCCGATGAGGCGATGCCGTTCGCTAGACGGTCTCGAATTGCTTGCCTTTGGTGGAGCCGACGAGGCCGTCAAATACCTCGTTCACCTTTTCCCAGCTCTTCAGCTTCTTCATGTTGCCGAGCCAACGAGCGACGTTTGGATACTTGTTGAAATCGGTGTGGACCACCTCGCCGAGGGTAACGAGGCCGGAGCCGAAATAGTCGGCGATCGTGATCTCGTTGCCGACGAGATATTGGTTCTTGCCGATCCAGTGGTCATTGAGGATTGACATCCACTTCTGGGATTTTTCTTTGCCCCAATGGATTGCGCCGGCATGCGCTTCGTCGCTGCGGCGCTTGTGGTTGGGAAACACCTGCGGATAGCAAAGATTGTATGCCCAATCGCGATAGAACTGGGTGTTGAGCCAGTCCATCACCTCGTTGACCTTGGCGCGCTTCTTGAGGTCCTTCGGGTACGCGGGCGACCCGATCTTGTCGGCGAGATACTTCAGGATCGCCGAGCTTTCTGTGAGTCGAAGGTCGTCGTCCTCGAGCACCGGCACGAGTTGACTCGGGTTGATCGCGGTGTAGGCGGGCTGCACGTGCTCGCCCTTCATCAGGTCGACCACCTGCTCATCCACCTTGATGCCGTTCTCCGCAATGAACAAGCGGACCGGTCGGCTCGTCATCGAGACCGGGTGCATATAGAGCTTCATTTGACTCCTCCCCTTGCAATCCCTTTTTCGCGTTCCGGCGGGGCCGGGCGACTGTTCGGGCGGGAAGCTAGCCCTGTTTCAAATTTTTCGCGAGCGGGACTCCGATCACGGATTCGCGTTCACCCGGGCAGCACGTAACTGGTCTTGACGCTCGTGTAGAACTCGGCGGCATAGCGCCCTTGCTCGCGTGGGCCGAGGGAAGAGCCCTTCCGGCCGCCGAACGGCACGTGATAGTCGACCCCCGCAGTGGGCAGGTTGACCATGACCATGCCGGCCTGCGAGTGCCGGCGAAAATGACTCGCGTACTTGAGGCTCGTCGTGCAGATGCCGGACGACAGCCCGAATTCGGTGTCGTTCGCTGCCCGAAGCGCCTCCTCGTAATTCTTGACGCGGATCACGGTCGCGATCGGCCCAAAGATCTCCTCGCGGTTGATGCGCATCTTGTTGTCGGTGTCAGTGAAGAGAGCCGGCTGCAGATAGTACCCGGGCTTCTCCCGGTTCAGCCGTTCGCCGCCCCAATGCAGTTTCGCGCCCTCGTCCTTGCCGACCTTGAGATACCGCACGTCCTGATCGAGCTGGTCCTGACTGACGACGGGACCAATGTGCGTTCCCTGCTTGACGGCGTCGTCGACCACGAGTGCCTGCAGCCGCTCGGTCAGCGCGCCCACGAAGCGGTCGTGGATTCCATCCGTCACCACGAGACGCGAAGACGCGGTGCAACGTTGGCCGGTCGAGTAAAATGCTCCGTTCACCGCACACTCGACAGCGGTTTTGAGATCGGCGTCGTCCATCACAACAAGCGGGTTCTTGCCGCCCATCTCGAGCTGAAACTTGCGCATGTGCTCGGTGCATGCGGCGGCCACTCGCTTCCCCGTTGCGACCGAGCCGGTGAATGTGACGGCGTTGACATCCGGAGTGTCGAGTATCGCCTGGCCGACGATGGAACCGCGCCCCATGGTCAGGTTCAGCACCCCTTTCGATGTCCCTGCACGATGCAAGATGTCGACGAGCGCCCAAGCGCTGCCGGGCACAAGTTCGGCCGGCTTGAAGACGACGGTGTTGCCGTAGGCGAGCGCCGGCGCGATCTTCCATGCGGGAATCGCGATCGGAAAATTCCAGGGTGTGATCACGCCAACGACGCCAACCGGCTCGCGGGTAACATGAACGTCGATGCCAGGCCGCACGCTGTCGATGGTTTCGCCGCCAATCCGGAGACACTCGCCGGCGAAGAACGCAAAAATTTGTCCGGCACGAGTCACCTCGCCGATCGCTTCGGGGAGAGTCTTGCCCTCCTCTCGGGCGAGCAGGCGTCCGAGTTCTTCCTTGCGGGCAATGATCTCATCGGACGCCGCCTTCAACACATCGTGGCGTCTCTGGATCGGTGAGCGCGCCCACTCGGGCGCCGCGGTCTTGGCAGCCGCGATCGCCACCGCCACATCGCTCTTGCTGGCGGATGCGTATTCGCCAACCACCTCGTCGGTGTTCGACGGATTGATGTTCGCAATGACTGATGCGCCCTCGACCCAGTCACCACCAATCAGATTTCGCTGCATATTCGTCCTTCCCGTTCAATCCCGTTCTGGCGCGCGATTAGAGCGTGAAGTGCAGCCAAAGATAAGTCCCTCAACGCTGGCGGCGCGTCCATCGCCCGGCGGGGGCCACCCGCCCCGTCCGCATCGCAGTTTGCCCGACTATCGCTCTTTCGCACGGACTGACGCGGTTCACCAAGATTCGGATCATGTACCCAAGGGAAATCCCGTAGGATATGTCACGCAAGGTACAGGCTGGAGCGACAGCGCCATTCGCTGTTCATTGAGGGATCATGGCCGAAGCAACTGCGGGCAACGACGACCCGAACACGGCCCGGATGAATTGGGCCACGCTCCGGACTCGCGTGCTCCACTACGCCATTGGCACGGGACTGGCAGTAATCGCGTTCGCGATTCATGCGCAGTTCGAGCCCGTGCTTGGGATTGCAGGCCGCTTTCTGCTGTACGTACCGGCCGTCCTGATCGCGAGCGTGCTTGGCGGCGTCGGCCCAGGGCTGGCCGCCAGCGCGCTTTCACTGATCTTGGGGCTGCCGTCGCTCAATCCGACCACCCTTTCACCAGGTGTTCAGTTGAACGCCGCGGTATTCGCGGTCGTCTGCATCGGGATCACGTTCGTCGGCGGCTACGTTTGGCGAAATCGCAGTCAGATGGAGGCGGCAACGAGTGAGGTGCTGGCGCGGGAGGCGCACCTCGCTTCAATCCTGAACACGATTCCCGACGCTATGATCGTGATCGATTCACGCGGCATCATCCAATCCTTCAGCGCGGCAGCCGAGCGCCTGTTCGGCTACGCGGCAAATGAGGTCGTCGGTAAAAACGTGAAAGCGCTCATGCCCTCGCCGTATCGCGAAAATCACGACGGCTTCATCGGCCGCTATCTCGCCACCGGTGAACGGCGAATTATCGGCATCGGCCGCCTGGTCGTGGGCGAACGCAAAGACGGGTCGACGTTTCCAATGGAGCTCGCGGTGGGCGAGATGAAATCCGGCAGTCGCCGTTTCTTCACCGGGTTTGTCCGCGATCTGACCGAGCGGCAGCAGACCGAGCAGCGGCTTCAGGAACTTCAGTCCGAGCTGGTGCAGGTATCTCGTCTCACTGCCATGGGTGAGATGGCCTCCACGCTTGCGCACGAACTCAATCAGCCGCTTTCGGCGATTGCCAATTACATGAAGGGTTCGCGCCGCCTGCTCGAGGGCGAGACCGACGACCGATCGGCGCTACTGCGGGAAGCCCTCGACAAGGCTGCCGAGCAGGCCATGCGCGCCGGCCAGATCATCCGCCGCTTGCGCGAATTCGTCGCGCGCGGCGAGACTGAGCAGAAACTGGAGAGCATTTCGAAGCTCGTAGAAGAAGCGAGCGCGCTCGCGCTCGTCGGCGCCAAGGAAATCGGAGTGCGCGTGAGGTACAATTTCGATCGCCGGCACGACTTCGTGCTCGCGGACAAAGTTCAGATACAACAGGTCCTGCTGAACCTAATTCGAAATGCGATCGACGCGATGACGGATTCCCGCCGTCGAGAACTGACGGTCTCGGTGGCGCCCGCGGGCAACAGCATGCTCGAGATCAGCGTCGCCGACACCGGCTCCGGCATCTCAGAAGAGGTGGCATCGCAACTGTTCCAGCCTTTCTTCACGACCAAGCCACACGGCATGGGGGTCGGGTTGTCGATCTGCCGAACGATCGTCGAAGCCCACGAGGGCAGGATCGGCGTGCGGCCCAACCCGGTTGGCGGCACCATCTTCCATTTCACGCTCCGCGCGGTGGCGAAGGAGGAATTTGTCGATGCCAAGTGATCCCGTGGTGCACGTCATCGATGACGACGATGCGGCACGCGATTCATTGCGGTTTCTGCTTGAATCCGCGCGGTTGACGGTACGCACATACGAGTCGGCGATGGCCTTTTTGCGCGAACTGCCAAAGCTTGAAGCAGGATGCGTGATCACCGACGTGCGGATGCCGGAAGTCTCCGGGATCGAGCTGTTGCGACGACTCAACAAGGCAACAACTGCTTTGCCGGTAATTGTCATTACCGGTCACGGCGACATACCGCTTGCAGTAGAGGCGATGAAACTGGGCGCGGTCGAGTTCTTCGAAAAGCCTTACGACGACGATGCCTTGCTGGGTGCCGTACACGCTGCCCTGAGCCGGCACGAAGACGCCTCCAAACGCGAGTCAGCCAAGACTGAAGTCACCGCACGGATCAACGAACTCTCGCCGCGCGAGCGTCAGGTGCTCGAGGGTCTGGTCGCGGGGAGCCCGAACAAGAACATCGCTGCCGATCTTGGCATCAGCCCACGAACCGTCGAGATCTACCGCGCAAACGTGATGACCAAGATGCGGGCTGCGAGTCTGTCCGAGCTTGTGCGCATGGCGTTGCTCGCCGGAATTTTCCGCGATGCGCCGTGAAGGAAGCGCGGGCGCTGACGTCTGGTCGACTCGTGTGAGGCGCTGGCGACCCCGAATGGACTCGAACCATTGACCTGCTGCTTAGAAGGCAGCTGCTCTATCCAGCTGAGCTACGGGGTCGTACCCGAGAGCGCCTTTCCAATACGCTCAGTGCGTCCACTGGCCGATGCGTCTGTAGCTGAAATTGTCGGCATACGCGATCTTGCGGCGCGACGGCTCCTTGGGCTCGTAGACACGGTAAGGAATGTCGTGCCGGTCGCAATAGGTCACGGCCTCTTCCTTCGTATGAAAGTGCAGGCGCAGCTGCTGCTTCATGTCGGACGAAGCGGTCCAGCCCATGAGCGGCTCGACCGTGCGAGGCGCCTCGGGCTCGTACACGAGCAGCCAGTCCTTGGTTCGTGCCCGGCCCGACTGCATCGCCGTGCGCGCCGGTTTGTAGATACGAGCAACCATCTTTGCTTCTCTCAAAGTATCGCTGTCCGCTTGCCCGCCTTCGTTCCTGCAGAGTTACGGCGCGGCAGCCTTCGCGCTACGCTTCGGTCCGTGCGAGGGCCTGCCAAGCCGAAGCGCGTAGCGCGAAGACTGGTCGGGGCGGCAGGATTTGAACCTGCGACCCTCTGCTCCCATAGCAGATGCGCTACCGGGCTGCGCTACGCCCCGCCCGTGCCCCCCCAAATATCGGGGGCGTATTGCGATTTCGCTAACATGCCGGGTCGTAGTCGGGCAAGCGCGCGCCCGGCCGTTCGGCCGGGCGCTGAGAACTCGATCGATTGTCTTGCGGTCGCAGCTACTTCTTGGCGCTCGCTGTCTGGCAGTCCTTCAGCGCCTTCCAGATGTTCATGAAAGGGAATATCGCGCTGCGTTGAGCCTCTTCCAATGTCAGCTGCCGGTTCTGGCACTTGGACACGATCGAGGAGTGGACGATCAGACCGAGGCCTTGGGACAAGGCCGGTGCGCTCGACAGCGAAACGGCGAACGTCGCGGCCAACGCCGCGCAAGCAACCTTCTTCATGAGAGCCCCCAAGTTTTGCCCGCGAGCCGTAGACGGCGCCACGCCGGAATCCGCCCGCGACGAGATAAGGATACCGATCACGTTCGACCGCGCAACGACAATCGCCGTGTGCAATCACCGGCTGCGAAAAATCCTGTGTGCGACGCGATCTCCGGGCGCAATGCCGAGCCGCCTCGCGGTGCCCGCTACCACCTCGAGGACAGCCTTGACGGGCGCGCCCGAGGAGATGGTCGTTTCGGAGAGCGGCACGGTATTTTCGGCGATCCGCGCGATCGTTCCGTCGGCGCGAATGAAGAGCATGTCGAGCGACACATACGTATTCCGCATCCACATGGCGACGGTGCCCTCGCCGCCAAAGTCGAACAGCATGCCTCGCCCGCTCGGCAGCTCGCGTCTGAACATCAGGCCCTTGCTGCGCTGATCCGGGGTGAGCGCAAGCTCCACGTCGAAGACATGAACACCGGACCTGGCCACAATCTCGAGCCGCTCGAGCGGCTCGGCGCGCGCCAATGTGTACGCGATCGCCGTGAACGCGAACAGCGCGAGGATGGCCACCCTTCGAGTGAGCGTGCGACCGGTATTCACGCAGAAGGTCTAACCCATTCAGGGCGCGCCGGCACGTCAATGGCCGCTAGCGCAGGCCCATTTCAGGCTTTTGCGCCGCGGGCACCGTGGACGCCGCCGAGGGCGGATGACCCGGCCGACCGTAGAGCGCGACCGCTCCTTTCAAGTCGCCGGGTTGCAGGACACGAAACTCTTCGCCGTACTTGAAGGACATGACCTGGCCTTCGGGACCGGCGTGATTGAGCCCGATGGCGTGGCCGAATTCATGAGCGATCGTGTAGCGCACGTCGTAGGCGAAGGCGTTGCCCCCGAAGCCGATCTTCCACGGCTTTTCCGGATTGAGACAGATGAGGGACTTCTCGATGCGCGCGGTCTCCCCCTCCGCGGCGCGGTCGTGGAAGACGTTGGCGAAGGCCCAACCTGTCGGCCCGGTCTGCGCGCCGATCAGGATATCCGCGGCACTCGGGTCTTCTGCCGGTTCAAATGTCAGATCCGCGGCTGCCTGCCACAGTTCGGCTGCTGCAACGACTTCATTGCGAAACTGGGCGAGCGCGATGCCCGACTTCTCCAGAAGCGACTGCAGTGGACCCATTGCAGGGCAATTGATGGCACCCGCAAACTGCATCGGGCGGTCGACAATCGCGTAACGGATCCGCGCGCCTGTGCCGAGCACCGGCGCACCCCATTTCACGTACTGGCCGTCGAGCTGGAGCAGTTGATAGCCGGGCTCGCTCAGCGCCCTTTGCGTGCTCAGCAAGAGCAAGCAGCAGGCAACTGCCAAGGCCGGCCCCGGCCACTCGAGCCGGCGTCCGCAAGTTCGATCCAACGAGTTCCCCCGCGCCCCCGCAGGAATTTGGGTCGCAACGCGACCAAGACACAAGCCGCTTTCGAGCGGCCTCGTCAACCGCTTACCGCAGTGCCAAACGACGGATCAATGCGACGATGGGATGTGCCCGCCCGTATCCGGATGCACCTCAGCGGCCATGAGGCCTTTGGGGCCATGACCGTAACGGACGAGCACGACCTGGCCGGGCCGGAGTTCCGTGAGGCCATAGCGTCGCAGGGTCTCCATGTGCACGAAGATGTCCGGCGTTCCCTCGCCGCGCGTGAGGAAACCGAAGCCGCGCAGCCGGTTGAACCACTTGACCCAGGCACGCTCGAGCCCGCTCGTCGGCGTGACTGCGAAGTGCGTGCGCGCGGGCGGCAGCTGCGATGGATGCACCGCCGTGCTTTCGTCCATGGAAAGGATGCGGAACGCCTGCAGCCCCTTTGGCCGCTCCAACACTTCGGCAACAACGCGTGCGCCTTCGTACGCCGTTTGAAATCCATCGCGACGAAGGCACGTGACGTGCAACAACACGTCGGCCATTCCGTTATCGGGAACGATGAAACCGTAGCCCTTGGAGACGTCAAACCACTTGATAAAGCCAGTGATTTCGACGAGGCCCACCGGTGCCTCGTCGGTGAGCTCTTCAACTCTTGCCTCAGCCTCGCCCAACGCGAGCTTTGGCCCCAGCCGGTCCGACCCCATATCGCCGCCTACAGGACGCCGCCACGTCACTTGTAGCGCCCGCCAACCGGACGCCGAATCGTCCCTATGACAATATCATCGCAGGTGGGCCCGCAAATACGAATTTGAGACGAAGTGTAGGCAACGGTGGACATTCAGTGGATAGTGTTGACTGCGAGCAACTATCGCCGGAGGCCGGCTACCACCGCTTGTGGCGTACCTCAGGCAAGGAACGGTTCGAGTACGTCGCCGATGTCGTCGTGTGCGACGAGGTCAGCGATCCCGTCGAACTCCGTCGGCTCGCGATTCAGGATCACCAGGCGCGCGCCGTTCTGCTTCGCCATGGCCGGAAAACCTGCGGCGGGCCAAACGACTAGCGAAGATCCGATCGCGATGAAAAGGTCCGCGGCAAGCGTCTCCGCTTCAGCGCGTCGCATAGCCTCCTCGGGCATCGCCTGGCCGAAGGAGATCGTCGCGGACTTCACCGGGCCATC
Source organism: Xanthobacteraceae bacterium (assembly GCA_036556265.1). GTDB lineage: Bacteria > Pseudomonadota > Alphaproteobacteria > Rhizobiales > Xanthobacteraceae > JAUSIF01. The sequence continues at coordinate 900 of DATBJU010000187.1, read as the reverse complement.
GCACTTGGGGCAGTCCGGCGCCGTTCCGCCTGCCGTCGTGAAGCGTTCCCGAACCCAATCGATTTCATAGCGACTGGAGCACTCCAGGCAGATCGCGTAACTGCCGTTCCCGTGCAACTCGATCACCTTTTCCTGTGGGATGCCCGAGTCTTGATGCAGGTTGTCAATGTTCTGGGTGATCACCGCGGAAAGCTTGCCCCGCTCCACGAGACGCGCAAGCGCCCGATGACCGCGACCGGGCCGCGCCGTGCGGAATTTATCCTCCATCGCGAACTTGCGCCGCCAGGCCTCGTTGCGCGCCTCACGGCTCGCGATGAACTCGTCGAACGGTATAGGCCGGTTCTGAGCCCAAAGGCCGCCAGGCGAACGAAAGTCGGGAATGCCGGACTCCGTCGATATGCCTGCCCCGGTGAACGCGACCGCTCGCTGGGACACCGCGACGAGAGCGGTCAGGTGTTCGATCGCAGCGCTACGATTGGACGCTTTCATCGCGTAAGATCGACCGATGCAAACAAGCGAGGAAATAATGCGTTATCTGCATACCATGTTGCGTGTGAGCAATCTCGACGCCGCGCTCGATTTCTTCGGGAACAAGCTCGGTCTCGAGGAGGTCCGCCGCATCGAGAACGAAAAGGGACGCTTCACGCTCGTATTTCTCGCGGCCCCGCAGGACGAAGGGATCGTCGGCGAAAGCCGCAAGCGCGGCCGGGCGGCGCCGCTGCTTGAGCTCACGTACAACTGGGATCCCGAGAATCTGGGCGAGGCGCGTTCCTTCGGCCACCTCGCATTCGAGGTCGACGACATCTACGCGACCTGCGAGCGTCTGATGAAGGCCGGCATCACGATCAACCGGCCGCCGCGCGATGGCGAGATGGCGTTCGTGCGCTCACCGGACAACCA
>DATBJU010000186.1:0-48447 GCA_036556265.1 Xanthobacteraceae bacterium | reverse complement strand
ACCATCACGGTAATCCGCTCAGCGAAACGGAAGACCACATCCATGTCATGCTCGATGATGAGCACGCCGATATTCTTCGAAAGATGGCCGACGGCATCGAGGATGATGTGACTTTCGGCGCTCGGCACGCCCGCCGCGGGTTCGTCGAGCAGCAGTACTTCGGGCTTCAGACCGAGGGCTATGGCAATCTCGACCAATCTCTGCCGGCCGTAAGGAAGCTCGGACACGCGTCGGCCTGCATCATCTTCGAGCTTCAGCACTGCCAGAAGCTGCATCGCCTCTGCGGTGACGTCGCGATGCGCCCCTGCGGAGCGAAACATATCGCCAGCCGCGCCCAACCGTTCGGAGACCGCGATGTACACGTTCTCGAGTACCGTGAGGCCGCGGAACAGCCGGTTGATCTGAAACGTGCGTGCGATCCCGAGCTTGACCCGCTGCGCCTCGGAGACGTCGGTGACGTCACGACCCTTCAGCAGGATCCGCCCGCAGCTCGGTCGTTGCAGTCCTGACAGCAAATTGATGAATGTCGTCTTGCCGGCGCCGTTCGGGCCGATCAACGCATGACGTGCGCCCGCGTGGAGCTTGAATTCGACATCGGACACCGCCGCAAGCGCCCCGAAGCTGCGGCCAAGCGCATGTGTTTCCAGCAAGCAGGCGGTCATCGTGGCCCACGCTTCACGCGCAATCGTTCCAACACGCTTTCGGCAATGCCGAGGATTCCATTGCGCGCAAACAGAGCGATGGCGACAAGCAGGATTCCGAGCCCGAGCTGCCAGGCCGTGGGATAGAGTCTTGCCAGGAAGTGCGCGAGCACCATGTACGCGGCAGCGCCGACGAACGCTCCGTAAAGGCGCCCGTAGCCGCCTAGGATGAGTGCGATCAGCACCATGGCCGCGCGATCAAGGCTCAACGTCGCCAAATTGACGTAGGCGTTTGCCTGAGCCCACAACCCGCCGGCAACGCCGGCGATGGCGGCGGAAATCGTGTAGCAGGCGACCAATCGTGCACGCACCGGCGAACCGACCGCATGCATGCGCAGGATGTTTTCCCGGATTCCGGTCAGGCTCTGGCCAAATGGCGAGTAGATCAGCGTGCGAACGAACAGGAAGCAAATGAACAGAACACTCAGAACGTAGATGTATTGCGTTCGCGGATAGAGCGGATTGAACTCGAATACGCCGAGCAGGGGAGGGATCGGCAGATTGGCAAGTCCGTCGAAGCCGCCAGTGTATTCATGTCCGATATTTGCCGCCTCCTCCAGCAGGGCCATCGTGCACAGCGTGAGCATCAAGAGCGTAAGGCCTTGCGTCCGCAGCAACACGAGGCCCGAGGCAAAGCCGAGGATCGCTGCGGCGAGCGCCGCCAGCACGAGACTCGACAACGGCTCGTTCCAGAACCCGTGGTAGGCGAGCATCCCGACCGTATAGGCGCCTACACCGAAGAAGGCGGCGTGACCGAGCGTGATGATCCCGGCGTAGCCGAGCACCAGATCGAGGGAGAGCGCGAATAGAATCGTGATCAGCAGCTCCGTGCCGAAACCGAGAAAATTCGGAAACGCGAAATAGAAAGCAATCGCGAGAATCCAGACCGCCGATTCCCAAATGCGCGGGCGGTGCCGTTCGGCAAAGGCGAGCGCCGCCCGATGCGCGGTGAAAGCGGACGTCGACGCGCTCAATTCGGCCTCCCGGAAAACAGGCCCTGCGGTCGCCAAAGGAGCAGCAGGATCGTCAGCGCATAGATGAACAGCGTCCCACCTTTCGGGACGTATTTCTTGAGCACGAAGTCGAGCACACCGATCAGGAGCGCCGCGTAGAACACGCCGCTGACACGCCCGAGCCCTCCGACCGCTACCACGATAAGGAAATAGACGAGATATTTCAGGGCGTATTGCGGGTCGAGGCCGAGGAATTCGGCACCTAGTCCGCCGCCGAGCGCCGCCATGCCGCTGCCGAAGGCGAATGTAAGAGTAAAGAGACGATCGACGTTGATGCCGAGCGACTCCGCCATTCGCCTGTTATCAACCGTGGCGCGGATTTGCGCTCCGATGCGCGTGCGCTCAAAGCCGAGCCAGAGTCCGAGCAGGATGATCACGCCGAATACGATGAGAAAGACGCTATACGTACGATACTGCGTGAAGCCGAGGTTCACCTGACCCTGCAGCGATGCGGGAAGCACGAGCTGTTGGTTCTCCGGCCCGATCACAAGCGTCACCGACGCGATCGTGATGAACACGAATCCGATCGTGAACAGGACCTGGTCCAGTTCCGCCGCCCGATACAGCCGCGAATAGAGTAATCGTTCACACACGACGCTGAATGCGGCCGTAGCAAGAAATCCGAGAACCAGCGCTGGCAGGAACGGGACGCCCAAACGGTTCATCGACAGGACGATGACGTACCCGCCGAGCATCGCGAACGCACCGTGGGCGAGGTTGACGAACCCCATCAATCCCATGGTGATCGAAAGCCCAACCGACACGATGAACAGCACCATGCCTGCGGCGACGCCGCCGAGGAGGATGCTGGCTACGTCGACGCCGAGGATCACGCGCGATTCCTTTGGCGACGGGTCGGCAAACGAAAAAATGGCCGCTCCCCCGACGCGGAGCAGCGGCCTCGATTGTGCCGAAGGTTGAGCCGCTCGATCAAGCGATCAGTTGGCGCACGGGCCGACCTTCAGCGATTTGCACGGGTCCTTCACGGCATCAATCCGGCCAATCGCTTTCTGGACGAGCCTGCCATCCTTCATCACCACCTCGGACAGATACTCGTTCATGACGATGTCGCGAGTCTGCGGGTCGATCATGATCGGCCCGCGCGGGCTGTTGTATTTCCAGCCCTTGAGGATTTCCAGTGCCTTGTCGGCGTCGATCTTGCCCTTGAGCGTCGTCACGACGTATGCGATCGCCGCCATCGAATCGTAGCCACCGACCGCCATGAAGTCTGGAGTGGAGTCGGCGCCGTACTCCTTCTTCCAGGCGGCAACGAACCGCTTGTTCTCTGGGTTATCCAGATCAGCGTTGTAGTGATGCATGGTGATGAGACCAACGGCGGCCGGACCCATCGCCTGCAACTTGTTGTCCTGAGTAATGTCGCCAGGGCCGATCAACTTGATCCCAGCGTCGCGCATATTGAGCGCGTTGTACGTCTTGACCACAGCGGGGGAGTGATCCCCGCCCGGCACGAATACGAAGAAGACATCCGGCTTTTTGTCCTTGGCACGCTGGAAGAACGGCGTGAAATCCGGTACCGCCGCCGCACTGCCCATCGGGATCTCATCGATCACCTTGCCGCCGGCCGCCTCGAACGCGCGCTTGAACGACGCCAGCATGTCCTTCCCGGGCGGAAAGTCCGTATAGCCCACGACCGCCGTCTTCGCGTTGAGCTGCTTGGCCGCGGCTTCGCCCAAAGCGTAGCCGGCATGCCACATGCTGAACGAGACCCGCACGTAGTACGGCGACAAGTTGGTGATATGCGCGGTGCCCGCGTTCGAAATCACGGCGAGCTTCTTGCCCGCCGTTATCAGCGGCGCCGTCGCAATCGCGTTCGGTGAATAATTCCAACCGGCAATCGCGTCGACCTTGTCCTGGGTCAGCAATTCCTGGACCGCAATTTTCGCGTCGGCGCCGCCCGGATTCTTGTAGTCACGTTTGATCAGGGTGATCTTGTACGGTTTGATCTCGTCCGCATGCGTTTTGAGGTAAAGCTCCATGCCGCGGTCTTGCTGCTGAGCGAGTTCCGCACCGACCCCGGTGTACGGCAACACGACGCCCACCTTGACTTCCTGCGCCTGGACCCACCCGGCCCCGAGCACGAGCGACGCGGCCGCGCCGATAATGCGTTTCATCATTTGTTGCTCTCCTGTAGACAATCGTCGCTACGTTCGCTGTCACTCGATGGAATCTAGATGAGTATTTCCCCGATGTTGGCGCTGGTCCCGAGTTCCACATCGACGGCCTTCGACGCGCTTCCATCGAACGAGACTTCGACCACGTAGCGTCCCGAACCCTCGTCCAACGCGTCGAACTTGAAGTCCCCATAGTTGTCGCTGGCGACCGTCGCGAGGCACGCGCCTTCTTTGATAAGGCGCACCTCTGCGCCTTCAACACAGTCGACGACGCCGTCTGATCGTTTCGACACCGTCCCGCCGATGAAGCACTTCGCGTAGCGCCACAGATTGCGGTAGTAGACTCGGGGCTTGGTCCGGAGTTCGGGCGCGATCACTTCCAGTCTCTGATCGCTCGCGAGGCGCGCCATTTCCTCGTCGCTCACGAAAACCGTGCGAATCGCGCCGGTGGGGCAGGATTGCTCGGCGCGCGTCTTCCGCCAGCCTTGGTCGATCAGGTGGGCATCGAACGGCCACGTCTGCGGCAGTTGCAGCTCTTCATTCCACCAGATGTGGCCGTAGGGGCACGCATCAACGAGATGCCTCTGTCCTTTCGCCTTCTGTGGGTCGATCAGGACGATGCCGTCGTCGCGCTTGCTGATGGCGCCGGAGACATCCGCTTTAATGCATGGGGCGTCGTCGCAGTGGTTGCACATGGTCGGGACGTAGGCGACGTCGACCATCGGCACCTGTCCCCGCTCCTTCTGCAGGATCTTGATCCACTGATGACCGTGCTTCGGCATCGGCGCGGAATAGCCCGGCCAATCGTTGTCGACGTATTCGTCCATCGCCGCGAGCGTGCAGAGGTTGCAGTTCGTGCACTCGGCGACATCGACGATGATGTTCCACTTCTTCATGGTCAGTTCTTCAACGCATTCATCGCTTTAGGGCGATCCTCATTTCGGTATCCGCGGCACGACGAGATGAAATAGCTTCATGGAGGCTCCACTCGCCGCCTCGATCGTGGCCGTCTCCGAAGGGCCGAGGTAGACGCCGGCACCCTTCTCGACCGGATAATCCTGCCCGTTAAGACGGATGCGCCCCTTGCCTTCCATCAAGTAGATGAGCTGAAGCTTGTTTATTGCGTCCGGCTTGAATATTTCGCCCGATTTGAGCCACCGCAGCGAACCGCGCACGTTGCGGGCCCCGCAGAGTGCCTCATTGAGTACCTCGGTGACCTCGCCGGTTCCGGTCGAAGTCTTCTTCGGCAGCTTGTTCGTATCGATGAACGTGAGCGACATATTCATTGCCCTCGGCTGCAGCAGGTGCATCAGGTCTGAATCCAGACGCGGCCGTCCTTGCGCTCCCAGCGCAGGTCGTCGCCGGTGCCTTCCAGGATCGTGGTTTTAAATCGGTTGGGCGCCTGGAATTCGAAATAGAACAGCGGTTCGGTGGCGCGCAGGCGGTGTTTTTCTTCCGCCGGGATGAAGATCATGTCTCCGGGCCCGACCGGACGAACTCCCTCGTCCGACTCGACCGTCGCCTTGCCGTTGATGATGAAATAGAAGTGTTCGCAGTTCTTGTGCAGGTGCAGAGGAGACGCGGCGCCCTTCTTGTAGTGCATGACGCCGGCGAGCATGTCGTCGACTTTGGCGAGTTCCTGGTTCACGAAGAAGATGCGTTCTCGCCCCGGCACGACCGAAACCAGTGACGGCAGCTCGCTCTCCTTGAAAATGTAAGCCATCGACTTTTCTCCTGCTGTTTCCGTCCGCCGCCGTCACTTCGCCGGCATGAGCTGCGTCACCTTGGTTTGGCGCTTGATTTCGGCGCTCTTCTCCATCCTCGCGAACGTCTCCGACATATGTTCGACGCGGCCGTCCCAGAGTTCGATCTCGACGAGCGCATTCGATCCGGCCAGCGAGTGCGTGCTCTTGGTCTGCGTCCGCTCGGGCGTCAGCAAGTTGAGGCAGCCGCCGCGGTCAACCGATTTGCCGGGTTCTCCCATCGGGTCGTAGATCGCTGCGGACTCGTAGCCGTGGCACACGCCGCGCGGCAGGCGCTGCGTCGGCAGCGCGGCGCAGATCACGGCGCCGCGGTCGTTATGGACCTTGACGAGGTCGTGCTTCTTGATGCGGCGCTCGGCGGCGTCGTCTTGGTTGAGGCGAATGATCCAGTAGTAATAGTTGCCGACCTTGACGCGGTGGTCCTCGACATTGAGGAGGAAGCTGTCTTTGCCGTCGCCTTGCGTGTGGAACGAGTATTTCGAGTGGGGCGTCAGCAGTTGTAGCGGGTAGCGTTCGTAGAGTTCCCTTGAGTGCACGCCTTCCCATGACGGCGCGTATTTCACGATGGGCGGCCGCTCCGGATCACTGAAACGTTTCAGACTGCTGCACTCGAACTCGAGCTTGCCCGACTGCGTTTGCAGCCCGCGCAGAAACTCCTCGCTGTAGTCGGACGGCAACGGATGCGCCTCAGGGACGTCCTTCTTCCGATTTTCATAGAACCAGCGGAACGACACCGGCGCGCGGAGGTGCTCTTTTTCAGCGGGTACGACGTAGTAGCCCTTGCGGATGAATTTCTTCCACGAGACCACCTTCGGCAGATCCGACGCATCGAAATGTCTCTTGACCCAGTCGATCTCGTTCATGCCCTCGGAGAAGTAGTTCGCGAGGCCGAGCCGCTTGCTGAGCTCATTGAAGATCCAGTAGTCCGACTTCGACTCGCCGAGCGGCGCGATTGCCGGTGCCTGGAAGATGATCACGCGATGATTGAGTTGCTGCTGTCCGTGATGGCCGTAGCCGCCGAGACCCGCCCATTCGCTGATATCCACGCGCTCGAAGTTGGTGCACGCCGGCAGAATCACGTCGGCAAACTTGGCTTCACCCTCGAACCAGATCGACTGATTGACCACGAATTCGAGGCTCGCTGATTGATACATTCGCACGTGACGATGCGTGTTGTTCATCGTCGCGATTGCGGAGCCGCCGTACTTGTAGAGCATGCGCACCGGGGCGTGGCCGGGTGCCGGATAGCTGAACTTGGCGAACTGGTGCTCGATCGATTTGCCGATCCATGGCCATCCTTCTGCCTTTCCGTCGGCGATCGCCTCGGGCATCCAGATGCGGGGGATACGCTGGAAGCTCGAGCTTACGCTCGGCAGTTGAGGCATGCGCTGGTAGAGCTCGACCGCCATCGAAGTATTTTCGATGTCGCCTGACATGCCGCCATCGGCGTAACCCGGAAAATAGAAATTGAAATCGAGCGGGCACCCCCATTGCAGATGGCCCATGTTGACACCGGGCTTGCCGAGGCCCTGCATGGCCGCAAGGCAAACCATCGTGCGCGCCCACTGAATGCCCGTTTGATTGCGGCATGCGCCGCCGTGCCCGTTGCCCCAGCCTCCGGGCGCGAGATAGACGCGCTTGCGCCCCCATTCACGCGCGAGTGCGCGCACGTCCTTGGCGGGAACGCCGGTTTCCTTTTCCTGCCACTCGGGCGTCTTGGGGACGCCATCCTCTTCGCCGAGGAGATAGGCCTTCCACCTGTCGAAACCCACAGTGTGCGTGCGGACGTATTCCTTGTCGTACAGGTCTTCCCTGATCCACACGCAGGCGATCGCCATCGCCATCGCGACCGAGGTCGTCGGTTTGGGCGCGAACCACTTGCCCGGCAGAAACTGTGCCGAGGCGTTGTAGTAGGGATCGACGTGGATGACCTTGATGCCGAGCTTCGGATTTTTCAGCCACTGTCGGCGTACGGTCCCTTCCTGCGCGCCGTATGATCCGGAGGTCGTCTCCGGATCTGCAGCCCAGAATACGATCATGTCGCAGTTCTGCAGGCAATCCTCGACCGTTCCGTAAGTCTCGGACTGGCCGACACGGAGCGTATGGCCCCAGTGGTGCACCGCGCCCCAGTACCAGCCTTCCCACGAGTCGGGATTGTGGTGCACGCGCGTCATGCCGACGGCGTTGGCGAAGCGGTAGAGTGCCGAGAGGTAGTAGCCGATGTTGCCCCAGGTGTGATGCGAGCCGTGTGAGGTCGCGATCGCGCCCGGCCCGTGGTCGCGCTTCATGCGCTTGATCTCGTTCGCGACTAGATCGAGCGCCTCATCCCACGAGATACGAACGTAGCCGGACTTGCCGCGGTTCAGCGGGTTGCGCGCGCCGTCCGGATCGAAGTCGATCCGCTTCATCGGATGAAGCAGCCGGTCCGGCGAATAGACGATTGACTTCGCGTTCTGTCCGTGCGGGGCGAGGGTTGTCTTGCGCGGGGGAGTGAGCTTCACGCCGCGCGCCTTGATGGTCCACGGGAGCGGATCACTGTCGTCGAAATCGATCGGCGTCATGCGCACGATCTTGTCATGGTTGACGTACACGAAGACCGGGCCGCCGTTCGTCATGTTGCAGTAGCGGGTCGAACCGTCCGGCATCGGCGTGCCGTACTGCCAACCGGCGGTCTGCGACAACATAACCGTCTGCGCGAACCAATTGGTGAGGTCCTCGGACCCCTCGACTGACAGGACGAAGTCCTTCTGCGCGTTGATCTGTTCGAGCCAGTTGATCGGCGGCGTGAGCAGGCGCGCGCCGAGCACCGCGTTCTTGAACGCGAGCGTGATGTCGGGATTGGGGTGTCGGCCTCGTTTGGACCGGATCTTTCCGTCGATGACCTCAAACCAACGGCCGGCCCCCTCGTCGCGCGCGAGAATTTGGGCGACGAGATTGCGCTCTCTCAAGCGCGCCCGGAATTCGGGGTGCCTTCGCGCCGTGAACTTAAGGAACTGCGCCAGACCGGCCAGGACGAGCGAAAACCTGATGACAGGGAGGTTCACGGAATTCCTCCTGGCCAGTCCTGGATCGAAGTGTGCCCTTCCAAGCGGCAGGGGGCGGGCCACCGGGCCGGTCGAATTGTTCTAGTCTGACTATAAGGAGCGGCCGATCGCCGGCTGATGCAGAATTTGGACCGGCTGATCGATTTCAGAGATCATCTCGGAGGCAGAAGCCGGCTGCGTCAGCGACCGGCTCGCATCCGCGCCGCCGTCGGCATCTCGGGAACGCGGATCTTTGCCGCCGTGCGGCGCAATTCGTCCAGGAAAGAAAGGCAGACCGCCGACAAATCGTGTTTCGGCCGCGAGATCACGGCCACTTGCCAGGGCGGCATCGGTGAATCGAGCAACACCGGCGCGATCGCCCGTGGCTTTTGCGCGCCGGAGAAGATCTGCGAGGGCACCAGCGTGACATAGTTGCCGTATTCGATGAGCGCGAGCGCGGCAACGAACGAGGTGCACTCGATCGTGCTTCGCGGAGGTTCAAGGCCATTCGTCACGAACGTCTGTTCAAAGATGTCTAGTCCACTGCGGCTGCGGCGGTAGATGACCCAGTTCAGATCGAGAAGATCAGCGAGCTTCATCTTGCGCGCGGAGATGATCGGATGGTCGACGTGGACGGCCGGCACCAGCCGATCCCGGACCAAGTTCTCGAAACTCAACGTCTCGTCGCGCGGTCGCTCGGGCACTAGGCAAATCGCAAAGTCGAGGTCTCCCGTGCGAACCGCGGGCAGCACGTCGGGGTAGACCCCTTCCTGAATCAGGAAGCCGACGCGCGGCCGGACGCGCTGGAACTCGACGACCGCTCGCGGCAGCAAACTGGTCGCGACCGTCGGCGAGGCGCTGACGCGGATCTCGCCGAGAGTCGCGCCGCGGACTGCTTCTACGTCATTGCGCGCATGGCGCAGCTCCGCTTCGACCCGCTTGGCACGCGCGAGCAGCGCTTTCCCCGCCTCTGTCGGCGTGACCCCGTGCGAGCTGCGGTGCAGAAGCTCGACGTGCAGTAGTTGCTCGAGCTGCTGGATGCTCTTGGTGATGGAGGACTGGGATAGGTTGAGAGTCTTGGCGGCCTGGCGAACGGTTCCCGCCTCGACCACTGCAATCAGGTTGCGAAGCTGGCCTAGTTTCATGGCACCATCGCCCCGCGGGGTGATCGCCAATAGGTATCACGGGGTGCTCAATTTGCATAACTCCGAGATCGGTCCGATGCTAGAATTAGCCAATTTCCTCGGCGTTGCCGCAAGGCGAGGCCCAAATGAACGCTCATCGGCCGCAGCCGACTGACGCGGACGCGTTACCGTCCAATGGTGTTTTCAAGAGCGTTTGCCGCAGCTGTCACGGCGGTTGCGGTGTTTTGCTCCATGTCCGGGACGGCGTGCTTGTCAAAGTCGAGGGCGATCGGGACTCGCCGCTGAGTCATGGCCGGCTCTGTCCGATCGGTACGGTGACGACCGATCTTGTTTATCACCCCGATCGACTCAAATTTCCCATGCGGCGTCTCGGCCCGCGCGGCTCCGGGCAATGGCAGCGCATCTCGTGGGACGATGCGCTCGAGGAAATTTCCACACGGCTCCTCGCCATTCGCGACGAATTCGGTCCGGAGGCGATCGCACTCGGCACCGGTACCGGCCGTCACCACATCCGTTGGGTGTCGCGCTTCGGGCACGCGCTCGGCACGCCCAACTGGTGCGAACCCGGCTTCGCGCAATGCTTTCATCCGCGAGTGAACACCTGCATGCTCACCTTTGGCGACCTGCCGGTATGCGACTACACGGGCGACGTTCCTCCGAAGTGCATGCTGTTTTGGGGGCACAATCCGGTTAACTCCGGGCCCGACGGCGAGACCCGATTCAACGTCCACGAGGCCCTCGCGCACAATCCGAAGATCATCGTCATCGATCCGCGTGAGACGGAGCTCGCGAAGCGCGCGGTTCTCTGGCTGCAGGTCCGTCCCGGAGTCGATGACGCGCTCGCGCTCAGCATGCTGAACGTGACTATCGCTGAGCGGCTGTACGACGAACCGTTCGTACAGCGGTGGACTCACGGCTTCGATGCGCTGGCCAACAGCGTACGCGAGTACACGCCAGAGTGGGCCGCGCCGATCACGTGGGTACCGGCAGAAAAGATCCGTGCCGCCGCCCGCCTGTTCGCGCAGACCAGGCCGGCAATGCTCGAATGGGGCTGCGCTCTCGAACACACACCGAAATGCATTCAGACCGTGCGCGCAGTGTCCATGCTGCCGGCACTCACGGGCAACATCGATGTTCCGGGCGGCTGGGTGTTCGGCATGCACGGGCTCGGACGTTTCCCGAGCCTGATCGAGAACTTATCGCCGGAAGCGAACGCCAGACGATTGGGCGCCGACCGCTTCAAATTGCTCGGTGGCGAAGGCGCTGACCTTCCGGCAGCGCACATCCCGACGCTTTTGCAGGCGATGCGCGATGGAAAGCCGTATCCGGTCAAGGCGTTTCTGATCTTCGGCAACAACACGCTGACGACCTACGCGAATTCGTCGCTCGTCTATCAGTCGCTGATGAAGCTCGATTTCATGGTGAACGCTGATCTGTTCATGACGCCGACGACCGAACTCGCTGATATCGTGCTTCCAGCGGCTTCCTGGCCCGAGCTCGATCAGCTCGCGGGTTTACCGACCATTGCCGCCAATGTCGTGCTCGCGAACCAGCGCGCGGTCCGCGTAGGCGAATGCAAGTCGGACGAGGAGATTTTTGTCGAGCTGGCGCGACGGATGAAGCTGCCGGTCGGAACGGAATCCGTGCGCGAAGTGCTCGACGCTCAACTCGCTACCGGCGGTGTTGGCATGACCTTCGTCGAGCTATGCCGGCGCGGCTTCGTCAAGATGCCGTTCGAGTACCGCAAGTACGAAAAGAGCGGCTTTCGTACTCCCACAGGAAAGATCGAACTCTATTCGACCCGGTTCGAGCAGCTCGGATATGCGCCCCTGCCATTCTACGAGGAACCACCCGAGAGTCCGATCAGCGCGCCGGAAGTCGCGGCTCACTATCCCCTTGTACTGACGACTGGTGCGCGGATCCCGTTCTTCTTCAATTCGGAACACCGTCAGATCAACAAGCTGCGCAGGGCGCACCGCGAGCCTGTCGCGGAAATCCATCCGGAAACAGCGGCACGCCTTGGAATCGCCGATGGGGACTGGATGTGGATCGAAACGCGCCGCGGCCGCATACGCCAGAAAGCAAAACTTACGTCGGGCATTGATCCGCGCGTGATCAGCGCGCAGCACGGATGGTGGTTTCCGGAACAACCGGCGCCCGACTACGGTGTCTGGACGGCAAACGTGAACCTGCTGACCGACAACACACCTCCATACGATCCTGCAATGGGAACCTACCAATTGCGCGCGTTGCTCTGCCGGGTTGAACGTTGCACTGCCGACAAGCCGTCCGTTCATTGACGAACGCCCTGTCCATCTCCCGCCAACGGAAATCAATGCCGACCGATTGATCTGTCGCAGGGACGCGAGGTGCGTCAGCTGCTAGATTTACATTGAAACATCCGGCGGCAAGCAAATGCCCGAGCAGAAATTCGATGTCGTGGTCGCAGGCGGCGGTATCGCCGGCCTGACCGCGGGCTTGGTTGCGGCGCGCGTTGGCCTGAAGACACTCGTGATGACCGGTGACGTGCTCGGCGGTCAGCTGCTCAGCATCGAGCGCATCGACGGCTACCCCGGCTTTCCCGAAGGTGTGCCCGGCTACGACCTCTGCCCGATGGTGCAGGAACAGGCGAGCGCCGCCGGCGCTGCGATCGAGGCGATCAGCCTTGGCAGCCTGAAGCAGCAGAATGGCGGGTGGCAGCTCGGCACCGGTAACGGCGGCTATTCCGCGCGCGCAGTTGTGCTCGCGACCGGCACCACGCTCAAAGAGCTCGGCGTCGAAGGCGAAGAGCGCCTGCGCGGCCATGGTGTGAGCCACTGCGCGACCTGCGACGCGCCGTTGTTGCGCGATCGCGTCGTCGGCGTAGTTGGCGGCGGTGATTCCGCCCTGCAGGAAAGCTTGACGCTCGCGGAGTTCGCCTCGCGGGTGATTGTGTTCCACCGCGGCAAGGCGTTGTCGGCCCAGGCTGCGTACCAAGACCGTGTATCCAAGCAGCCGAAGATCGAAATTCGCCTGAACACGGTGGTGGAAGAGGTGCTCGGCGAAAGCGCCGTGACGGGGGTGCGCACGCGCGACCTCACCAGCGGCGCCAAGTCCGACGTCGAACTCTCCGGCTTCTTTGTTTACGTCGGGCTCAAGCCGAATGCGGCGTTGGTGAACGGTCTGCTCGATCTTGATGCGTCGGGCCGGATCGCAACGGATGCGTGGATGCGAACGAGGCAGCCGGGTATTCTTGCGGCCGGCACCGTTCGTTCCGGCACCGCTAGCCGGGCTGTGAGCGCGGCCGGCGACGGAACCACGGCCGCCATCGCGGCCGAGCAATATCTGAAGAGCGGGACCTGGCGAGTGCAATGATCCCGAGACTTGGGAGTGTCCGATGGCTGAACGACTGAGCGTCCACGACCCGCGCGGCTATCCACCGAAGGTGACGGGCAAACGGCTGGCGCCACGGTTGCAGAATCTCGACGGTCAGACCGTGTTCCTGGTCGACTGCCTATTCGACAATTCCGACGTGTTCATGGACCAGATGCAGGAGTGGTTCGGCAAGCAGTTGCCGTCGGTCAAGACCCGTATCATCCAGCCCAAGGAGACTTGGGCGGACGACGCCGCGATGCGCAAGGAGATCGCCGCCAACGGCAACGCGGCGATCCTCGGTGTCGGCTTATGAAGCACCTGTAGCCCGACGGTCGTCGGGTTGGCAGCGGCTCTGGAGCAGGACGGCATACCGACGGTCGCCGTGCATACGCACGTATTCGCGCGTCTCGCGCGGGCGACGGCGCTTGCGAACGGCATGCCGCGCATGCGCCAAACCTACGTCCCGCAGCCCGTCGTCGATCGCACGGTCGACCAGCTCCGCGGCTACATCGAGGGCATCGATCCGATCTCGAAGCGGCCGTTCGTCCAGGAAGTGATCGAGGGACTGACCAAACCGCTCGATCAGGAGGACATGCAGGGCCTTTCGTTCGAGCGCTCGACGCCGCGCCTCGTGGAGGCGGACACCGCGGAGAACCTGCACCGCCTGTTCACGGAAAATCGCTGGACGGATTTCCTGCCCATCGTGCTGCCGACCGAGGAGCGCGTGGAGCGAATGCTCAAGGGCACGAGGCAGTCGCCCGACAAGGTGGTAGGGAGGTTACGGCCTGCGGCGTTCCGTGAGTTCTGGGAATTCACGGTCGAGAAGGTTGCTGTCAACGCGGTGATGGCGGGCGCCCTGCCGGAACACTTGCCGGTGATTCTCGCTTTGGCCTCGAGCGGCGTTACCGCGCGATCGAGCAGCACCAATTCATTCGCGACGATCTCCGTGGTCAACGGTCCGATTCGCAACGAAATCGGGATGAATTCGGGGATTGGCGCGCTTGGTCCTTACAATCACGCAAACACTGCGATCGGTCGCGCGTTCAGCTTGCTTTCTCAAAACTTGCAGGGTGGTTCTCTACCTGGCGAAACCTATCTCGGTTCGCTTGGCAACTGGTACGCCTACAGCGCGGCATTCGCCGAAGCTGAGGAACGGAGCCCCTGGGAGCCGCTGCACGTGCAAAAAGGCTTCAGGCGGGACGAGAGCACGGTCCACGTGTTCTTCGGCGGTTGGTACACCCACGCCGGCTATGGTCCGCGGGCGACCTGGCAGGAGAAAATGCGGCGCTGCTTGGCCGCTGTCGAGCAATACAGCCCGCCGCTCCTGGTGCTCGATCCAATCGCCGCGCGCGGCTTCGTCGAGCTCGGCTTCGACAAGAAGGAGAAGTTGATCGATTGGTGCGCAAAGAACTCGCTGCTCCCGGCGCGCGAGTATTGGGACAATCAGTGGATCCAGTATCTCAATCGGCCGCGCGCGGTGGCAGGTGTCGAACCGTACGCTTCCCGCTTGCGCGCCAAGCCGGACGAGATCATCCAAATCTTCGAACCTGACGAGATCAATATCGTCGTGGCCGGCGGAGAGACCCAGGGTGCCTGGAAGATGATCAGCGGCGCGCTGCGCGGTACGGCTTCGGTCGACGCCTGGCGGTGATCCGGCCCAACGCAGTGCATCGCGAGCATCGTTCCGGTCGTTCGCGGTGGGTAGCATCCAAATTGACGCTGCGATGCCCCGTGAATAGTCTCCTCGCACTACATGAAGGAGAAGCATTCGATGGTCGGACAACTGACGGTGCACGATCCGCGCGGGTACCCGCCGAAGGTCACCGGCAAGCGCCTGGCGCCGCGGCTCGACCGGCTCGACCGCAAGCGGGTCTATTTGGTCGACTGCCTGTTCGACAATTCCGAGGTGTTCATGGAGCAGCTGCGGCAATGGTTCTCCGCGCACCTGCCAGCCGTGGACGCACGCATCATCAAGCCGCGTCAAAGCTGGGTTGACGATCCCGAGATGCGCGCCAAGGTCGCGGCGGACGGTTCCGCCGCCATCCTCGGTGTCGGCTTATGAAGCACCTGTAGCCCGACGGTCGTCGGGTTGGCAGCTTCGTTGGAGCAGGCCGGCGTCCCCACGGTCGCCGTTCACACGCAGGTCTTTGCCCGGCTCGCGAAATCGGCGGCGCTTGCGAACGGCATGCCGCGCATGCGCCAGGCGTTCGTCCCGCAGCCCGTGGTCGATCGAACGGCTGAGCAACTGCGCGCATACATTGAAGGCGTCGATCCGATATCGAAGCGGCCGTTTGTGCGGGAGATGATCGAGGGTCTGACGAAGCCACTCGACCAAGAAGACCTTCAGGGCGTCTCCTTCGAACGCTCTACGCCGCGGCTGCTCGAGCCGGAGTCGGAGGAGCGCCTGCATCATCTGTTTGTCGAGAACAATTGGACCGATTTCCTGCCGATCACGCTGCCGACCGAAGCGCGCGTCGCGGAAATGCTGAGGGGAACGAGTCACTCTCCCGACGAGGTCGTGGGCAGGCTGAGGCCGACGTTTTTCCGCGAGTACTGGGAGTTCACTGTGGAAAAGGTCGCGGTGAACGCGGTAATGGCCGGGGCGAAGCCGGAATATCTGCCCGTGATCCTCGCACTTGCCGCAAGCGGAATCTCAGCGCGCTCGAGCAGCACCACATCGTTCGCAACGATCTCGGTCATCAACGGGCCGATCCGAAATGAGATCGGCATGAACTCGGGCATCGGTGCGATGGGTCCGTATAACCATGCTAACGCCGCGATCGGGCGGGCTTACGCGTTACTGTCGCAGAACCTGCAGGGGGGCTCCGTGCCCGGCGAGACGTACATGGGCTCGCAGGGAAACTGGTACGCGTACTCGGCGGCGTTCGCCGAAGCGGAAGAGCGGAGTCCATGGGAGCCGTTGCACGTGCAGAAAGGGTTCCAGCCCACGGAGAGCGTCGCGAGCGTATTCTTCGGCGGCTGGTACACGCACGCCGGCTACGGCCCGCGCGCGACGTGGCAGGAGAAGATGCGCCGCTGTCTGTCCGCGACCGAGCACTACAGCCCGCCCATGCTGGTGCTGGATCCGATTGCCGCGCGCGGATTCGTCGAGCTCGGCTTCGACAAGAAAGAGAAATTGATCGAATGGTGTGCTCGGAACGCGCGGCTTCCTGCGCGCGAGTACTGGGACAACCAGCACATCCAGACGCTGATCCACCCGCTCGCAGTCGCCGGTGTCGAGCCATACGCGACCCGCCTCAAGGCCAAGCCCGACGAATTGATTGAGATTTTCGAGGCCAAGCAGATCAATATCGTTGTGGCTGGCGGCGAAACCCAGGGCGCCTGGAAGATGATTAGCGGCGATCTCAGAGCTCCGGTCTCCATCGACGTGTGGCGCTGAGTACGGCCGGTCGGGCCAAAAAGCGCGGACTCTGCCGCGCTGTTGCGTCCTCCCACCCCATCCGCTAGCGAGTCGCCGGTAGCCGGCGTATTCATGCCGGCCGTGGCGTGGGAAATGTCGAAGCTCGAAACCGGCGGCTTGTCGAGGCTGCCCTCCGTCGACGAGGTACTAAGGACGGAGACCGCGCGGCTTGCGGCCGAGCATTTTGGCCGGCTGGCGGTGGTCGGTTCTATTCGGGCGACGCTCGCCGAGGTGCGGGCCGCGCAGTCGTCGGGAATTGGCGCTGAGCGGGCAGCGTCGATCGCTTTCGCGCGGCTTGAGGTGGAAGCGGTGCCGCGACTGAAGCCCGTGTTCAATCTCACAGGGATAGTGCTGCACACGAATTTCGGCCGGGCACTCATTGCAGAACCTGCAATCGAGGCCGCCCAGTCGGCCATGCGCAACGCGGTGGCGCTCGAGTTCGATCTTGCGGGCGGCGGTCGCGGCGAACGTGATGACGTGCTGCGTGAGCTGCTGCACGAACTCAGCGGCGCGGAGGATGCGACCGTCGTCAACAACAATGCCGCCGCGGTCCTTCTCGTCCTCAACACCTTGGCGAAAGGCCGGGAAGCGATCGCCTCGCGCGGCGAGTTGATCGAGATCGGCGGATCATTCCGCATGCCGGATATTATGCGCCGGGCGGGTGCCAAACTGCTCGAGGTCGGCACCACCAACCGTACGCATCTAAAGGACTATGCGGGCGCAATTGGCGCGAAGACGGCGCTCATTCTTAAGGTTCACACGTCGAACTACCGGATCGAAGGGTTTAGTGCCGCGGTGCCGGCTGGCAAGCTTGCCGTGCTCGCGCGCGAACACGGCGTTCCGCTGGTCAACGATCTCGGATCCGGGACGCTCGTTGATCTTTCGCGCTACGGCATTCCGCGCGAGCCCACTGTTGCCGAGGCGGTTGCCGACGGCGCCGATCTTGTCACCTTCTCAGGCGATAAGTTGCTGGGCGGCCCGCAGGCGGGCTTCATCGTTGGGCGCAGCGATCTGATCGAGAAGATCAACCGCAATCCGATGAAACGGGCGTTGCGGATCGACAAGATCCGCCTTGCCGCCATCGAAGCGACGCTGAGGCTCTATCGTGATCCGGACCGGCTCGCGCAGCGTCTGCCGACGCTCCGGCTCTTGTCACGCGCCAAGGACGAGATCGAAGCCATGGCGCGGCGACTCCTGCCAACGGTCACGGCAAGGCTTGGCGACGCGTTTCAGGTCAAGGTGATCGATTGCGCAAGCCAGATCGGCTCGGGCGCCTTGCCGCTGGAAACCATTCCGAGCGCGGCGCTCGCGGTCGCACCCCGCGGGGCCGGCGGCGGCGCGCTGTTGTCGCTGGCGGCTGCGCTCCGCTCGCTGCCCGTTCCGGTCGTCGGCCGGATCGAGAAGCAAAGGTTGCAGCTTGATCTGCGCTGCCTGGAGGATGAAGCGCGCTTTACGGCCAATCTCGCCGCGCTTGAACTGAAATCTGCATGATTGTCGGAACAGCCGGCCACGTCGATCATGGCAAGACCACACTCGTGCGCGCCCTCACGGGTGTCGATACGGACCGCCTGAAGGAGGAGAAGGCGCGAGGGATCTCGATCGATCTCGGCTTCGCCTATCTGCATGCGGATGACGGCACCGAGATCGGCTTTGTCGATGTGCCGGGCCACGAGCGGTTCATTCGCAACATGCTTGCCGGCGCGACCGGAATCGATTTCGTGCTCCTGGTCGTCGCGGCGGACGACGGAGTGATGCCGCAGACAGCGGAGCACCTCGCAATTGTCGATTTGCTCGGCGTTCGGCAAGGCATTGTCGCCTTGACCAAGGCCGACCTGGTTTCGGCGGAGCGACGGGAGGTTGCCGAGACAGAGATCACGGAGTGCCTCGCCGGAACGAATCTCGCTTCGACGGAAATCATTCCAGTTTCGGCGGTGACCGGCGAGGGGGTCGATGCGCTGCGCGAGCGACTGTTTGCGGCCGCGCGCAGTATCGGCGAACGCGCGGGTGGAGGCCGCTTCCGGCTGGCGGTGGATCGATGCTTCACCTTGCCGGGGGCGGGTACGGTGGTGACGGGCACCGTAATGTCGGGGACGGTCGCGGTGGGCGATCGTGTGACAGTCAGCCCCCATGGCCTCCCTGCTCGGGTTCGATCCATTCACGCGCACAATCGACCCGCGGAGATCGGTCGCGTCGGCCAACGATGCGCGCTCAATCTCACGGGTGAAGTCATTACCAAGAGCGCGATCTCGCGTGGCGATGTGGTGCTCGATCCGGAGCTGCACGCTCCAACCAGCCGCATCGATGCGTCGCTGCGCGTGCTTTCCGGCGAGACGAAGCCGATCGAGCAATGGATGCCGGTGCGATTCCATCAGGCGGCGGTTGAGGTCGGCGCGCGGGTCGTGCTGCTCGAGGCCGCGCCAGACCCGGGTATGCGCGAACGATACGTACAGCTTGTGCTCGAGCGGCCGATCGCTGCTGCGGCCGGCGACCCATTCGTTCTACGCGATACCTCCGGCCAGCGTACGATCGGAGGGGGTCGCCTGCTCGACTTGCGCGCCCCGGCACGCCGACGCCGTACGCCGGAACGGCTGGCGCGACTGAACGCCTATGCTGTTTCCGATCCGGCGCAGTCGCTCTCCGCGTTGCTGGAGTGCGCGCCGTTCTACGTGAATCTGACCGCATTCGCGCGCGACCGCGCGTTGCGCGATACGGCGCTCGTTGAAGCGATCGAGCGAATGGGCGCGGTCGGGGTGACCGCTGAGAGCGAAGTTCTGCTGCTGTCCGCAGCGACAAAGGAGCAAGTCGCGGCTAACCTGCGGGCCGTCCTCGCAGAATTCCACGCCGCGCAGCCGGAGCAGACGGGCCTCGGCATTGACACCCTGCGGCTCAGAGTCGAGCCGCGCCTGCCGAGAGCAGTGTTTTCCGCGTTCGTGCAAGTACTCGCCGGCGAAGGAAATGTTGTGCTTGACGGCGCCTTCGCACGCTTGACGACGCATCGCACTCGGCTGTCGCCGGCGGATGAGAGGCTGTGGGCGGCAATCGAGCCACTCCTCTCCGGGCAGACGCGTTTTCGGCCGCCGCGCGTTGGCGACATCGCGGCTCAGATTGCGGCGACGGAAAGCGCGGTCCGCCGTTTGCTGAAGTCGTTGAGTCGAATGGGTCAACTCGACGAGGTGGCGCCCGACCATTTCTTCCTGCGCCGTACGGTCAGGGAGATGGCCGAAGTCGCAGCAGACCTCGCCGGGCAGGCTACAGACGGTCAGTTCGGCGCAGCGCAATTCCGCGACCGGCTCGATAATGGTCGCAAGGTAGCGATCCAGATTCTCGAGTTCTTCGATCGCCACGGCCTCACGCAGCGTCGCGGCGACCTGCGACGGGTAAATCCGGGTCGGCTTGCCGTGTTCGGCCGAACGACTGAGGAGTCGAGCGGCGGATCAGAAGGAAGAGAATCGTCCCCGGTGGGGCGTCCGGACTTCAAATCCGGGAGGGGTCGTCAGACGGCCTTTGGTGGGTTCGACTCCCACTCTCTTCCGCCGCGCGTCCGCAAGGCGGAGTGACTCCCTGTCGATTCGAATTCGCCCTGATCCGGCGGTTCAACGCCTGCCCGTTTTCGTCCTCCAGCGCAGCCTCGCGCAAACGCCTGAGAAGCGTCGAGGAATTCGGCTTGCCGGCCAGCTTGGAAACGATCCCGGCAAGGGCTTGGTATTTCCCGGCACCACGGCCGCGGGTGTCGCCGTAACCCTTGATGAGACTGCGACACTTCGCGAACTCGATTGCCAGTTTCGATGTCGTCCCGGAATGAGCGCTCCGTCATGCTGGCCCAGTGAGTTAGACGAGCTGCGCCATGCGCCGCCGACCTACCGCGCGGCGGCACCAGGCCAATGTGACTTCGGACTGCGGCACGAGGTCGGTCGCTACGCCACCGTGGAATCGTTGCCAATCCTCGCGATAGATAGACCTGACGGCAGTGAGGACGGGGACTCCCACGTCGATCGACCGCGCAATGACACTGCGAAGGCCACCGCCATCCGCCTCGGCTTTTCCGAACTTGTTAAGTATCACCAGATCGAGAGAGTCATCGACGGAGACATCAAGCACGCCGCCGAGTTCAGCGAGGCCGCACGAATCCAAGCGGCAGTCCTGCGACTGCGACCCGAGGTCCTGCGATATGCCGAAGCGCTCGCCGGTCGACAGGTCGATCAACGTCATTGCCGAGCTGCAGGCCGCCAACTGCCCCGTGTCCTGCCGGCTCGCGTTCTGCTGAATCGCACCGCCCAGGCGCAGGTTCTCGCCTCGCAGCGTGGCCGCGATGGCGGCCATGAACTCGTCGACCGGGAAACCGGATTGGTAGATCACTGCCGCGAGCAACGATGCGCCCCGTTTTTGCAGAGCCGGGATTCCGCCCGCTTCCGGCATAATAATCAGAATGACGCCGATGACGCTGCCTTCCTTGATCTTGGTCAAATGTGGGCGTGATCGGCTCTGATAGCGGTGGCACAAGTCCTTGTGCGCAAGGCGATATCTAGGGAGAGCGACATGAAGCTATTAAGATCCGTTGCGGTCGCAGCGACATCAATCTTTGTTGCGATACTCATAACTGCGCCGCTCGCGTGGGCGCAGGTCAAGATCGGTGCGGTATTGTCGGTCACCGGGCCCGCCTCGTTTCTCGGCGATCCCGAGAAGAAGACGCTGGAGATGTACGTTGCAGCGATCAACGCGAAGGGTGGGGTCAACGGTCAAAAGGTGCAACTCGTCATCTACGATGATGGCGGTGATGCGAACAATGCACGGACGTTCGCAACTCGTCTGATTGAAGAAGACAAGATCGTCGCGATGGTCGGCGGCACGACGACGGGGTCCACGTTGGCGATGATTCCTGCCTTCGAAGAAGCACAGATCCCGTTCATCTCGCTTGCCGGCGCAATCCAGATCATCCAGCCGGTGCGGAAATGGGTATTCAAGACACCGCACACTGACACCATGGCTTGCGAAAAGATCTTCGCCGACATCAAGCGTCGGAATCTGTCGAAAGTCGCTCTGATCTCGGGCAGCGGTGGTTTCGACAAATCGATGGAAGCTGAATGCGTCAAGGTCGCGCCGAAAGCAGGCATCACGATCGTGCATCAAGAGAATTATGGACCGCGCGATACTGACATGACGCCGCAACTCACCAACATAAAGAGCAAAGCCGACGTGCAAGCCGTGATCAATCCCGGCTTCGGGCAGGGTCCCGCAATTGTCACGCGCAACTACCGGCAGCTTGGCATCACGCAGCCCTTGTATCAGAGCCACGGCGTTGCCTCGAAGCAGTTCATCGAGCTCGCCGGCCCTGCAGCCGAGGGGGTGCGCTTGCCGGCGGCAGCGCTCCTCGTCGCCGACAAACTGCCGAACAATGATCCGCAGAAGCCGGTGGCCGAGGCGTATAAGAAGACTTACGAGCAGGGCACCGGGCAGCCCGTGTCCACGTTCGGCGGACATGCTTATGATGGACTGATGATCCTGGTAGAATCCGCCAAGCGCGCAGGCAGCTGGGACAAGTCCAAAGTCCGTGACGAGATCGAAAAGACCAAAGGGTTCGTCGGCACGGGCGGAATCGTGAACATGTCGCCAACCGACCATCTTGGCCTCGATCTCTCGGCATTCCGCATGCTTGAGATCAAGAAGGGTGACTGGACGCTTGTCCCTGAAGGCAGCTCGTGAAAGCGTCACCGGGCGGGTGCATCGGCGCCTGCCCGGTCGCTACGAGGCCGTGGGGAGGCATCTGAACCAATGGCCGAGTTTCTGCAGTTCTTTTTTTCTGGACTGACGGTCGGATCCGTCTACGCCCTCGTCGCACTCGGCTTCACACTCATTTACAACGCCTCCGACGTCATCAATTTCGCGCAGGGCGAATTCGTGATGCTGGGCGGAATGGTGACGGTATTCCTGGCACTTGCCGGAATTCCGCTGCCGCTGGCCGCGCTGATGGCGGTGATGGCCGCGGTCGCCGTCGGGCTCGCATTGCATCGGCTCGCGATCGAGCCCGCCCGCGGTGCCGGCGTAGTAAACTTGATCATCATTACGATCGGCGCTTCGATTTTCTTGCGCGGAATCGCCCAGCTGGTTTTCGACAAGCGCTTCCACAGTTTGCCGCCCTTGTTTGGTGCGGACCCAATCCGGATTGGCGGGGCGGCGATCCTGCCACAAAGCCTCGTGGTGCTGGCAGGCGCCGCGATCATCGTATTACTGCTCTGGTTCTTCATCGATCGGACTCTGACTGGCAAGGCGGTCATCGCCACCGCGGCCAACAGACTGGCGGCGCGTCTCGTCGGCATCGATACGCGGCGAATTGTCGGTCTGTCGTTCGCGGTATCGGCGGCAATTGGAGCGGTTGCCGGAATTCTCATCACGCCTCTCACACTCACGAGCTACGACGTCGGGACTCTGTTGGCGTTGAAAGGGTTCGCGGCGGCGATGCTCGGCGGAATCGGCAGCGCGCCGGGGGCAGTGCTCGGGGGGCTCATCCTCGGGATGCTTGAAGCATTCAGCGCCGGATACCTGTCGTCGGCTTACAAGGACGCCGTCGCATTCGTCGTTATTCTTTGCGTGCTTTTCGCCCTGCCACAGGGACTGCTCGGCAGCGCCAAAATAGAGCGGGTGTGATCGTGCGCTTGCCGGTCAGATACCGACTTGCGCCGGTCGCGGTGGTCGCAGCTCTAGTCGTCGTGCTGCCGCAATTTTTCCCGTCGGCTTACTACTATCGCGTTGGCGCACTCGTCTTCATTCTCGCGCTCGCTGCCGTCGGGCTGAATTTGCTGATGGGGTTCGCGGGCCAGGTGAGTCTCGGACACGCGGGGTTTGTCGGCATCGGCGCGTACGCGGTTGCGGTTGGACCAACGCACCTCGGTCTGCCCCCATGGCTGAGCATCGTCGCCGGCGCCGTGCTTTCTGTGTGCGTCGCCGGCGCCGTCGGTCGGCCAATTCTTCGGTTGAAGGGACATTATCTCGCCGTCGCTACGCTTGGCTTCGGACTTCTCATCGCGATCGTGCTGACCAATGAATCGGCTTGGACCGGTGGCCCGGATGGAATGTCGGTGTCGCGATTGACGCTGTTTGGCTGGCGCGTCAGCGGCTCCGTGACCTGGTATTGGGTCGCCGCAGCCACGCTCCTCATCGGCATGGTGCTGGCCTTCAATCTGATCGACAGTCCGACAGGACGCGCATTGAGGGCGATCCACGACAGCGACGTGGCTGCGCGCGTTCTGGGGGTTGACGTCGCCTATAAGAAGCTTGCGATCTTTGTCGTCTCTGCCGTGTACGCCTCGGTGGCCGGTTCCTACCTCGCGTTGTTCAACGGCCATGTCACGCCGGACATCGCGGGGTTCCTCCGCTCGGTCGAACTGGTTGCGATGGTGGTGCTTGGCGGAATGGGCTCGATCGTCGGCTCATTCGTCGGCGCCGCCGTGCTCGTCGTATTGCCGCAAACATTCACCGCGCTCCACGATTACGAGCACGTCGCGCTCGGGCTGGCCATCATGGCCTTCATGATCTTTGTTAGACAGGGCATCGTGCCGGCCGTAGTGCGATGGCGAACAACGTGATCCTCGAGGTGGAGCGGCTTTCGATCGCGTTCGGTGGCGTACACGCCGTGAACGAAGTGAGCCTCGCTGTTCCCGCCGGGATGGTATTTTCAATCATCGGACCGAACGGTGCCGGCAAGACGACCCTGTTCAACGTCATTTCCGGAATTTACGTGCCACAGCTCGGATGCGTGCGTCTGGCAGGAGAGGAGGTTACCGGGCTTTCCCCCGATCGGCTCGCGCGGCGGGGACTTTCACGCACTTTCCAGAATCTGCAGTTGTTCTCGCGCATGACGGCCCTTGAGAATGTTATGGTCGGGCGTCATCGCCATGAATCCACTGGAATACTGAGCGAGCTGCTGCACCTGCCTTCTGTGAGCCGTCAGAACCGGCTTACGCGCGACGCCGCGCTGAGCGCCCTCGCCCGCGTTGGGCTGGCTAACGACGCCGAGCAACCCGCCGGATCGCTTGCTTACGGTGCTCTCAAGCGGTTGGAAATTGCCCGAGCGCTTGCGAGCGAACCGAAGTTGCTGCTGCTCGATGAGCCTGCGGCAGGCTGCAACCCGGTTGAGACTCGCGGACTCGAAGAGGTCATTCGTTCGATCGTCGCCGAAGGAGTCACGGTGGTGCTTGTAGAGCACGATATGCGGCTCGTAATGAATGTTTCTGACCGCATCCACGTGCTCGCAAGTGGTCGCAGCCTGGCTGAGGGGACTGCCGCAGAGATTCAGTCGAATCTCGCCGTTATGGAAGCATACCTGGGTGTCGATCATTCGCGGGAGCGTGCGCGTGCTGTCGGTTGATAACCTGACCAGTGCCTACGGGCGCATCGAGGCCCTGCACGGCGTCTCGATCGATGTGCCTGAGGGCGACATTGTGACTCTCATCGGCGCCAACGGCGCGGGCAAGACCACGCTGCTGCGCGCAATCTCGGGAGTGCAGCCGATTACCAGCGGGTATGTCCGTTTCGCGGGAGAACGTATTGAAGCGCTGTCGAGTCATGCGAGGGTTGCGCTCGGCATCACTCAAGTTCCGGAAGGGCGGCAACTTTTCTCGCCGCTGTCCGTCGAGGACAATTTGCGGCTCGGCGCATGGTCGCAACGGGGCGCAAACGTGAAATCCGATCTCGAGCACGTCTACACGTTGTTCCCGATGCTTGCCGAGAAACGGAGAATGGCTGCCGGAACCCTTTCCGGCGGGCAGCAACAAATGCTGGCCGTGGGCCGCGGGCTGATGGCAAGACCACGCCTGCTGTTGCTCGATGAACCGTCGATGGGATTGGCCCCGATTCTGGTTGATCAGATCCTTCAATCGATTTGCAGGTTGAAGGCAGACGGACTGACGATCCTGTTGGTGGAGCAGAACGCGCGCGCCGCGCTTGCGATTGCCGATCGTGCTTACGTGCTGGAGACCGGCAAAGTGACGGCACGCGGTACGGCCACTGAGATCCAATTCGATCGGCATGTGCGCGACGCATACCTTGGTGTTTGAGATGTTCAGCAAAGACCGGTCGCTATCGAGCGGTTGCATGAGGGCAAGACGATGAAGCAGAGTCTTCGGCCTGGAGTTTCAAAGATCAGCCGGATTACGATCGATCGAGGACGCACCATCGGTTTCATGGGAGAGGAGGGCCGCGTCTACAGCACACCGGACCTCGTCAGGGACATCGAACATACCTGTCGCGACCTGCTGCTCGAACACGCCGATGCGGGAGAGGACTCGGTCGGGCTTGAGATTTCGTTGCGTCACTCGGCGCCAACGCTCCTCGGAATGCACGTGGACGTAACGGCGACGATCGCAGCCGTCGATGGCCGCAAGGTATCGTTCGAAGTTACGGCCAAGGATGACCTCGAACCGATCAGCACTGGCACGCACACTCGTTTTGTGGTCGATGTAGCTAAGACCGTCGATCGATTGAAAGCCAAAGCGGCCAAACTCGCCACCGCCGGCTCCAACTGATTGGAAGTGAGATGGTTGCTCGGCGCCCGCATAACGAACGTACCGTCTCCACCTACTGCTATCAGTGTGTGGCGGGTCCCGATCTATTGAAAGTCCGCATCCAGGATGACATCGCCACCGAAGTTGCGCCGAACTTCGATGCCGCCACCGTTCATCCGGCTGGAGGCAAGGCATGCGTCAAGGCCTTCGGCCTCGTTCAGAAGGCCTACAATCCGTATCGCATCCTGCATCCGATGCGACGAACGAACCCGAGAAAGGGACGCGGCGAGGATCCCGGGTTCGTTCGCATTTCGTGGGACGAGGCGCTCGACCTCGTCGCCGAACGGCTGAAGGCAGCGCGGGCTGGGGGATTGCTCGACGAATCCGGCTATCCGCGCGTTGCAGCAAGCTTCGGCGGGGGCGGCACGCCGACCGCCTACATGGGAACTCTGCCTGCATTCTTGGCGGCATGGGGCCCGGTCGACATGAGCTTCGGCAGCGGCCAGGGCGTGAAGTGCTACCACTCGGAGCACCTCTACGGGGAATTCTGGCATCGCGGCTTCACTGTCTCCCCTGACACGCCTCTGTGCGAGTATCTCGTTTCATTCGGCGCCAACGTAGAAGCTTCGGGTGGCGTGTGCGGAGTTAAGCGTCATGCCGACGCCCGCAAGCGCGGCATGAAGCGGGTGCAAGTCGAGCCGCATCTCTCGGTGACCGGCGCTTGCTCGGCTGAGTGGATTCCGATCAAGCCAAAGACCGACGCCGCGTTTCTCTACGCGATGATCCACGTGTGCCTGCACGAGCAACCACGGGCTCGCCTGGATCTGCCATTCCTGAAGAACCACACCTCGTCACCCTACCTGGTTGGTCCGAATGGATTCTTTTTGCGCGATCCTGACACGCGCAAGCCCCTCGTCGTCGATCTCGGCAGTGGTCGCGCAGTCCCCTTCGACACGGTCGGAATTGATCCGGCGCTGGAAGGGAGCTTCTCCGTCGGTGGGGTCGAAATCGGTCCCGACGAGGAAGTGACAACCCATAAGGCAACGCAGGCGAAGCCGGCGTTCAGTTGCTTGGTCGATCACGTGTCGGACTATTCGCCCGAATGGGCGGGACCGATCTGCGACTCCAACCCTCAGACCATCCGGCGGATCGCCGAGGAGTTTCTCGATCACGCGCGCGTCGGCGCGACGATCGAGATCGACGGAGAGGTCTTACCGCTGCGTCCGGTGTCGATCTCTCTCGGCAAGACGGTAAATAATGGGTGGGGCGGCTACGAGTGCTGCTGGGCGCGCACCTTGCTTGCGTGTCTGGTCGGCGCACTTGAAGTTCCGGGTGGAACGCTCGGCACGACGGTGCGGCTCAACCGTCCGGCGGACAATCGTTGGTCGAGCGTTGTGCGTGGACCGGACGGATTTATGGACTACCCCATGAATCCGACCGGAAAGAGCGACTGGGTTTCGCGTCCGCCCGTGCGCAGCGCCTATCGTACGCTGGTGCCGTTGGTAGCCAATTCTCCCTGGAGTCAGGCGCTCGGACCGACGCACCTCGCTTGGATGATGCAGAACGAGGATTTCGAGAAGTTTCCCGCCGCGTCGCCGCCTGACGTCTGGTTCGTTTACCGGACCAATCCGGTCATTTCGTTCTGGGACACGGATGCGGTGACGGCGGCAACCGCGCGATTTCCGTTCATCGTCTCCTTTGCCTACACGCACGACGAAACGAACCATATGGCCGACGTCTTGCTCCCTGACTGCACCGATTTGGAGGGACTTCAGCTCCTCCGCATTGGCGGGACAAAGTACGTCGAGCAGTTCTGGGACCATCAGGGCTTCGCCTTGCGCGATCCCGCGGTGCCGCCGCAAGGGGAGGCTAGGGACTTCACCTGGATTGCCACCGAACTCGCGCGCCGCACCGGCCTCCTTGAGCCGTACAACGCCGCAATCAATCGCGGCGCCGCCGGCGTGAAACTCTCGGGCGAGAATTTCGATTTCTCGCTCGATCCCGCGCAGACTCACGACGTGGAGACGATTTGGAACGCGGTCTGCCGTGCCGCGAGTGCCGAACTGACGAACGGCGAGGAGTCTCAGGGACTCGACTACTACCGCGAGCATGGATTCCGCGTGAAGCCGTTCCCGCGCCTGCAGTGGTATCTCTATCCAAAGCTCATCAGCGAAGGTTTGCGTTTCGAGCACCCCTACCAGGAACGCCTCCTTCGTATCGGAAAAGAACTGGGCCGCCGCTTGCACGAGCAAGGCATCACTTGGTGGGACCGGCAACTCGAAGAGTACGAAGCACTGCCGAAGTGGCGAGATCTCTCCGCAGTCTGGGAGACCGCGCTCGTGCGCCACTACGACGTGCGCATCGAGGACTATCCGTTCTGGCTCATCACCGCGCGCAGTATGCAGTACTCTTGGGGTGGGAACGTCGGCATACAGCTGATGAAGGAAGTGGCGGATAACGTCGCGGGGCACGGCAGCATTGTCATGAACCCGGCGGCGGCCGAACGTCTTGGAATCGGCGATGGCGAGCTCGTTGAGGTCAGCTCGCCGCTCAATCACACCAAAGGGCGTGTGCTCCTGTCCGCGGGCATCCGCCCGGACACGCTCCTGATGATCGGCCAGTTCGACCACTGGGCGACGCCGTTCGCTAAGGAGTTCAATGCGCCGAGTATGAATGCGCTCATGCCCATGTTGCTCGATCTGACTGACGCGACGGGATCGAGCGCCGATCTGGTTAAAGTCAAAGTGAGCAGACCGTCATGACCCGCTGGACGATGGTCGCCGATCTCGAGCGGTGCGTCGGCTGTCAGACGTGCACGGCGGCATGCAGGCACGCGAACGCGACTTCGCCGGCGATCCAATGGCGGAAGGTGTTGGATGTCGAGGCCGGAGACTACCCGAATGTCAGCCGCACGTTCGTACCGGTTGGCTGCCAACATTGCGCCGATCCGCCCTGCATGCACGTGTGCCCGACGACGGCGACGCGCCAACGTCCGGACGGAATCGTCACGATCGACTACGAGATTTGCATCGGCTGCGCCTACTGCGAAGTGGCCTGTCCCTATCAGGCGAGGTTTTTGGAGCACACGCCCCACTTCGCTTACAGCCCCGCGGCATTACCCAGTGAAGTCGAGCGCGCTGATGAATCGCTGCTCGGCGTTGCACAGAAATGCACATTCTGCTCCGACCGCATCGACTTCGGTCTCGCAAGCGGGCTGACGCCAGGTATTGATCCGGCGGCGACGCCGGCGTGCGTTAACGCCTGCATCGCCGATGCACTTCATTTCGGAGACGTCGACGATCCGAACAGCAACGTTTCTCGCTTGCTCCGCGAGCAGCGGCACTTCCGAATGCACGAAGAGATCGGCACGGCGCCCGCGTTCCGTTATCTCTACGGCGCGGTGAATGCAGCGGAGGGTCCGGGTCCGGCTGAGGCGCGGTCAAATCCGGCGCCTGCGAAGGAAGGGCACGCGGATGGCCTCCGCGCGAAGGGCGTGGGACCATCGCTTCAAGCGCATTGGGATTGGAAGGCAGCCGGTAATTTCATGTGCGGCGGCGCAGGTGTTGGGCTGCTCGTCTTTGTCGCGATCGCGAGCGTCGGGCACGCGTCGGCATTCCTGCTCGGTTGGGTTGCCCTCGCGATTATCGCTCTCGGCTTGTTCCTCGTATGGCTCAAGATCGGCCGTCCCTGGCGGTTTGTCCACGTGTTGCGGCAACCGCAACGCTCATGGATGGCGCGCGAGGCCTGGGTCGCGGGCGTCCTGTTTCCCATCGGGGCGCTGGGCGCGTGGCTCGAGTCGCCTGCATGGATGACTGCTGCCGCAGTTCTGGGACTCCTGTTCCTATGGAGTCAGGCAATGATCCTACGCGAGGCCAAGGGAATTCCCGTCTGGCGGCAGCCGCAGGTCGTTCCGCTGATCGTCAGCACCGGGCTCGCGGAGGGGGGTGGCCTGTTCATGATCGCCGTTGCGCTTGTCACTTCGCTCGCATCGACTGCCGAATTTGCATCGATTGCGACCGCCTTGCTCACAGCTTTGCGCAGCTTGAGCTGGCGATCCTACATGACGGCGCTGGCTGCCACCGGCGCGCCAAAGCGTAGCATGGAAGTACTTTCAGCCTTTCGACCTTGGTTCTTGCTGCTCGGCCTCGCCGGCCCGTTAGGACTGGTGATCCTGGGCTTCGTCGTGCCGCAATCCGCACCGGTCTTCTTTGCCGCAGCCGGGGCGTGCATTGCGGCCTCCGGAGCGGCGTTCAAGTTCATTCTGGTGACACGCGCGGGATTCAATCAGGGTTTTTCGCTGAGCCACACCCCCGTGCGCGGCTCGGGAGTGGCCGGACCTGCGGTCAAACCGGGATGGGTGTTGCCGCAAGCAACCGCGTGAATCGGACAAAATCGGCGTCGCACGCCGCACTTGATCAAGAGCAAGGCCACCGCTCGCTTATTCGCATCAAAATATAAGGATGACGCCACGTTTGCAGGAGACCGGCCATGGCTATTCAAAGTGCGATCCGTCAGTCGGGCATCCGCATGTTCGACCCGAAGTCGGAAACGATGTCACGGGCCGCACTTGCATCGCTCCAACTCGAGCGGTTGCGCCAAACGCTTGAGAGCGCATACGCGAGCGTGCCTCACTATCGCCGTCGGTTCGATGCCGCCGGTGTGAGGTCGAGCGATCTTGGAACGCTGGCGGACATTCGCCGTTTTCCGTTCACGTTAAAGAGCGATCTACGCGACAACTACCCGTTCGATATGTTCGCCGTGCCGCGCGACCGCGTGCTTCGTGTCCATGCCTCGTCGGGCACGACCGGGAAGCCAACCGTCGTGGGCTACACCAAGGGCGATCTCGAGCGGTGGGCCGATCTGATGGCGCGGTCGTTTGTGTGTGCCGGCGCGCTCCCCGGTGACATCGTCCACAACGCCTACGGTTACGGGCTGTTTACCGGCGGCCTTGGCGCGCACTATGGCGCGGAGCGGCTTGGCTGCACGGTCGTCCCCATGTCGGGTGGCGGGACCGAGCGGCAGGTCGCATTGCTCAAGGACTTCGGCGCGCAAGTATTGTGTGCAACTCCGTCCTACGCGCTGAATATCGCCGAGGTCGCGGCCGGCATGGGTGTTGATCTACGGGCCGAACCACTGCGCACGGGTCTCTTTGGCGCGGAACCGTGGAGCGAAGCCATGCGCCATGACCTCGAGACGCGGCTCGGCATCAAGGCTGTTGATATCTACGGCCTGTCGGAGATTCTCGGGCCCGGCGTCGCCTGTGAGTGCCATGTGGCGCAATCAGGCCTGCACGGCTGGGAGGATCACTTCCTGTTCGAAACCGTCGATCCCGAAAGCTTGCAGCCACTTCCTCTGGGCGAGTCGGGCGAGCTGGTCATCACGACGTTGACCAAGGAAGCGTTGCCCATGATCCGCTACCGCACGCGCGACATCACCCGGTTGAGTGACGAACCGTGCGCCTGCGGCCGCACGCATCTCAGGATTATGCGGGTGACGGGGCGCAACGATGACATGCTCATCATTCGCGGCGTCAACGTCTATCCCTCGCAGGTCGAAGCGGTTCTCATTGGCTTTCCCGGTCTCGCGCCGCACTACCAGATTGTGTTGACCCGCGAGGGAGCGCTCGACGCGATGACCGTCGACGTCGAGCTCGCGCCCGATGCCCCGGTGACGGATGTGGCGCGCCTCCGCAAGGCGGAGGAGGTGAAGCATCACATCAAGTCGCTGATCGGAGTGACGTGCTCGGTCGCGGTCAAGGCGCCCGGGGAAGTGCCGCGCTCGCAAGGTAAGGCCGTGCGCGTGCGCGACTTGCGGAACCAGAAGAACTAGGGGTGCCTTCAGCCTTGGGCCGAGGCGCCGCGATATTGCGCCTGAGGACTACTCTTGCGAAACGGGTGGATCGAGATCCTGCGACCACGATTCCGGGGGACGCGGGTGTTTCTGCAGCAGACGATGCACAAGGTTCACGTGCTCGGCCTCTTCCTCCCTGAATTCCTCCGCCATTTTCTTGATTTCCGAATCTTCGGTTGTTTCCGCAATAGACGTGAAGAACGCGAGGGCGCGTTGTTCCGCGGCGAGTGCAAGCTGCAATGCATGCCAAGGCGTCATCAGATAGTGCGCCGAGCCGAGATCGGCTTCCTCTGGACTCTCTCCGCCCGTCCAAGTCTTTAACCCTCGCGCGTGCGCGACAACGTCAATGTCGCCGGCCAGTCGGCGAATTTCATCGCGATGCAGCGCTTCGGCCCGCGACAAGTCGCGAAACACTGCAACAAGCTCAGGGTTGTTGTACGTTTCCATCTGTTCGGCCAGGAGATCGTAGCGCGCGACCGCATCGGCCTCGATTTGGAACGCGACAGCGAATAGATCTGCGAGACTGGAGATTTCAGAAGCGCGAGATTGGCGGCTCATAACTCGAACTCCTTCTCGAGTTCGGATAGATCGGCGTTGGGCCGAGGCACACTCGGCTGATACGGCCGCCGATCACCGCGGTACAGAATGCCGAGATTGAACCCGTCATCGGTCATGATGCGGCGGGCTGCCTTGGCGGGATCATTCGTGGCGGGGACGGGGGCCGAACGTACCAAATCCTTCCACTCCTTCTCGTCGGGCCTGAAGGTCACGCAGGGGCTGAGAATCTCAACGAAAGAAAACCCCGGGTGCCGGATGGCCTCGCCGAGGATCGCAGCCGTCTCATTGGGCAAGCCGGAAAAGCACCGCGCGATGAAGTTGGCACCCGATGCGAGCGCGATCACGAGCGGATGGAACGGGCGCAAGCCCGTGCCGCCGGGCGACAACGCCGAATCGAAACTGGGCTCAGTGGTCGGCGAGGGTTGGCCCTTCGTCATCCCATAGACGCGGTTGTCCATGACTACGTAAGTCATGTCGATATTGCGCCGGCAGGCGTGCAGGAAATGGTTGCCGCCGATCGAGTACCCGTCGCCGTCCCCGCTCGCGACGACGACCGTCAGATCAGGACGTGTCACCTTCAGTCCGGCAGCCAGTGCCAGCGACCGTCCGTGTACGCCGTGAAACCCATAACAGTTCGTATAGGCGGGGATGCGCGATGAACATCCGATGCCGGAGACCACGACGATTTGTTCGGGCGGCAAGCCGAGCTCGGCAAACACCCGCGTAAACGACATGAGCACGTGATAGTCGCCGCAGCCCGGGCACCAGATCGGCTTGATGTCGGATTTGTAGTCGGCTGGCTTGCACGCCACTCGCATCTCCGCGGTCGACATCGTCATCTCCACTCGGCGATTGCGCGATGAATTTCGTCAGGCTTGATCGGCAACGGTCCCGGTCGATAGAGCGTGCGCGTTTCGCAGGGCAGGTCGTAGTGTGCCCGCAGGTAACGATGGAACTGGGCGCCATGACTCTGCTCGACCACGAGAATGCGTTTCTTCCCCTCAAGCGCCGCAGCCATTTGATCGGGCCGAGTCGGATAGAGCAGCCGGGGAGCGATCAGGCTTGCCGCGACCCCGTCACGCGATGCGCGTTCAATCGCCTCGCGGGCCGCGCCAGTGAGCGAACCCCATGTGATTACCGCCGTTTCACCCGCACCTTCGATGGACGCCCAGTGATCACCATAGTTGAAGCGCTCGAGCTTATCTCGGCGCTTGTCGAGTTGAACCTTGTGATCCGCTGCGCTGCTGGTGGGAATTCCGCGCTCCGTGTGAGTGAGGCCGTCGGCCGTGTATTGGCCCCCTCGCGTTCCGGGTATCGCCATTGCCGAAATCCCGGTGGCCGCGCCCGCGTAGCGCTTGTAGGCGCCGACGATGTCGGTTGCCTTTGTACGCTGCCCGATGAAGGCGACGTCGGCAGGGCGTTCGATTGCGGCGCGCGCCTGCCCCAGGAACTGATCCGACAATACGATCGCCGGCGCTTGCAGCGCTTCAGCGAGATAGGCCGCCCATTGCGTCGTGAACAGGCAGTCGCCGACCGACTGCGGCGCCAGCACGAGGTGCGGCGCATCTCCGTGACAGCCGTAGACCGCGATGTTGAGATCGGCCTGCTCGGATTTGGTGGGGATACCAGTGGAAGGCCCCCCGCGCATGACGTCGATCACGACGACGGGGATTTCGGCCGCTGTGGCAAGACCGAGTGCTTCGATCATCAAGGAGAGACCCGGGCCGGATGTTGCCGTCAGCGACGGCGTGCCGCCGAAGGACGCACCGATGATCATGTTGATCGCAGCAAGCTCGTCTTCGGCTTGCAGGAGTGTGCCGCCGATCTTCGTCAGGTTGGACGCTAGCCATTCGAGAATTTCAGTGGCCGGCGTGATCGGATAGGCAGCCGCAAAGCGAATGCCGCCGCGGACGGCACCGAGGGCAGTGGCCTCATTTCCCGACAGGAGCCATCTCGGCGAAGAGGCTCGCTTTGGATGGGAGAGTCGGCGATTCAGTTGTACGCCGCTGATCGCGTCGAAGCCGGCCTTTAGTGCGTCACGGCTCGCCTGAATCGCGGCTTGCCCTTTGTCGGCGAGCCGCTTCTCCAGTGGAGCTGTAACAGCATCCATACTGAATCCGAGCAATCGCGCGGCGATGCCGAAGGCGATCATGTTGGGGCGCCCTTCGGGAATCGCTTTCGCGAGCTCCTTGATCGGAATTTCGACAATGCGTGCACCGGCGGCGGCGATCATTGGCGGCATCTCGCCGCCGCGCGGATCGCTGATCACGACGCTGTGCGGGCCCACCTGAATCTCGGGGCCGAATCGCTGCGCGTTGAGCCAGTCGATCCCGATCAGGAGGTCGAGCTGGTCCGGTAGCCACTCGACCGGCCTGGCGCTCAGGTGCACAAGGGCCGCGGCTTCACCGCCGCGAATTTGCGGGCCCACGGAACGGGTGAAAAGACCCTGCCATCCGGCTGCGGCTGCCGCCTCAAGGAGGAAATTGCCGACGGTCAGCGCGCCTGCGCCACCGCTGCCGACCAAGGCGACTGAAACCCTCTGAGAATCCTGCACTTTCGGCTTCCTCCCAGAATGGCCCGCGGGGACCCAAAGCCGGATCGCCCAGCAAGCTGCATTTAGGTACTAAAATACGAGTTTTTTCGATTTTCCTTGTCTTAGATCAAGGCGGCCACCCACCGGGGACATGAAACTTCCACGAAATCACCGGTCTTTGCGGCCTTTTTGCGCAAGACCCGACCCCGAGGAGCGGACGCATGGAAGGACAAGCGGTCCGTTGGATGATGACCGGCAAGGGGCAGCCCCTCGCCGAAACGAAGTTCGACCTTGCCAGCCCTCGCCCCGACGAAGTCGTGGTCGAAATCGCCGGATGCGGCGTGTGCCACACCGATCTCGGATTCTACTACGACGGCGTCCGGACAAAGCACGAGCTTCCGCTGACCCTAGGCCACGAGATAAGCGGTCACGTGGTCGACGCGGGATCTGACGCCATGTGGTGGATCGACCGGGCCGTCGTCGTTGCGGCGGTCATTCCCTGCGGAGAATGCGATGCGTGCCGGCGCGGCAAGGCGACGATTTGCGCCCGCCAGAAAATGCCGGGCAACGATATCCACGGTGGCTTCGCGACCCACGTGACTGTGCCGGTCCGCGGACTGTGCGAAGTCGACGAGAGCCGCCTGGCGGCCGTCGGACTCGATCTCGCCGAACTCTCGGTAATCGCCGATGCAGTCACCACGCCCTATCAGGCTGTGGTTCAGGCGGGCGTCGGCAAAGGTGATCTGGTCATCATCAACGGCGTCGGGGGCGTCGGCGGATACGCCGCGCAGATCGCCGCGGCTTTCGGCGGTGCAGTCGTTGCGATCGACATCGATGACGAAAAGCTCTGCGCCCTTTCCGGGTACGGCGTCGACCTAGCGCTGAACGCGCGCAACGTTGGATCGCGCGAACTCAAGACAGCGGTTCAAGACTTCGCGAAGCGGCGCGGTCTCCGTCAGACCGAGTGGTTCATCTTCGAATGTTCCGGTACCCGAGCCGGTCAGGAGACGGCGTTCAGTCTCCTCAATCTCGGCGGCACGCTCGGAGTCGTCGGCTTCACTATGGACAAAGTCGAAGTCCGACTATCGAATCTGATGGCGCTGCACGCGCGTGCGATCGGAAACTGGGGCTGCCCGCCGGAGCTCTATCCCGCAGCGCTCAATCTAGTTCTCGATGGCCGGATCAAAGTCACCCCGTTCGTCGAAAAGTATCCACTGAACGAAATCAATCGGGTGTTCGAGGCCGTGCACGTTGGCGCGCTCAAGCGCCGCGCCGTGCTGGTCCCGGCTCATTGAGGAGCACACGATCATGAACGTAGAAGCCGGTCGCATTGTCGGAACCGTGAATCCCGAAACGAAGGATCACGATCTCGTTGAGGAGCACGTGCGTCTGAAGGCGAGCGGTGGCGTCCGCTATGAGAAACGGCCGGTCAAGGGCAATGACGGAAAGCCAGTGGCCGGCCTCTACAATGCGTGGATCACGCTCGACAATCCTTCGCAGTTCAATTCCTACACGACCGACATGGTCAAGGCCGTGATCCTGGCGTTTCGCGCGGCCAGTGCGGCGCGCGATGTGGTTGCCGTCGTCTTCACCGGGGTTGGCGATAAGGCGTTCTGCACCGGCGGCAACACGAAGGAGTACGCAGAGTATTACGCGGGCAACCCGCAGGAGTATCGCGGGTACATGCGGCTCTTCAACGACATGGTCTCGACGATTCTCGGCTGCGACAAGCCGGTGATCTGTCGGGTCAACGGTATTCGGGTTGGTGGCGGCCAGGAGATCGGAATGGCCTGCGATTTCTCCATTGCGCAGGACCTTGCCCGATTCGGACAGGCCGGTCCCAAGCACGGCTCGGCGCCGATCGGCGGTGCGACCGATTTCCTCCCGGTCGTGATTGGCGCCGAGCGTGCGATGGTGGCTTGCGTCCTGTGCGAGCCGTTCTCCGCGCACGAGGCTTACTTCATGGGCATGCTGACGGACATCGTGCCTGCCCTGAAAGTGGACGGCACGTTCGTGGCCAATCCAATGGTCCAGACTTGTCGCATCACCGACGAATACGGGCGTTTGGTATTCGGCAAGCCGAAGACCGGCGAAGCTCTCAAGGCCGGCCAGGAGCTGATGAAGCGCGGCGTCGTGGATCTCAGTTTGCTCGACGAGAAGGTCGAGACGCTCTGCACCAAGATTCTCTACACGTTCCCCGATTGCACCACGAAGACGGTCGAGGAATTGCGCAAGCCAAAGCTCGATGCGTGGAATCGAAACAAGGAGAATTCACGCGCTTGGCTGGCGCTCAACATGATGACCGAAGCGCGCGCAGGCTTCCGTGCCTTCAACGAGGGAAGCAAAGAATTCGGGCGCGAAATCGACTTCGTCGAGTTACGGCGTGCGCTCGCCGCCAATGCAAAATGGAATGATGAACTTACGGCGCGCCTCATGCCGGGCGCGGCTGAACGGCGGGCCGCCGTCGCCGGACTGCCTTGGACCGCCGACGCAAGTTGATCAGAGAAAGCAACGACCGTGATGACAAGCCCGCTTAAGGTCTGGTTCGAGGCAGAAGGGAAACTGCTGCGGCTGCGCCTGAGCCGGCCGAAGGCCAATTTAATCGACGGCGAAATGATGTCGGCGCTCGATAGGGCCCTGAGCGAGCATCTCAACGATCCCAGTCTCATTGCCATCCTGCTCGACGCCGAAGGACCGCACTTCAGTTACGGAGCCAGCGTGGAAGAGCACTTGCCCGGCCAGTGCGAGGCAATGCTGAAGGACATTCACGCCTTGCTCCTCCGCCTGGCGAGTGCCCCCGTGATCGTCCTCGTTGCCGCTCGCGGCCAGTGTCTCGGCGGCGGAATGGAGCTGGCGCTCGCAGGTCATCTCCTCTTCGTCAGTCCTGACGCTCAACTCGGCCAACCGGAAACAAAGCTCGGCGTATTCGCGCCGGCAGCGTCCTGCCTGTTGCCGGAGATCGCAGGGCCGGCGCGCGCACTGGAACTGCTTGTGTCCGGGCGCAGCATTACCGGCACCAAGGCATTTGAGCTCGGAATAGCGCACGAGGTCGACGAGGATCCCGAGCGCGCCGCACTCGCCTTCTTCAGCGAGCATCTGATGCAAAAGAGCGCGAGTTCGCTGCGCTACGCGGTTCGCGCTGCGCGTCTCGACTACGTCGGGCGAATCAAAGCCAAGCTTGAGTCGGTCGAGCGCATCTATCTGGACGAGTTGATGAAGACACGCGACGCCGTGGAAGGTCTCGAGGCTTTCATCGGAAAAAGGCCGGCACAATGGCTACATCGCTGAACGGATCGAAGACCGCTGACGTCGTTGCCCGCGCGCAGGCGCTGTTCGACGATCTTTCGTTCGAAGCCGCGCGCAACTGGAAAGCGGCCCAGCCGGACCGCAAAGTCATTGGCTACATGCCGATCTACGTTCCGCGCGAAATCATCCACGCCGCCGGCTTTCTACCGTTGGGAATTCTCGGCGGCGGTGATCAACT
The DNA here is from genome assembly GCA_036556265.1 of Xanthobacteraceae bacterium. Taxonomy (GTDB): domain Bacteria; phylum Pseudomonadota; class Alphaproteobacteria; order Rhizobiales; family Xanthobacteraceae; genus JAUSIF01. The sequence goes on along the minus strand of DATBJU010000186.1, from coordinate 9,973 downwards.
CGAGGTCATCCACGGCGACGCGTACTATCAAAGCTATATCTGCCGAATTCCTCGTTCCACGATTGAGCTAGGCGTGTCCGGCCGGCTCGATTTTGTTGACGGGATGCTGTTCCCATCGATTTGCGACGTCATCCGCAATCTCTCCGGCATGTGGAAGATGATGTTTCCGAACGTGTACGTTCGGTACTTCGACGTGCCGCAGAATTACCGCGACGATATCGGCGGCAATTACTATGTAAACGAGCTCGCGGAACTCGTCCACGATCTCGGTCAATTGCGCGGCAAGCCGATCACCGACGACGAGTTGCGCAACTCGATTAACGTCTACAACGAAAATCGGCGCCTGGTGCGCGAACTGTATGCGTTCCGTGCGCAATGCCCTTGGCAGGCGCCGGCCGCGGAAGTCTATCTCGTGCTGCGCGCAGGGCTCGTGCTGCCGGTTGAGGAACACTCGCAGATGCTTCGCGACTATCTCGCGGCGGCTAGAGCGGATGAGCGGCCTCGGCGTGACAACTGCCGCGTCGTAGTCACCGGCGTGTTCTGCGAGCAGCCTCCGCTCAATCTGATCAAGTCGCTTGAGCTTGCAGGATGCTATGTCGTTGACGACGATCTGCTGCTGGTGACGCGCTGGCTCACCGCCGACGTCCCGACCGACAGACCTCCGCTGCAGGATCTGTCGCACGCATTCCTGCACCAATCTGAATCTACGGCTGCGAAGTACGAGCCAAACCTGAAGGAGAAAGGCCAGCATCTCGTGCGTGCCGTGCGCCGCTCGGGCGCGGAGGGTGTGATCTTCGCCTGCCCGAGCTTCTGCGACCCGGCGTTGCTCGACCGGCCGATGCTGCAACACGTGCTGAAGGACGCGGACATCCCCTACATCGCCTTCAAGTATGCGGAGAATTCCGGCCAGATGCAGCCGATCCGCGAGCAGGCGGGGACGTTTGCCGACTCGATCAAACTATGGAGCGGAGCATGACCACAACCATCGTCACGCCGAAGGCGGCCCCGGCCAGAGAGGTCGAGAAGGACGCGTCAATGGTGAAGCAGAAGGAGATGATGGCCGCGCACTACGACCGGCTGACGAGCGCGCCTGAAACCGGCGAGAAGGTGTGCGCCACCTTCGTACCGGGCAACCTCAACGAGCTCATCATGTGCTTCGGATTGGTGAACAATCTTCCTGAGGTAAACGCGATCCAAAACGGACTGCGTCGTCAGAGCGGTGCGTTTGTGCTCGAGGCGGAGAAGATCGGTCACTCCGAGGACGTCTGCACGTATGTGAAATCGGACGTCGGAATGATGGCGAAGGGAAACATCGCTCCGAACGGAAAGAAGTTTCCAAACCCTGATGTGCTGCTTCTCTCCTACACGGGCTGCTTCACGTTCATGAAGTGGTTCGAGCTGCTCCGCGAGCAATACAAATGCGAGACGATCATGTTGCACACGCCCTACATGGGCGACGGCAAGATCACGAAGAACATGATCGAGTATATGGTCAAGCAGCTGAAGGACGAGGTCATACCGACATTGGAACGAATCTCCGGCGTGAAGTTTGACATCGACCGGCTGCGCGAGCACCTCAAGAAATCAGCCAAGGCCGAGAACGATCTCGTTTGGGTCTTGCAGAGCGCGAAAAACAGGCCGTCGCCGATCGACGGCTACTTTGGCGGCATCTACTACATCGGACCGATCTTCGGTGCGTTCCGCGGCACCGACGATGCGATCGACTACTACGGCTTTCTGCGCGCCGAGGTTCAGGAACGTCTCGCCAGCGGCAAAGGACCGGTCACGCCGGAAGGCGACATGGCGAAGGAGAAGTACCGCCTCGTCGTGGAGGGGCCGCCGAACTACACGCATTTCCGCCAGTTCTGGAAAATGTTCTACGACGAGGGCGCGGTCGTCGTTGCATCGAGCTACAGCAAGGTTGGCGGCGTCTATGACTTCGGATTCCGCCACGATCCCGACAATCCATTGGAGACGCTCGCCGAATACTGCCTGGGGGTCTACACGAACCGCAACCTGCCGATGCGGATCGAGATGCTGTCGAACTATGTCAACGAGTACAACGCCGATGGATTGCTCATCAACTCGATCAAGAGCTGCAACAGCTTCTCAGCCGGCCAGTTGCTGATCATGCGGGAGGTCGAGAAGCGCACGGGCAAGCCCGCAGCCTTCATCGAATCCGATCTGGTCGACCCGCGTTACTTCTCCGCGGCCAACATCAAGAACCGGCTCGAAAGCTATTTCCAGATGATCGAACAGAAGCGCGCAAGCGCACGTGCTGCCTGAAGGAGGCATGCGGTATGAAAACGTTCGTCGGAATCGACCTCGGCTCAACCACGACCAAGGCTGTGCTTCTGGATGAAGAAAGCCAGGTCATCGGTCGCGGTATCACCAACTCCCGCTCGAACTACGGGACTGCGGTTCGCGTCGCCAGCCAGGAAGCGGTCATTGACGCACGTGCAACCCTGTTTCGCAGGGCGCTCGCCAAGGACGGAGGATTTGGAGCGCGGCTTGACGAGTTTCTCGCTTCCCTCGAACGCGCGGTCCGTCTTGAGCAATTCTTGGAGCAACTCGACGATCTGGAGCGGACCTGCGTCGGTCAGATCACGGGTGAGCGGTTCGCCAAGGTGGAGACCGGCGTGCGGGATGCGCTTTCGGAGGTCTTCCGCCGGCTTCGCGAGGAGGCGCCCGAGCTCTACGCGCCTGGAGCCCGGCGGAAGTCCGACTTCTTCCGCGACGTTGCCGGTTCGCGGTATCACGCGTTCGCGGAAGAGGTCGCTCGGGCTGCCGGCTTGCCCTACGACCTTCTGCTCAATGTGTATGACAAGTCGATCATCGAGGTCGAAAACCGCCCGCCGGCCGGTGATCCTCGCGACAAGTTTCGCCGAGCGCTGGCGCGCGTGTTGGAGTCCGACCCCACGATGAAATCGAGCGCATCCAATCTTCTGCCGGTGTTCGAACACACGCTCGGAGTCGACCTCGATGAGACCTACCTCGTGGGCACGGGTTACGGCCGAGTAACGCTGCCTTTTTCCAAAGAGCACATTCGCTCCGAGATCCTATGTCATGGGCTGGGCGCGCATATGATGTATCCGAGCACGCGCACGGTCCTCGATATCGGCGGCCAGGACACTAAGGGCATCCAAGTCGACGCCAAGGGAATCGTCGAAAACTTTCAGATGAACGATCGCTGCGCGGCGGGCTGCGGCCGCTACCTAGGATACATCGCCGATGAGATGAACATGGGGCTGCATGAACTGGGCCCCCTTGCGATGAAGTCCGAACGGCCGGCGCGCATCAACTCTACTTGCACTGTGTTCGCAGGGGCGGAGCTGCGTGATCGCCTGTCACTCGGCGAGAAGCGTGAGGACATTCTCGCGGGGCTTCACCGCGCCATCATTCTTCGCGCGATCTCCATCATCTCTCGTTCTGGCGGCGTCACAAACGAGTTCACCTTCACGGGCGGTGTCGCAAAGAACGAGGCGGCCGTGCGGGAACTGAAGAAGTTGATCAAGGAAAACTACGGCGAGGTGACGATCAACATCAATCCGGAATCGATTTACACCGGCGCGCTCGGGGCCGCGGAATTCGCGCGGCGGGCGCATGCCGGGCAGGCGGATGGGAGCGACACATGACCATTGCAGCAGGAATCGATATCGGGACGGGCACGATCAAGGCTGCCTTGTTCAAGATCGAGGACGGCAAGGAAACGTGGTTGTCGCGTTACTTGGTCCGCATCCGCCAGCGCGACCCCCTGGAACTGGCTCGCGTCGCCTACGACGCGGTGCTCGAGGACGCAAAGCTCCGGCCCGAGGACGTCGACTACGTGGCGACGACCGGCGAGGGCGAAAGCGTCCCGTTTCATACCGGCCATTTCTATTCGATGACCACGCACGCGCGGGGCGCGATCTATCTCGATCCGCAGTCGCGCGCGGCACTCGATGTCGGCGCGCTCCACGGTCGCGCGATTTCGATAGACGAGCGTGGCAAGGTGCTGAGTTACAAGATGACGAGCCAATGCGCCTCGGGCTCCGGCCAGTTCCTGGAGAACATCGCGCGATACCTTGGAATCGCACAGGAGGACATCGGCACTCTGTCGAGTCAGGCCGACGATCCAGAAGTGGTCTCCAGCATTTGCGCGGTCCTTGCGGAGACGGACGTGATCAACATGGTTTCGCGGGGAATTTCCGCTCCGAACATCGTCAAGGGAATTCACCTGTCGATGGCCGCGCGTCTGTCGAAGTTGCTGAAATCCATCGGCGCGACGAGCGGGGTCGTCATGGTCACCGGTGGTCTCGCGCTCGACAAAGGGCTCGTCGCGGCGCTCGAAGAGGACATCGCCCACATCAAGGACATGAAGACGGTCGTTCGCAGCCACGCGGACTCGATCTTTGCTGGGGCCATTGGGGCCGCTCTCTGGGGAGCCTTCCGGCACGACAAACTTGCCGCCGCGGGACAGCTGCCGAGTGCGGCGTGAGAATCGAGGAGACACGATCATGGCACTGTTGATCACCGACGCTTGTACTGCCTGCGACGCATGCGAGCCGGTCTGTCCCAACAAGGCAATTTCAGCCGGCAACCCGACCTACGTGATCGATCCCCTGAAATGCACCGAATGCGTGGGAGCGGAAGACGAGCCGCAATGCAAGCTGGTGTGCCCGGCGGAATGCATCGTGCCCAATCCCGATTGGACTGAAAGCAAGGACGACCTGCTGAAAAAGTACCAAGAACTCCATCCGTGACCGCCATGACGAACTCTTCCAATCGCGTCAGCCAAATGCTTCACGACGAGCATTGCGCGACCGTTGCCCTCATGGAAAGACTCGAGCACTTGATCGCGCGCCATCGACCGGACAATCCACCCGACATCGGCGATCGCAATGTGACGCAGCTGATTTCCGACCTTTGCGCCAGCATGGAAGCTGAGGTCGAGCGTCACTTCGCCTTTGAAGAGGAACATCTTTTTACTTATCTGGAAGCGGCGGGCGATGAAGCGATCGGCGCGCACCTGAGGGACGAGCACACAGCGATCAGGCCGCTCGGCACGCGCATTGCGACGGTAGGGCGAGAGGCAGCGGCACAAGGATTCGACGGCGCGAGGTGGAAGGAGTTCCGCGGCCTTGGTCAGGAGCTGTGCGAGCGCATGCTCGCACATGTCCAAAAGGAAGAGATGGCGCTGCTGCCGCTGCTCGAAGAAATCCTGGATTCCGAAACCGAGGCTCGCCTTCTTCAGCAGTACGTCGATGAAGAATGAGCCAACCATGGTCAGCGTGCCGGCGACACCAAGGTTTGAGACCCGTCCGCTCACAAATGAGGACGTTGAGCGAGTGGTCGCCATCGATCGCGCCTCTTCGGGAAATGTTCGTCGCCATTTTTTCACGAAGCGAATTGCCGCGGCGCTGGCAAACCCGAGCGACTTTGTCCACGTAGGGGTAACGCGCGACGGGGTGCTGTGTGGCTTTGCGATCGCACATGTTCTGCGCGGTGAGTTTGGTCGCGAGGGCGCCGTTGCGGTGCTCGACGCGCTTGCGGTCGAGCCCGAAAGCCAGGCGCGCGGCATTGGTCGGTTGCTGGTCCGAGGGCTCGACGAGATCATGCGTCGAGCCGGCGTTCGATCGCTCCAGACCGAGGTCGACTGGCGGCACCATGAACTCATGCACTTCCTTGAGACTTCGGGCTTCACGCTCGCGCCCCGCATCGCGCTGGAGCGCTCGCTTGCCAAGCCCTTGGACGAGGTAAGCACGGAGGTATGAAGGGCATGAGCCGCACGCGGCAAGGACGCGCGAAGATGACGATCCCGAAGCGGGTGGGCGCCTCGGCGGAGATAGATTACGGCAAGTCGTCGGCGCCGGATTTCGGGCCGTTGGCGCGCGATCGCATTCCGGTGCGCACGATGACCGAGCATGACTTGCGCGCATTGATCACGATCGATACCCGTAACACTGGACGCGATCGTACCGGATATCTTACGCGAAAACTGGCGGAAGCCCTTCGCGACTCAGATGTGCGCGTCTCACTGGTTGCTGAGCGCGACGGCGGCCCGGTTGGCTTCATCATGGCGCGCGTCGATTTCGGCGAATTCGGTCGCATCGAGCCGGCCGCGGTGCTGGACACCATCGGCATCGATCCGGACTATCGTCATCAGGGGATCGGGACGGCCTTGCTGTCGCAGCTTCTGATGAATCTGATTACGCTGCGAGTCGAACGTATCCGAACCGAGATTGACTGGAACGATCGCGAGCTGCTCGGATTCTTCGACCATTGCGGATTTCGGCCGTCGCAGCGACTCTGCCTGGAACGCGCTGAGGTGTAGCCCAGCCGAAGAAATAAAGCGCTAGCCGCGCAAGTCGGCGGGCGGCGCTGCTGAGTGCCGCACTCGCGACGCTGCAACGACGCGCCAGGTGATTTCACCGGTGAACCACGCGAAGGCCAGAGCGCCAACGAGTCCGACGGCGCTACCCATGCGCGCCAGCCATACCATGTCGGCCGCGATAGCAATCACCAAGGCGGCGATGGCAATCCCGTGACAGGCGGCATGCAACTTGAGGGGCCCCAGTGCTGCGAGTTCGGACATCAGTGCTGGCGCCCCGCTCGCAGAGGGACCCGCGTGCATCGATGCCAGAAAAGGTAAGATCCGCTGCAGCACACCGAGCAGAAAGGTCAACAACCACCCGGCAATCAGAAGGAATCCGAACAGCGTTTGGCCATTGCTTCCCGCCAGACCGTGGAGCGCCGCGAGCCCGACAATCAAGGTTGCCGGCAACAGAGCCCACGCGGCGCGGATGAGTACGAACGACAGTCCCAACCGCTTTCGCATTCCGCTTCTCAGCACATTCGTCATCAGTCGCAGATGCAGCGCTGTCGCGCACAAGCCGATCAATGCGGCGAACGTGATGGCGGGTGAACTGCCCGCCACAGCACCGCCTCCGGCAAGCGTCACGCCCACGACCGCGAGGGTGAAAGCGACGAAAGACGGTCGATGCGGCGGGGCTGCGGCAAGTGCGAACATTGGCATCAGCACATGACTGAAGCCCATGGCGAGCAGGCCCATGAATCCGAAACCGCCGACAATCATGTGTGCCAGTGCCAGCGACGGATGATCAGGTAGTACGCCGGTGCCATAGTTGACCGCGACAGCCACGCCGAGGCCGGCGACGACAAGGAGGGCCACGAGAGATGCCCAGCCGTAGGCCGCGACTACGGCAAGGTCCCCGGCGCGCCATAGATTGTGTGCGAGAAGGCCGGAGAACAAGACCAGCCCGACTACTGTCGCTGCTGCTGCTGCTGCTATGGCCGTGGGATTGCCAGTATACATCGCGGCAACGAGCGCAGCCGTGCCGGGAACGGTGAGCCAAAACACGAGCTTGATCGGCCAAACCGCCGCCAGCGTGCGGCGCGTTGCGACAGGCAACAGCTGTACGGATGCGCCGATGGCGGTCGAGGTCAGGACACCAAGCGTCAGCAAGTGGACGGCGGCCAACGCCGGGCCGGGACCGCCGCGAAAGCCGATCGCGGCTTCTCCGGCGAGCAGCAAGGTGAGCCAGGCGAGCACCTGAAAGACTGCGGCCGAGACGAAGAACCGAAACGGGATAGAAGCGGGGAGCAACCGACCTTTGGCGCCCCCGAGGAAGGTCGCTGCGAGTGTCATGCGCTCACGCGAACCATCTTCAGAATCACTTCGCCCTGGCTACCGGAGGATGAAACGATTTCGTAAGCCCAGCCTCGCTCGTTGAGTTCCGGAAAAAGGAAAATCGGCTCGCGATCCAGGTGCGCGACGAGAACGGTCGACGCCTCGCCGCCATCGATCATTTGCAGGATCGCCACCATCGGCTCAGGCGGCTCAAGGCCGCGCACGTCGATATGGACCGCCTCCGGCGTTTTCCAGGTTCGCACACCTGCCGGCCGCCCGTTGTTCACGTCGCAGGTCCTTTTGCGATGAGGTTTTCCGACAATCAAGTACCGCAATACCAAATTATGCGCTATGTTGGGCTTGGACAATGCACGAGACCATGAACCGCAGATCGGCAGGTGTGCGCTCCGCCGGGGAGGGCTCGCTGCGCGTGCGGCGCGTGAAGGAGAGCGACATCTCGCAAGTCGTGGCGCTCGATCAGCGCGTTACTCGTCTCGCCAAGCCGGAGTACTGGCGCGACATCTACACGCGGTACGGCCGGCGTCGTTTGGCCGAGCGGTTCTTTCTGATCGCAGAGAGAATTCCCGCGCGGCGCGGGCAGCGAATTCTTGGGTTCGTCATCGGCGAAATACGGGCTTGGGAATTCGGGTCGGCACCGTGCGGATGGGTATTCGCGATGTCGGTGGAGCCCGAAGCACGCCTCAAAGGAGTCGGCAAGGCGCTGCTCCAGGCGATCTCGCTCGAATTCAAGAACGTGGGCGTGACCAAGATGCGAACGATGGTCGCCCGGGACAACCGGCTGCATCTCTTGTTCTTTCGCAGCGAGGGGATGGCGGCGGGGCCATACATTCAACTTGAGAAAGAATTCGATTGAGGCGACCAACTCTGGCCGCAAGGCGCCAGGGAGGGCAATTGAGGTGCCATGAAGCTTCAGGTTTCAACCCGGATCGCGATCCTCGCATTACTTGATCTTGCCGCTCAGCCTGAACGCCAGCTTTCCGTTTCCGAGATTGGCGACAGGTATGGCGTCTCCAGTCACCATCTTGCCAAGGTCATGCACGTGCTCGGACGCGCCGGACTCGTGAAGTCTGTTCGGGGTGTGGGAGGTGGTTATCTGTTCAACGGCAATACTCGGCGCACTACGTTACTCGACGTGATTCAGCTCTTCGAGGAATGGGGTTCGTCGGATGGTCACTCGGCTATCGATTTGCGCACCGATGAGGGTCGGGCATTGCGCGAAGTTCTTGCCGAACTCGACGACATCACGCAGGCAACGCTTGGCTCGATCACCATCGGAACGATGCTGAAACTGGCGGACCGTCGCAAAGGTAAGGCAAAACAAGTGGCGAGCGACGAACGCTGAAACAAGTCTAGGATTGCCGCGCGAGCAACCGGATCCTGGGCAGAGCCTCCTCCTCCCACTGCCGAAGCCCGCGGGCGGTTACCAGCAACTCCTCCCCGTTCAGAACAAACCACATCGGCGCGCCCGGTGTCCGGTCGAACTCGCCTCGAAGATCGCGCAGGCTCTCCGGCCATCGCTCGTCACTCAACAAGTCGAATAGTTTCGGCGACGTGAGTTCGCGATAGGTCAGCCGCACAAATTCCGGCGATGAGGAAAATTGCGGCCAATGGACGCGCTGCCATACTTTGCACGGTGCACAGTCGTCTGCGCCGACATAGACGACAGTGATGCGAGCGGGCGTATTTTGCGGCGTAGAGTCCACCAGCTGTGAGACGCCGAACGCGGTCGCAACAAGGGTCAGCGTCACTACCGCGTTCCAGAACCACCGGGCCGTGGTGCGTTCCCGCAACGAGCTTCTCCCGCCTGAAGTCGCACGACTGAATGGTCAATTCACACGCACCTGCCGCCGCTTGCCTTGACCTCGGTCAAGCCGGCAATGGCAAGCGCCGCTAATATTTATCGTCGATTCATTCCGGGTGAGGAAACCAGCATGGCGCCACCGACCGACCCGACATCACGGACGCAGAGTTCGACCGAGCAACCGCCGTTCATGCAGCGGGTGCTGGACAATCCGTTCCTTCTGCTCTTTCTCGGCGTGACGATTCCAACAGTGTTTTACGTCCTGTGGGGAGTCATGGAGGTCGCTTCGATCCCGATTGCAAAGTGAAACCAACCGGCCGCATCCGTAACTGCTTCCAAGAGGTTGATCATGGCTGTCACACCCCCCGCACAACGCATCTGGTGGAAGGAGCCGGTCGAACGAGTCGAGTTGATCTGGACAGTGCTCGCGTTTCTGTGGGGTCTCGCGATGTTCGGCACCATGATCGCGTGGCACATCGTCGGCAAGCAGAACCTTTCCAGCGAAGCCTACCGCATTTCAC
>DATBJU010000185.1:0-2808 GCA_036556265.1 Xanthobacteraceae bacterium | reverse complement strand
GACGGCGGCCTTGAAGAGGCCTTTCGCGTCGTACGGAGTCGAGGGAACAACGACCTTGAGGCCCGGGATGTGGCTCGGCCACGCGTGCAGCGACTGTGAGTGCTGCGCCGCCGATCGCCTGGTCGCGCCCATCGTCGCGCGAATGACGAGCGGCACCTTCCATTTGCCGCCGGACATGTAGTGGATCTTCGCGGCCTGGTTGGCGACCTGGTCCATGATGATCATCAGGAAGTCGCCGAACATGATGTCGACGATCGGCCGCATGCCCGCCATGGCGGCGCCGACGCCGATGCCGGTGAAGCCGGCTTCAGAGATCGGCGTGTCGATGATGCGCTCCTTGCCGAATTCGTCGACGAGACCAACCAGCACCTTGAACGTGGTACCGGCTTCGGCCACGTCCTCGCCCATGAGAACGACCTTGGGATCGCGACGCATCTCCTCGGCGATCGCTTCCTTGATCGCCTCGCCAAACGTGAGCTCTCGAACGGCAGTTGCGAGTTCAGGCATAGATGTCCTGGTCCACCTTGCTGGGGTCTGGATACGGAGAATTGATCGCGAACTCGACGGCGGCATCCATTGCCGCGATGAGGTCCGCCTGAATCTTGTCGAGCGTGGCTCGATCGGCGACGCCGTTGTCCATGAGCCACTGGCCGTGCAGCGTGACGGGATCGCGCTGCGTCACCCACTCCTGCTCTTCCGCCTTCGGGCGGTAGTAGGCGCGCGCGATGTCGCCAACGTGGTGTCCGTGATACCGGTAGGTCTTGAACTGGAGGAACGCCGGGCCTTCGCCCTTGCGTGCGCGCTCGATGTACTTTGACGCTACAGCGAACACCTCGCGGACGTTCTGGCCGTCGGCCGTCTCGTTGGCCATCCCGAAAGCCTCCGCGCGCGCACTGACGTCGCCGGCGGTTGACTCCGAGAAGTGCGTGTACTCGTTGTAGCCGTTGTTCTCGCACACGAAGATGACGGGCAGTCTCCAGAGTTGTGCGAGATTCAGTTCCTCATACAGCAGGCCCTGACCCAGGGCTCCCTCGCCGAAGAAGCAGACTGCCACTCGATCCTGCTTCAGATACTTCGACGCATACGCGGCGCCCGTCGCGATGCCGGCGCTGCCGCCCACGATCGCGTTCGCGCCCAGGTTGCCCGTGGCCGGGTCGGCGATGTGCATCGAACCGCCCTTGCCCTTGCAGTAGCCAGCTTCCTTGCCGAGCAACTCCGCGAACATGAGATCCGGTGACGCGCCCTTCGCGAGGCAGTGGCCGTGACCGCGATGCGTGCTGGTGATGTAGTCGTCCTTCCGCAGCGCCTCGCATACGCCAACGGCAATCGCTTCCTCGCCGATATAGAGGTGCGCGAGTCCCGGCATCAGCGCTCTCGTATAGAGGTCGTTGACGCGCTCCTCGAACAAGCGGATGGCAACCATCTGCTGGTAAAGCCGCAGCAACTTGTCAGTCGGGATCTTCGATGGGGTCTTGCTCGTCGCAGCGGTGCTCATGCCTGGACTCCTGAAAGCTTCGCGATTACGTTGAACACGGCGGCGCAGTCCTTCTTCTCGAGGCCGAGGCCGCGCGCGGCGGTCAGCATCTCGTTGGCGACCGCCGTGGTCGGCATCGCCACGCCCAGCCGGCGGCCCAGTTCGAGCGCCAGCGTCGTGTCCTTCTGCATCATCTTCATGTCGAACCAGGCCTCTTCAGGCATGTTGAGCACGAACGGGCCGCGGTACTGAATCAGCGGCGAGGCGAGCACGCTGTTGGTGTAGACCTCGACGGCAGTCTTGCGATCGATGCCGGCCTTCTCTGCCAGCAGGATGCCCTCGGAGAACGCGAGCATCTGCGTCGTGATCGCGAGGTTGAGCGCGAGCTTCATCGAAAGCGCCAACCCGTTGTCGCCGACGTGCGTCGCCTTCATCCCGACGTCGAGCAGCAGCGGCTTCACCTTCTCGAAGGTCTCCGCCTTCCCGCCCACCATCATCGTCAGCTTGCCCGCCTCGAGCGTGCTGATGCTGCCCGAAACAGGTGAGTCGACCATGTCGGCGCCCTTGGCGCGAACCTTCGCAACCGTCTCGCGGCTGACGACCGGGCCCACCGTGCTCATGTCGATGATCGTCTTGCCCGCGCTGAGACCGGCGACGAAGCCGTCAGGGCCGTCCGCGACACCTTCGAGCGCGGGTGAGTCGGTCACCATCACGAAGATCACGTCGGCGCCCTGCGCAACGTCTCGCGGCGTCGCGCCCCACGTCATTCCTTTGTCGAGCAGCCACTGCGCCTTCGACTTCGTACGGTTGTAACCGATGACCGTGTGACCTTTGGTCAAAAGGCGATCGACCATCCGGCCGCCCATTGCGCCGAGGCCGATGTATCCGAGGTTTGCCATAATGCAGGTCGCGCTTGGGCCACGGTCAGCGAATCCGACCAGTAAATACGGCCCTTCCTAGAGAGACAGCAGCTAATAAGTATTCCGTAGAAGCGAAGGCCGACGCAAGGTGCCGCAGATGCACAAGGAACGGAGCCACACACAAGAAAAACAGGTTTCGTCGATGCTCGCGAGCGTCGGACTTCGCCTGTCGGACTGGTTCGAGCGCTGGTTTCCCGACGCCTTCGCGCTCGCGCTTGCCGCAGTGGCAGTGGTCTTCGTTGCCGCGCTTGCGATGGGAAGCTCGGTCGTGCAGACCGCGCAGTGGTTCGGCGCCGGCTTCTGGGATCTCGTCGTGTTCACGATGCAGATGTCGATGATCGTGGTCACCGGCTATGCCGTTGCCACGTCGCCGCCAGTCTACGCGGTCATCAGGCGGCTTGCCGCCTTTCCGGG
>DATBJU010000184.1:0-14235 GCA_036556265.1 Xanthobacteraceae bacterium | reverse complement strand
CTCGCTCAGCGCCAATCTGCCGACTGGGAAATCGGCACTTTTCGGGACGGATGTCAACGCGCGCATGGATCCGGACCTCGTCGATATCTCGACGTTCGGCGAAGGCTACAACCTTGGCCCGACGCTGGGCTTCAACTTCCCGCTCTCGCGCTCGCTGATGTTCACGACGAGCGTCGGGTACACGTGGCGCGGCGCCTTCAAGCGCGAATCGGCGTTCCCCGTATTCCCGCCTGGCACCGACCCTGATCTGGTGAACGAGCTGATCGATTCGGACCCGACTGAGAAAATCGATCCCGGTGAGAACGCCACCCTGACTGCTGCCGTCAACTACCACACCGGCCCGCTCGCGCTCGGTCTGACCGGAACGACGACCTGGGAGACGCCGACCAGAGTCAATCAGAGAGACGCCCTTCAGCCGGGCATCCGCTATCTGCTCGCGTTCGAATCCTCGTTCGTCTGGCCCGAACGACTGGGAAAAACGCTGATGAGCGCGTCGTTCGCGCACTCGAGACGCAATAAGGTCGTGCTTCGGGACGAGTCGGACCTGATCACCGAAACGTTGAATTCGAACTCCAATATCTATCGTCTCGGGCTCGAGCACCTGTTTCAGGTGGGAAAACTCGTGATCGGCCCGACGGCGAGCGTCCTCTATCGTGACCGCAACGGTTACAATTCGACGACGCTGCAATTCGTGCCGCCAAAGGTTCGCTGGTCGGCGGGCTTGCTTGCGCAATATCCGCTGAGCGAAACCGCGACGCTGAACGCCCGCATCGACGGTGTCTGGACGCGCGAAAAGGAAAACCCCTCCGTCGACGGCGACAAGCTCGACGCCATAGCGGGCGGCTTGATCCCGGCGTCGACGGTTCCGGCGATCTCCGGAACGGGATTGCAGATCTCCCTCGGTATCAACATCAAGCGATGAGGTGAAACATGACGCGCATGTCGCAGGTGTCGTTGCTGGTGGCGGCGTTGTTCGCCGCCGTACCGGGACCCGCTCCGGCTCAGGTAAGGTGCATCGCGGGTGTCGCGGCCAACGGCGATTGCGCAAATGCATCGCTTGGCGCTCTCGCGCGTCGGACCGCGGTGATCTTCTCGCAACCGAAGATATCGCAGACGGCGTATCCGGTGCTGCCATGGGCCGACCGGATCTATCGCTATCCGCACCAGCTCAATCCGAATCCGCAGCCGGCGACGCCGGTTGGCCCCGGTCCGAACTTCGAGTTCCCCGGCGGCTCGACCTGACGCGTAGCCCGCAGGTCAGTCCTCAGTAAGCAGTGCGGCGTTGCCGCCTGCGGCGGTGGTGTCGAACGATGCGGTGCGCTCCACCGCGAAGCGATGCAGGTAGTGCGGCCCGCCCGCCTTCGGGCCGGTGCCCGAGAGACCTTCACCGCCGAACGGCTGCACGCCCACGACCGCGCCGATCTGGTTTCGATTGACGTACGCATTGCCGACGCGCAGCCGCTCGAGCAGCCGCGCGATGTTTGCGTCGACACGGCTGTGGATCGAGACGGTGAGGCCGTAGCCCGTGGCGTTTATGCTGTCCGCGACCGCGTCGAGCTTGTCCGCGGCAAAGCGCACGACATGCAGGATCGGCCCAAACACTTCGTGCGTGAGAACGCCGATCGAAGGAATCTCGAATGCGCGCGGCGTGAAGAAGGATCCGTGGCGCGCGTCGTCGGGGAGCTGCACGGTGTAAAGGTGACGCGCCTCGCGCAGCATTCGCTCCGCATGCGCCTCAAGCGACTCCTTTGCTCCCTCGTCGATCACCGGGCCTACGTCCGTCGCGAGCCAGCGCGGGTCGCCCACCGAAAGCTCGGCCATTGCGCCCGTGAGCATCTCGATCGTCTTGTCGGCGATCTCCGATTGCAGAAACAGCAAACGCAGGGCCGAGCACCGTTGGCCGGCGCTGTTGAACGCGGAAGTGATTGCATCCCGCACGACCTGCTCGGGCAGCGCGGAAGAATCGACGATCATCGCGTTCTGCCCGCCGGTCTCCGCGATCAGCGGCAGGATCGGCCCACTACGCGCGGCGAGCGACTGGTTGATCGTGCGGGCCGTCTCGGTCGATCCGGTCATCACGACGCCGGCGAGGCGCGGATCGGCGAGCACATGCTTTCCGATTCGCGAGCCTTTGCCGGGAACAAGGTGTAGCACGTCCGGCGGGACTCCCGCGCGATGCAGGAGACGAATGGCTGCCGCCGCAACGAGGGGCGTCCGCTCCGCGGGCTTTGCCAGCACAGTGTTGCCGGCGGCTAGCGCCGCGGAAACCTGGCCGGTGAAGATCGCAAGCGGGAAATTCCAGGGCGAGACGCAGAAGAAGACGCCGCGCCCGTGCAGCGCGAGTGAATTGTCCTCGCCCGTAGGGCCCGGAAGGCGCATGGGCGCGGAGAATTCCCTGCGCGCGCAAGCGCCATAGTAGCGGAGATAGTCCACCGCCTCGCGCACCTCCGACAGCGCATCGGGAACGGTGCGCCCGCCCTCCCGCACGGTCAGCGCGATCAAATTTTCGCGTTCGGATTCGAACAGAACCGAAGCGCGGTCGAGAATCGCGGCGCGCGCCATGCCGCCGGTCGCATCCCATTCGGGCTGCGCACCGGCCGCAAGGCTGAGCGCGCGCTCGATCGCGGCCTCGTCGGCGTCGATCACGTGCCCCACAATATCGTCGCGATTCGCCGGGCTCGTCACCGGCTTTGCCGCTCCGTCGATCTCTTTGCCGCCGACGATCGGCCGCGCGAAATGTAGCTGGCTTGATGCCTCGTCGAGCCCTTTCGCCAGCGGTGCGATCACCAGCGGATCGTTCAAATCGAGTCCCGCCGAGTTGCGCCGTTCAGGTGCGTAAAGCTTGCCGGGCAAGGGAATCCCGGGATTGGAGATCGGATCGAGCGAACGCGCGCTCACGACCGGATCGGCGATCACTTCCTCGATCGGCAACCGCTCGTCGACGATCCGGTTCACGAACGAGGTGTTGGCGCCGTTCTCCAGCAGCCGCCGCACGAGATAGGCGAGGAGGTCCGCGTGCCCGCCCACCGGCGCGTAAACGCGAATGCGGCGCGACCGATATGTGCGCACCACCTCGTCGTAGAGCGCTTCACCCATTCCATGCAGACGTTGGAACTCATAGGGCGCGTCGCCGGCGATCTCCTCGACCGCAGCGAGCGTGCGGGCGTTGTGGGTCGCGAAGCACGGGAACAGCGCATCACGCAGCGCGACGAGCTTCTTAGAGCAGGCGATGTACGAGACATCGGTCGAGACCTTGCGCGTGAAGACCGGATAGTCCGGCTGACCGTCCACCTGTGCGCGCTTGATCTCGCTGTCCCAGTAGGCGCCCTTGACCAGCCGCAGCATCAGCACGCGACGGTCGCGGCGGGCCATTTCGGCAAGCAGATCAAGCACATCGAAGGCGCGCTTCTGGTACGCTTGCACCACGAAACCGAGGCCGTTCCAGCCGCCGAGCGAAGGCGCCGCGGAGAGTGCATCGATGATGTCGAGCGTGAGATCAAACCGCTCCGATTCCTCGGCGTCGATGAAGAAGCTGATCCCCGCCGCTTTCGCTTGTTCCGCGAGCGTGCGTACGCGCGGCAGCAGCTCGCGCATGACGCGTTCGCGCTGTGCGAACTCGTAGCGCGGATGCAGCGCCGAGAGTTTGACGGAAACTCCCGGCGCCTCGAAAATGGTTCGGCCCCGCGTTCCGACGCCGATCACGGCGATCGCGTGCGAATACGCCTCGAAGTAGCGCTGCGCGTCACGCGCCGTGCGCGCCGCCTCTCCGAGCATGTCGTAGGAGTGCTGCACGCCGCGCGCACGGTCTGGCGCGGCGCGGTCGATCGCCTCCTCGATCGTTCTGCCGAGCACGAACTGCCGGCCGAGCACGCGCATCGCCTGACGCACGGCCTCGCGGATCACCGGCTCGCCTGCGCGCCGTACGAGTCCCCGAAGCACCTCGCGCCAATCGCGTTCCTCATCTCCCGGCCGTACGACGAGGCCGGTCAGCATCAAGGCGAAAGTCGACGCGTTGACGAATACGGAGTCCGAGTGGCCGAGATGCTGCTCCCAGTCGCCGGAGCCGATCTTGTCGCGGATCAGCGCGTCGGCCGTCTCCTCATCGGGGATGCGGAGCAGCGCCTCGGCGAGGCACATGAGCACGATGCCTTCGCGACTCGAAAGGTCGAATTCGTGCAACAGCGCGTCGAGTCCCGACGCGCTCGTGCGATCCCGACGCACGGCCTCAACGAGAGCCCTGGCGCGCGCGTCGATCCGCTCGCGCCCGTCCGCCGGCAGCTCAGCTTCGCGGATCAGCCGCTGTACCGCGGACGTCTCATCGACTCGGTGATTTCGGCGCGCATTCAGCCGCGCTGGTCCGGGCTCCGGCAGTGGTGACGGAAAAATGAAGGCGGACATTGCTTCGGCCTGGGGTGCGGCCTGCTCAGCCATTCTGGCCACACAATGTAACGTTTTCAAACCATGCTAGTTTTACAGCGCGACGTGAAGGAGGGGTGCATGACGTACGGGACTTTGCCGCCGGGCGGTTATCCGGCGACCTCAAAATGGTTGCATTGGCTTGTAGCGCTGTCGGTTTTGATCGCCGTGCCGGTTGGGATCCTGCTCCCGTATCTGCCGCCCAATACCCCGGCGCAGACCGGCTTCTACAACATGCACAAGTCGCTCGGCGTGCTGATCCTCATCCTGATGATCTTGCGGATCATCAACCGCCTCGCCAGGGGCGCACCTGCTCCAGAGCCGGGACTCGAACGCTGGAAGCGGGCAGCGTCGAGCGCCGTGCACGGGCTCCTCTACGTGCTGCTGATCGTTCAGCCGCTTTTCGGCTATTGGGCGAACTCGGCCTATGGCGCGACGACGCCGTTCTTCGGCATGACCGAGATCCCCCCGATGGTCGACAAGAGCGAGGGCCTCGCGAAGCAGCTTTTCGCGATCCATCGCTGGATCGGGATCACGATTGCTGTGGTTGCCGTCGCGCACATAGCGGCCGCCCTGCAGCACTACTTCATCGACAAGGACAGCGTGTTGCAGCGGATGCTGCCACGGGCATTGGGTGGGCGTTAGCGCATTTTCGGGATGCCCGTAGCCCGCATGGAGCGAAGCGAAATGCGGGAACGGCCGTGCTGCTTGCCGCGGAATCCCGGATTTCGCTCCGCTTCATCCGGGCTACAAAGCGGACTTAGTCCGCCGGCAGCGCGAGCAGATCCTCGTGGCCGACGGTGCACGTCACGCCGTCGGCCGTTCTTGCCGCGAGCCATTCCTTGATCGTTTGCTCGGGCACGATGCCGGTCTCGCGCACCGCGCCCGCCCATCCCTCAGCCATCGCAACGATCAGCGCGTGATCGTCTTGTCCGAGCCGCCACGGGCTCGGAGCGCGCAGGACCTCGTACCCTGCGCCCGCGAGCCGCTCGGCAAGGAGGCTCGTCGCGCGTCCACCGGCCGAGGGGCCGAACCCCTTGTCGCGGCCAAAGTGACGTTCGAACGCGGCGCGCATTGACGCGTCGGCGGAGTGCGCCGGCTGCCAGTCGGACTCGGCATCGTGGGTGAGCACCGTGTAGAGGGGGAGGCGGGCCGCCGAGAGCGCCTGTACGAAGCGATCGATCCATCCCTTGGAGATGAGATCGAAGAGCGCGGCCGCGGTGACGAGGTCGGGCCTGTCCGTTCCCCATGCCGCCGGCTCGGCCGCGAGATCGTGGCGTTTCAGCTCGACATGAAGCGAACGGCCTTCTTTGATCGCTTCGACGCCGCTTGTCGTCGGCCGCGCTGAATCGGCCCACCTGGCAATCGCCCCGGCCGCCGACGCAAGCAGCGTCGGGTCATGGTCGACGAGAACCCAATGCTGACGCGGTGGCAGCGCCGCGTAGGTGCCGCGCAGATTGGAGCCGAGTCCGGCACCAAGATCGACAACGCGGATTTCCGGACGTGCCCCGAAATATAGCGCAAGCCGCGCGAGCAGGCCTGGATCGCGCGAGCGGTGGTCGGCTCCTTCGCGCAATCGCAACCATTCAGGTGCGAAGCCGCTCACGCGACCTTTTCCCGCTCTGCAGCTTCGAGCCCGCGCGCGAATTTCTCCGCGGTATCGCGCCAGCGCGGGAGGCGCTCCGCGTGTCGCCATGCCGCGTCGGCGCGCCGCGAAAGCGCAGCAGCATTGGAAAGGAGGGACCGCAGCGCGGCAGCAAGTGCGTTCGCGTCTCCGGGCGGGACCAGGACTCCGGCATCAGGCGGCACCGTCGAGCTCACCGCTCCGCCGGCGCACCCGACGACCGGTAGCCCGCGCGCGAGCGCCTCGGCGAATGCCATGCCGTAGCCCTCGAAGTGTGAAGGGAGCACGAACAGACGCGCACGATCATATTCCGCTGCCAGGGGTCCCTCACCAAGCGAGCCGAGCAGCGCAACACGCTTGTCGAGCTTCGCGCGCGCAATCAGATCGCGGACCGATTCTGCCGCTGCCGGATCGCGGTCGAGACTGCCGACGATCCGGCTCTCCCAGGAGAGGTCGGATATCTGCGCGAGTGCCGCAATGAGTACGTCATACCCCTTTCGGGTGGTGACGGAGCCGACGCTCAACAGCCCGGGAGGGCCGTCGCCACCGCGTGCTCGGGGCGCAGGCTCTGTGCCGGGTTCGGCAACACTGATGCGCGACGCGGGCACGCCGAAATCCTTTGCGAGGAGCTCGGCGGTCGCGGGGCTCGTGACGATGACGCGGACGGTGCGCGCGAGTGCTGCACGTTCCGTGCGCGCGAGGTATTCCGCGCGCGCCGTGTCGATGCCGGTCTCGAGGGCCAAGGGATGATGCACGAGCGCGACGATCCTGCGGTTCGCGCGGTCGATCAGCTCGGCGGGCATCGCGCCGAAAGCAAGCCCGTCGATGACAAGCAACGCATCGGAAGGGGTCGCGCCGAGAGCGTGCGCGGTCGCCTCCAGACTCTTTTTACTCGGGTTTGGGTAGTCGCCCGGCAATTCGAGATGACTTACGCGCCAGCCGAACTGCGGCAGCAGCTCGATCACGCGCCGGTCGTAGATGTATCCGCCGGTCGGCGTGCGCAGGTCGCCGGGAACGGCGAACACCACCTCAGGCACCGACGCCGTCCTCGTACCACGCACGCGCCACATGCGACTCGTGCAGCGTCACGCGGATCTTCGACACGCCCTTTGACTCTTCGCCGAGCTCGTTCTTTTTAAGCGCGTCGGCGATGCGGTCGAACACGTAGCGCGCAAGCGCCTCGGTCGTCGTCGTTTTGCCCTTGAAAACTGGAAGGGTGTCGAGATTCTTGTAATTGATTCCGCCGAGCACCGCTTTCAGGACTTCATGCGCGCGGCCGATATCGACAACCACGTCGTTCGGCCCGAGCTTCTCGCGATAGAACGCGACATCGACCACAAAAGTGGCGCCATGCAGCCCCTGCGCCGGTCCGAAGAACTCGCCCGGCAGGCTGTGGGCGATCATGATGTGGTCGCGGACTTCGACGGCGTACATGGCGATCCTCGGTCAGTAGCGTACGAGCGCCCCAACGCCCGGCGCATCAGGGGCGAGCAGGCGCGGGAGATGCTTCGGCAGTTCGGCGAAAGGAATTTCCTCGCCGAGCAATGCATCGAAGCGGTCGTCAGCGAGCGAACGCAACGCTTCCTCCATACGTTGGCGCGGCGTGTAGCGCTTGCGATGCGACGGTGCAACGGCACCCACCTGGCTTGAGACGAGCCGCAGGCGCTGCGAATGAAACGCCCCGCCAAGCGGCACGGCGACGTTCTTGTCGCCGTACCAGCTTGCTTCGACCACCGTGGCTTCGAATTTCGCGATCTTGAGCGCGAGCGCGAGTCCTGCCTCGGTTGCGCTCGTGTGAATGACGAGATCGACATCCTTCGGCGCCGCTTCCGGACTGGCGAACGCCGCGCCGAGCTTCCTCGCGATCGGCGCGCGCGAGAACTCCTTGTCGATCACGGTCACGGTCGGTTCGTATAGCTTCAATGCGAGCGCCGCGACCAGCAAACCGAGGAGACCTCCGCCGACGACGGCAATCGTCTGCCCCCGAGTTGCCTCACCGTCCCACAGCACATTGAGTGCGGTTTCCGCGTTCGCCGTCAAAACCGCGCGACGCGCGGGTACGGTCTCGGGGACGGGGACGACCCAATCGGCCGGGAGCACGAAGCGGTCCTGGTGCGGATGCAGCGCGAAGACCGTTTTTCCCTTGAACTCGGCCGGGCCCGCCTCCACGGTGCCGACGGCGGCATAGCCGTATTTCACCGGGAAGGGGAACGCTCCTTCCTGGGTAGCGAGCCGCATCCGCTCATACTCGCTGGCCGGCACGCGGCCCTCGAATACGAGCCGCTCGGTGCCCCGGCTGATCCCCGAATAAAGCGCCCGCACAAGCACTTCACCCGGTCGCGGAGGGCCAAGCGGGGCTTCCCGCAACTCCGCCTTGCCGGGCGCCGCGTACCAGAGCGCGCGCGCTGTGGCATCAGATCGTTGGTCCGGCGCCTTCACTTGTGGCCTATTTACTTCAAGGGGAAACCGTCCCCAGGGAGCACAATTCCGCCACGGGGTTGTAGCGATTTCCCGGCGGAAGGCGAGGGCGCCGCGGGCGAACGAAGTCAATGTCGGCAGATCCATCATCGGCAAAGTTAACCGCGGCCGCCGCCCCGGCGGCGGCGACACGCACGCCGACCGGCACGCAATCCGTTGCCGTGGTGTTGCTCCGCCGCGTGCTGTTCGGCGCGCTCAATTTGGCGACGCTGGTTGGGCTCGCCTGGTGGTTTGTCACGATCCTCGCAGCAGACGGTTTCGGCGTCATCGACTTCCTCCTGCTGGTTACATTTCTGATTTACGCGCCCTGGGTCGTGATCGGCTTCTGGAATTCGGCGATCGGCGTGCTCGTGCTGCACCTGAGCCGCGATCCACTGAAGAGCGTCGTCCCGCCGGTCGCACGCGCGCGCCCGGACGATCCCATCTTCATCGGTGTCGCCGTGACCATGACCGTGCGCAACGAGGATCCCGCGCGCGCGTTTCTGCGCCTGCGCACGGCGAAGGAGAGCGTCGATCGTACCGGCTATGGCGACAGGTTCGACTATTTCATCCTGAGCGACAGTTCGCGGTCCGACGTGATCGAGGCGGAGGAGGCGGAATACGCGGCGTTGCAGAAGAAGTTCGGCGACGATGCGCGCTTCTTCTATCGCCGCCGTGCGGAGAACGTCGGGTTCAAGGCCGGCAACGTCCGCGACTTCGTCGAGCGCTGGGGCGCCCATTACGATCTCATGGTTCCGCTCGACGCGGACAGCCTGATGACCGGCGAATCGATTCTGCGCCTGGTCCGTGTGATGCAGGCGAACCCGCGCCTCGGAATCCTGCAGAGCCTCGTCGTCGGCATGCCGAGCCCGAGCTTGTTCGCGCGCGTGTTCCAGTTCGGCATGCGCCACGCGATGCGCTCGTTCATCGCCGGCAGCGCCTGGTGGCACGCCGACTGCGGACCGTTCTGGGGTCACAATGCGGCAGTCCGCATCGCGCCGTTCCGCGAGCATTGCCGCCTTCCGGAATTGCCCGGCAAGCCGCCGTTCGGCGGCCACATCCTCTCGCACGACCAGATCGAGGCGGTGTTGATGCGCAACGCCGGCTTCGAGGTACGCGTGCTTCCCGAGGAGGAGGGGAGCTGGGAGGAAATGCCGCCGGCGTTGCCCGATTTCATGGGGCGCGACCTGCGCTGGTGCCAGGGCAACCTCCAGTACTTCAAACTGATCGACCTGCCGCGTCTGCCGACGAGCCGTTTCAACATTGCTTTCGCGATCCAGATGTTCGTCGGCGTCGCCGCCTACATTCTCTTCGTCGTGTTCGCGGCGATTGCCGTCGCGACGGCCGCGCCGGGTGCACCTTTCCCGGTCGGGTCCGCGCTCCTGTTCTACCTCGTCTGGTTTCTCATGCTGATTACGCCGAAAATCGCGGGCGTCATCGACGCGGCGCTGCGTTCGGCGAAACGCTATGGCGGCCTCGGCTGGCTCCTGCTCGGCGCCGCCGTCGAAACCGTGTTCAATCTAATGCTGACCGCGATCACGATGGTCGGCCAGACGATCTTCATGGCGGCGCTCGTCTTCGGCCGCAAGATCACGTGGGACGGTCAGCGGCGCGACCGATATCGTCTTACGTGGAGAGAAGCCGCGCGCGTGTGCTGGCCGCACACACTGTTCGGACTGATCATTCTCTCGATCCTCGCTGCGAGCAATCCGATCGCGATTTTCTGGTTCTTGCCCTTCATCGCCGGACCGCTGCTTTCCATCCCCTTCGCAGTCTGGACCACTTCGCCCGAGCTTGGCGCGCTGGCCGAGGGGCATCGCTTTTGCGGCATTCCGGAGGAGTTCGACCTCCCGCGTGAGCTCGCGGCGATCCTGCCGCGTGCGCGGACCTGAGAGCCGATTTGCGCGACTCGTGGGTCACTCTGCTCGGAATCGCCCGCTCGCTTCGCATCTATTACGGCGGCGCGGAGCGGCGCCGCGCCATGGACGCGCTCTACAGCCGTTTTCTCAGGCCCGGCGATCTCGCCTTCGACATCGGCTCGCACGTAGGCGACCGCGTCGCTTCATTTCGCCGTCTCGGCGCACGTGCCGTAGCAGTCGAGCCGCAGCCCGCGCTCGCGCGCACCCTGCGCATCTTGTTCGCGTTGGACCGTGGCGTGACCGTCGAACCTGTGGCGGTCGGCATCGCGCCCGGTGAACTCGAGCTCAAGCTCAACCTTCCCAATCCCACCGTGGCTACGGCGTCGGACGACTTCATTCGTGCGGCAGATGGCGCGCCCGGCTGGGAAGAACAGCGTTGGACCAAGACGGTTCGCGTCCCTGTGACCACGCTCGATCTCCTGATTGCGCGCCACGGGGAACCGCAATTCGTGAAGATCGACGTGGAAGGTTTCGAGGATCAGGTGCTCGCCGGCTTGTCCCGTCCGCTCGCTGCGTTGTCGCTCGAGTTCACGACGATCCAGCGCGATGTGGCGCTCCGCGCGATTGGCCGCCTCGCGCAACTCGGCAGCTACGCCTTCAACGCCGCGATCGGCGAAAGCCAGCAACTCGCCCACACGGATCCGCTCGACGCCGGGGCGATCGCCCACTGGATCGAAGGTCTGCCCGTCACGGCGAACTCCGGAGACGTGTACGCGAGCCTCGATCCGTCGCGGCTTCGTTCAACCGGCGAACGCTAGTAGCCCGCATGAAGCGAAGCGAAATGCGGGAGCGTCCGCGACCATCAACCCGGATTTCGCGGAGTTTATCCTTGGGCGCGCCGAAGGCGCGACCCGAGGGCTCCATCCGGGTTACAGCTTTGGCAAATGCTAGAACGCAGGTCGCGCGCTCCCGTGCGGCAACGCGGCGGTTCCCTTGGCCCCGGTGACGGGCTATAGCGCAATCGAGCGCCTTCCTATAATCGAGCGTTTCGAAAGTCCGTCGCGGCGTGCGAGCGCACCGGAGGATACCGTGGCCGATCCAATCCCATACAATCCGCAGGACAAGGGCGCATGGCCGCCCTCGCTGTTCCCGCCTTATACCTCCACCGTGAAGCGCGCACCGAAGCGGCCGCTTGTTCTCATTCCGCAGACGCTGTCGGAGGTCACCGGTCCGGTCTACGGCCACAGCAGAGCGATTCCGGAAGATTCCGATCTCACGAAGGATCATACGGGTGAACCGCTCGGCGAACGCATCATCGTGGCGGGACGCGTGCTGGACGAGAACGGCAGGCCACAGCCCGGTACGCTCGTCGAGATTTGGCAGGCGAACGCCGCCGGCCGCTATCGCCACGACGTCGACCAGCATCCCGCCCCGATCGATCCGAATTTCACCGGCGGCGGCCGCGTCATCACCGATGCCGAGGGACGCTACCGCTTCACGACCATCAAGCCCGGCGCGTATCCCTGGCGCAATCATCACAACGCCTGGCGGCCGGCGCACATCCACTTCTCGCTGTTCGGCCCGAGCTACCTCACGCGGCTTGTAACGCAGATGTTCTTCCCCGGCGATCCGTTGATCCCGATCGATCCGATCATGAACGGGGTGCCCGATCCGAAGGCGCGCGAACGCATGATCTGTAAGTTCGACATCAATCTCACACAACCGGAGTGGGCGCTCGGCTATCAGTTCGACATCGTATTGCGGGGCCGCAATGCGACGCCGCTCGACAACGACAAGGATCACTGACGTGGCGTACGGCCAGACCCCTTCGCAAACCGTTGGCCCGTTCTTCCACTTCGCACTGCCGAAGTTCGAGGGACCGGTCCTCGTCACCGACAAGACCAAGGGCGAGCGCATCACGATCGAAGGCCGCGTGCTGGACGGCGACGGCCAGCCGCTCAACGACGCGATGATCGAAATCTGGCAGGCGAACGCGGCGGGCCGCTACGACCATCCGGAGGACCAGCAGGAGAAGTCCCTCGATCCGGATTTCCACGGGTTCGGGCGCTGCGCCACCGACAAGGACGGACGCTACAGCTTCCAGACGATCCGGCCGGGACCCGTGCCAGGCCCCGGCAACACGCTGCAGGCGCCGCACGTCAACGTGACCGTCTTCGCGCGCGGGATGCTCAAGCACCTCGTGACCCGCATGTATTTCGAGGACGAAAAGTCGAACGCCGACGACCCGATCCTCGGCCGTATTCCGGAGGAGACGCGCCGCTCGACGCTGATCGCCCGGCGCAAGAACGGCAAGGGCACTCCGTTCGTCTTCGACGTCGTGTTGCAAGGCAAAGGCGAGACCGTCTTCTTCGACGTCTGAGCCGCGACGGAGCCCGGCGCCGTCAATGAATCAAGCAGCGCCGAGCCCGACACGGACCCTTCTTTTCCTCGGTGCCGCAAGTTTCGCGAGCGCAGTGTCGCTGCGTGCGTGCGATCCGATCCTCCCCGACATCGCCGCCTCGTTCTCGACGACGCCCGGTGACGCGGCGAAGGTCGTCACTGTCTTCGGCGTCGGTTACGCGCTCGCGGGCTTCTGCTACGGATTTGTGGGCGACCGCTTCGGCAAGCTCCGCGTGATCGCGGCGACGACCCTGATGTCGGGCCTGAGCACGCTTGCCTGCGCGCTGGCCGGCTCGCTTGCGCTCCTGACAATCGCGCGCATCGCGGTCGCGCTGACCGCTGCTGCGATCATCCCGCTCGCCTTCGCCTGGATTGGCGATGTCTTTCCGTACGAGCGACGACAGGCCGTGCTCGGCCGCTTTCT
Organism: Xanthobacteraceae bacterium; assembly: GCA_036556265.1. Classification (GTDB taxonomy): domain Bacteria; phylum Pseudomonadota; class Alphaproteobacteria; order Rhizobiales; family Xanthobacteraceae; genus JAUSIF01. The sequence goes on along the minus strand of DATBJU010000184.1, from coordinate 1,055 downwards.
CAGCGGCCAGATCTCCGGAATGGTGCTCGGGCAGGTATTTGCCGGCGTCATCGCCGAGCATCTTGGCTGGCGTTACGTCTTCGTGCTGATCGCCGCGCTGTTCATGGTCGCTGGCGGCGCCCTCACGCTCGAGCTGCGGCAGCGCGTGCCTGCGATCGTGCATCCATCGGACTCCTCGAAATCCGATCTGAAGAAATTGGTCGCAATGCTGCGTGACCGCTGGGTCATCACGGTACTTGTGGCGACATTTCTCGAAGGGATGATCTTCTTCGGGGCCTATACCTTCGTCGGGTCCTACATCTGGGCGCGCTTCGGTCTCGGTCTCGACCTTGTCGGGCTGGTCGTCGCAGGGTTCGGGGTCGGTGGACTGATTTACGCTGCGGCCGCGGTCCCTCTCGTCGCCCGGCTGGGCGAGCGCGGTCTCGTGCTGTGGGGCGGAATCCTCGTCGCGATTTCGTTTGTCGTCATAACAATCGCGCCGGTTGCGATCGCGCTCGTTCCGGCCACGGTGCTCGCGGGCCTCAGCTACTACATGATCCACAACACGCTGCAGACGCACGCGACGCAGATGGCGCCGGCGTCGCGCGGACTTGCCGTATCGACGTTTGCGAGTTGCCTGTTTCTCGGCCAAGCTTCCGGGGTCGCGCTGGCCGCACCGGTTTTCGACTACACCGGCGGTCCGCCGATATTCCTTGCGGCCGCGGTTTTGCTACTTCTGGTCTGCTTGGTGTTTTGGACGTTGCTCACGCGCCGAACTTGACGACGAATGTTGCACTGCAAGAAAACGAGGGCTTGCCCCGAGGCACTTTGAATTTGCTAGAGTGCATTGAGTGCGCGACGAACGTGCACCGTGAAATAAGCGCGGCGTGCAGATCGCGTTCTCCATCGTCGACGATGGTTTCCCCAGGGAGGTATACATCATGCCAAGGAAGGTACGCGGGACCGATGCGCCTGAGACCGGTCGCCGCAAATTTCTGAAGACCGCAGGCGTAGTCGGGGCTGCTGCAGCGGCCACGATCGCCATGCCGCAGATTTCCCGCGCCCAGACCACGACC
>DATBJU010000183.1:0-7334 GCA_036556265.1 Xanthobacteraceae bacterium | reverse complement strand
CATCTCGATCCCTCGAGGGGCGCGACCGGTGCGACCTGTTGTGCGGATCGAGAACGGCGCCCGCTGTCGTGTCTCGCACGCACGATACCGGGAGCCCCGTGGGCACCGCCCGGCGGCAGCGTCTGCGGACGCGCGTTCCTTGTCGGCGAAGTTTTGCCGGCAAGAGCGCCAGGACCGCCTGCCAGGAGCTTGGCTGAGAGGGAGGCCGGTGACGGTCTTCTGAAAAGCGCGGCCCGGGGTTTAAGACGCCGTGATGGAGCGCCGGAAGGCGCAGCGTCTTCTCGCAAGAAGACGCAACTGAACTGATGTGGCGCCGACCGGCGCTCCATCCCCCTCGGCTCCGGCCAAGGGCATTGAATTTGCCAAAGCTCGGGGCGAATGCGCCCGCGAGAACGATGGCGGCTGTTTGAAATGTGAAAGAACTAGCTCGTCGTCCCGGACGCGGCGCAGCCGCGATCGGGGACCGTGCGCGGCTCGTCGAGGACGGTCCCGGCTCTCGCTTCGCTCGGCCGGGACGACGGGTAGACCTTACGAGCGCATCAATCCAACGTCCGCCGGAATCGCGCGACCGCGATCGACATCGCGATCAGCATCAGCACGAACATCGCGATCGAGTCGTACTGCAGATTGCCGATGCTCGCGCCCTTCAGCATGATCGCGCGGACGATGCGGAGGAAATGCGTGAGCGGCAACGCCTCGCCGATCCACTGCGCCCAGGTCGGCATGCCCGCGAACGGAAACATGAAGCCGGAAAGCAGGATGTTCGGCAGGAAGAACATGATCGACATCTGCACCGCCTGCAGCTGGTTCTGCGCCACGGTGGAGAACGTGTAGCCGATCGAAAGATTCGTCGCGATGAATAGCGTCGCGAGCGCCGCGAGCAAAAGCAGGCTTCCGACGACCGGAACGCCGAACAGCAGAATGCCGAGGCTGACGATCAGCGAAGCCTGAATGAACCCGATCAGAATGTAGGGGACGATCTTGCCGAGCATGATTTCGATCGGCGTGATCGGCATCGCGAGCAGGCTCTCCATCGTCCCGCGCTCTAGCTCGCGCGTCACCGACAGCGCGGTAAAGATCAGCATTGTCATCGTCAGGATTACTCCGACGAGACCCGGAACGATGTTGAGCGAGCTGTTGCCGGCCGGGTTGTAGCGGGCGTGCGTACGAAACTCGAACGGCGGCCCGCTCGTCTCCGGAATCGCGCGCTCGTGTACGAGTGCCGTTTGCACCACCTGCCCGAGCGCGCTGAGCGCCGAGCCGGCCGCAACCGGATCCGTCGCGTCGGCGGCGATCAGGAGCGCCGGCCGCTCGCCGCGCCGCACCGCCCGCTCGAAGCCTCTCGGAATTTCCAGCGCGAACAGCACCGTGCCCGAGGCGAGCAGGCGGTCGAACTCGGCCACGTCATCCAGTCGGTGCGTCACCTTGAAGTAACGCGTGTTCTCGAGCGCGCGGACAATCGAGCGGCTGAGATCGCTGCGCTCCTGCAGCAGCACCGCCGTCGGCAGATTGCGCGGCGTCGTGTTGATCGCGTAGCCGAACAGGATCAACTGCATCAGCGGGATCATCACGATCATCGCGAAGGAGACGCGGTCGCGCTTGAGCTGGATGAATTCCTTGATCACCATCGCCCGCGTGCGCGTGCGGAAACCGGCGCCACCAAAGCCGCGGAAGATGCTGCTCATGGCCGCCTCCGTGTCCCGGATGCGGCGCAGCGCGGAAGCGGTGCGCCGCTGATCCGGGACCCAAGCAGGTCCGGCAATGGGTCCCGGGTCTGCAGCGCACCACTCCGTGGCGCGCTGCGCCCGGGACACGAGCCAAAGCCGGAACGGAACTCACTCATTGAAAATTATCCTGCGCCTTGCCCATGAGATCGATGAACACGTCCTCGAGCGAAGGCTCCGAGCGCGTCCAGGTGAGGCCGCGTTGCTTGCGGTAGGGAGCGATCGCGGCCTCGAGCGCTTTCTCATCACGCCCGGAGACGTGCAGGCTCGTTCCGAACGGCGCGACCATGTCGATGCCCTTCAGTCGCGAGAGCTCAGCCTGCAATCCGTTGAGCTCGGGACCGCTCACCGTGTAGGTGGTAAGCGCCGCGTGCTCGACTACCTCCTCCACTGTCCCGTGCGTGAGCAGCTCGCCGTAGGCGATGTACGCGATCTCGTGGCAACGCTCCGCCTCGTCCATGTAATGGGTCGAGACGAGCGCCGTGAGCCCTTCCGAGGCGAGTGCGTGGATCTCGTTCCAAAACTCGCGCCGCGCCTTCGGATCGACGCCCGCGGTCGGCTCGTCGAGCAGCAGGAGCTGCGGTCCCGGCAGCGTGCACGCGCCGAGCGCGAGCCGCTGCTTCCAGCCGCCGGAGAGCTCGCCGGCGAGCTGCGCCTCGCGGCCGTCGAGGCCGAGACGCTTGATCATGTCCCGTGCCGAGCCCACAGGATCCGGTAGCTCGTAGAGGCGCGCGATGAACTCCAGATTCTCGCGCACCGACAGGTCCTGATAGAGGCTGAAGCGCTGCGTCATGTAGCCGACGCGCCGCTTGATCTGATCCTGCTCGGTACGGATGTTGAAGCCGAGGCATGTCCCCTCGCCTTCGTCCGGCGTAAGCAGCCCACACAGCATGCGGATGGTCGTGGTCTTGCCGGACCCGTTCGGCCCGAGAAATCCATAGATGCTGCCGCGCCGGACCGTCATCGACACGCTGCGGACCACGGCGCGGCCATCGAAGCGCTTGGTGAGGCCGCGCACGTCGATCGCGATGTCCTGCGCCTGTGCCATTCAGCGACCCTCGCGCGGCTTGAGCGTGACACTGACAGGCTGCCCGACACGTAGCCCGCTCGCCGTCTCCGGTCGCGCCTCGACCAGGAACACGAGCTTTTGCCGCTCCTCGAGGCTGTAGATGACCGGTGGCGTGTACTCCGCCGAGCCTGCAATGAAAGTGATCGTCGCCGCGATGTCGGCGGTGCAGCCGTCGCAGCGCACGCTGACCGGGTCGTCGATCGCAATTGTCGGCAGAACCGCCTGCGGCACGAAGAAGCGGATCTTGATGTTCCCTGGCGGCAGCACCGAGATCGCGGCGCGCGCGGCAGGAACGACTTCGCCGGGGCGATAGTAGATCTGCTGCACCACGCCGCCGACAGGACTGGTCAACTGCCGGCGCACGAGCCGCGTGCGCGCCGCGTTCAACCGCGCCTCGGCTTCACGCAGGTTCGACTGGGCCTCGTCGTAGGTCTTCTGGCTGCCCGACCCGGTCTTCAGGAGTTGCTGCGCCCGCTCGAACGCCTGCCGCGAATTGGCAAGCACCGCCTCCGCAACCTTGAGATCGGCCTCCTGCAGCTCGGCGTCTACCGTGAACAGAACGTCGCCCGGCTTTACCGTATCCCCTTCGCGCACGGCGAGCTTTTCCACGCGGCCCGCCTCGTCGGGCCCGACGAAGACGAAATCGCCTTCCGCCCATCCCTGGTACGAGTTCGAGTTGCCGTTGCCGCAGCCGGAGAGCGCGAGACCAAGTATGGAGAGCGCCGTCAGGAAACCGAACGATCTCATTGCTTTCTCTCCAGCGCCGAAAACAGGATATCGAAATGTGCGCGCATCAATGCTTCCGGATCGAGCTTCTCGAACCGGTCGAACAGTCCGTCCCAGACGACCGCGACAAGCGCCGGTGCCACAATCAGCTGCGGAAACCTGCCGATCGCATCGCTGGAAATTTCGCCCCGCGCGACCGCGCGTTGCACGATCCTGCGCATCGCTGCGATCGCGCGGCCCACCACCTCGCGATAGTAGAACTCCGCCACCTTGGGAAAGCGTGGGCCCTCCGTGAGCACCAGCCGGATGATGTTCTTGCGGTTGGTGCCGAGGACTTCACGGACGATGCCGAAGACGACCCGCTCGGCGATGACACGCAGCGGCAGATCCGTCGCCGATGCGGCCTCGATCGTCGCCACGAACGGGCTGAGCGCGGAGCGGATCAACTCCTGGAACAGCTCTTCCTTGTCGTGGAAGTGCAGGTAGATCGTCCCCTTCGCTACCCCCGCTCGCCGCGCCACGTCATCGAGCCGCGTCGCCGCAAATCCGCACACGGAAAATTCGTCGAGCGCGGCGGCGAGAATGGCCTCGCGCCGCGCGGCACTTTGCGCGGCGCGCTTACCGGCCCCACCGTGGCTGCGCGCGGCACTCGGACCGCCCGAAACACTCGGACCCGCGCCCGCTCCGGCCGTCCGTGGCGCTGGCGGGACCTGCTTCGTTGTTCGCTTCGGCCGCATCGCCATTGTCGATCCAAAATGACTGACCAGTCAGTCATTATCAGACAATGTCATGGCCGTCGAGCCGGCCGGGCCAAACCGTGGATTCTATTGATGAATTCTGAATGCTATTCAATGTGGGGCTGGCTGGAGGCGGCCGAGACGTCACTCCGCCGGCTGCGCGGCCTTGACCTCGGCCTCGACCCGGCTCGCGAGCACCGCGACGACGAGCGCTGCGAGCGCGAACACTGCGGCGCATGCCGCCGTCAGCGCGAGGACGAGGAAGAACCCTCCCCTGCCGTGCAGCGCCGCGATGATCGCGATCGCGGCACCGCTCGAGATGAACGCGAGGAAGAAACGCACGGCGTAGATGCGCCCGCGCCAGCTGTCCGCCGTGTAGCGCGCGATCACCACGTCGCCGACGGTGACCTGCGCGTAAATTCCGGCGATCGCGATCGCAAGCGCCGCGATCAACGCGGGGCCGGCCGCGAACGTCGCCCAGATCAGTCCGAGCACCTGGATGACGCCGATCGAGACAAACAGCAAATGCGGCGGATAGATCGAGACCAGCCGTCCGACAGTGAGCTGCGCGGCGCCGCCGAACAGAAGCACGAACGTCGCGACCGAGCCGATCAGCGTCAGCGGGATGTCCTGGGCAAGCCTTTCGTCCACGACCTTCGGGATCGCAACGGTAACAATGTTGAACACAAGCCCGCCGGCAAACGAGATCACGGCGAAGGCGCCGAACATCGCAGCGGCCACATAGAAGGCGAGCGGCACTTCGGCGCCCTTCGCCTGTCTCGCCCCCTTGTCGCGGCGCTCGCTGGTCGTCGAGAGATACGCGATGCCGATCGCCGCGCTGACGATCGCCGGCAAGATGAACGACGCACGCCAGCCCACCGTCGCGGCGACCGCGGCTGTAATGCCCGGTGCGAACGCAACGCCGAGATTGCCGAACACTCCGTTCGTCGCGAGGTCACGCCCGCGGTCGCGCGCGTTCAAGATCAGCACCGGTATGCCGACGGGATGATAGATCGCAGCGAAGATGCCGAGCGCAAGCAACGCAACCGCGAGCCAGACCGTATTCGGTGCCGCCGCGGCAGCCGCCAGCGAAGCGCCACAGCCGAGAAAGAAGATCGCCATCAACTTACGACGGCTCCAGTGGTCGGCGATCCAACCCCATGGCAGCGAAAACAGACCGAAGGCAACGAAGCAGGCGGTCGAAAGCGCGATCAGATCGCCGTACGAACGGCTCAACTCCGTCTCCAGGCCGATCACTACGGTCGGGAAGATCAGGATCACGTAGTGATCGATGAAGTGCGCGGCGTTGATGAAGCCGAGCTGGCGCCTGGATCCGTCCATATGACGCGACTCCGAATAGGGTGGCGGACTATAGCCGCCCGCAGTCCCCTCCGCCCCGCCGAAATCCGCAACGCGCCCATGCGCTTCTAAGCGGTTTCACCCCGCGGAGGCGCGGACTTATCCACAGCGGCAATCGCACGGCGACCGACCGTCGAAAAATTCAATCATAAGTCGTATCATTGCGGCTCGCACAATGGTCGGCCTGCTTCACCGGCGCTGACTGTTTCAGCGACGTGACGGCCCGTTGCCGGCACGGCGGGGGGCGGCCGGTCACGGCCGAAAGTTCATGCGTCTTGTTGCGCCGGGCGCGCTCGCCCGGGTGTTTGTCGCTTGTTTGCTTGCTTGCGCGCCGGCCTTTGGCGGCGATGCCGGAATCCGGCCCGACCTGCTCGCGGCCGCCGATGCCGCCGAGCGCATCTACTTTTTCGCCGGCCTCGATGTCTCGCAGAACTCGGCCTTCGGTTGGGCCGGCATCGCCAGCGCGCCGTTCGGGCGGCTCGATGAGGACGGCGTTCGACTTCGGCTCGCGGGCGGCACCGGACGCTATCGCTACCGCACCTCCGCCGTGCCTGGCGGCATCAACGAAGGCAACGTCGCAAGCGGGGAAATCCTGCTCGGATTTCACCGCTCCCTTGGCAGCGCCTCGGCCACCGCCTATCTCGGCGCCCACATGGAAGAGCAGCGCCTCACGGCGGCCGACCCGGGTAACGCCGCCGCCGGCACCGCCCTCGGTGCCAAGGCAACGCTGGAATTTTTCCGGCGCCTCGATCCGCTCTGGGTCGCAAGCGCCTCCGCCTCGGCGTCCACGGTCCATCGCGCCTATCAAGTACGCGCGACCCTCGCACGTGAGTTTGATTACGGCCTTGGAGCCGGCGTCGAGGCTGTGGTCTTGGGCGACGCGCGCTACGTCGAGCCGCGCGCGGGTTTGTCCGGAAGCATGACCTACGGCCGCGGCGTGCTCACGATCACGGCGGGCTTGCTGTTCAGTACCAACAAAGGCGGCGGCGGCTACGCGACGCTTTCACTTCACGCGCCGTACTGATCTGCTTCAGCCGCGCCCGATGAACGAGCGCTGCTGGTTCGGCAGGACAGTAGCGTCGAACAGATTCACCTCCGGCGGAAGCGTGCACATGAGGACAGCGATACGCGCGATGTGCTCCGGCGCCATGAGATAATCCTGCGGCTTGGCGCCGGGCCCCGGCGCTCTCCCCTTCGTGAAACCGGTCGCGGTCGCGCCGGGGTGAATCACCGAAGCGACCACACCGTAGTCGCGGCCGTCGAGGGTGAGCGAGCGCGTAAGCGCTTCGACCGCGGCTTTCGTCGCCGTGTAGCCGATCGAATGCGGCCGCGGCGACCAGGCGGAGATGCTGCCCATGTTGATGATGCGCCCCCCGCCTTGCCCTTTCATCAACTTGAGCGCCTCGCGGCTGCAAAGAAAAACGGCCGTGAGATTGAGATCGACGATTTCCTGCCAGTCCTTGAGCGACATTTCCTCGGTCGGCTTGAAATTGGGGACGCCGGCGTTGTTCACGAGAATGTCGACCCGGCCGAATGTCTCCTTGGCCTTCGCGAAAAGAGCCTGAACCTCGACCTCCTTCGTCACGTCCGTGGGCGCGACCGAGACCGTGCCGCGCTTGGCGCGGATGCCCGAGGCAACTTCCTCAAGTACGGCAGCCCGCCGCGCCGCGAGCACGACCTTCGCGCCCTCCGAGGCGAACGCCTCGGCGATCGCCCGGC
>DATBJU010000182.1:0-4796 GCA_036556265.1 Xanthobacteraceae bacterium | reverse complement strand
ATGGCCCTTTTCCAGCGGGACGGGGCGATGTCGGGGCGGAATGCAGGGCTTTCCTTGAGCATTGCCGTGCTCGCCGTTTTTGCGGCTGCACAGCCCACGCCCGGGCAGCATGTCCTGCCCGAAATCGTGGTCACAGCGCCGAGTCCAATCGTGCGCCGGGCACCGGCGACGGAGGGTCCCGCCGAGCCGGCCGCGCCCGTGCTGCGGGGCACGCTGCCGATCGTCACTGATCAGTTCGCGACGGTCACAGTCGTCCCGGGCGAAGAGCTGCGGCGCAACGGCGGCAGTACGCTGGGCGACCTGTTGTTCGCAAAGCCCGGCATCACCGGTTCAAGCTTTGCACCTGGCGCATCGAGCCGTCCGATCGTTCGCGGCCTGGACAATCATCGGGTCCGCATTCAGGAAAACGGCATCGGCGCCAACGGCGTATCCGACCTCGCGGAGGATCACGGCGTTCCGATCGACCCGCTCGCCGCAGAGCGGCTCGAGGTCGTACGCGGTCCGGCGACCCTGCGCTGGGGATCACAGGCAATCGGTGGCGTGGTGAACGCGACCAACAATCGCATTCCGGACGTATTTCCGTGTCCACTCGCCTCTGCCGAAAACCATGCCGTTGGCATTTACAAGGCCCCGCCCGCAATTGCACCGCGCGGAAGTCAGCAGCCGTGTGCGACCTTCGAGGCGCGCGGCGCGCTCTCGTCCGTCGATCGAGGTTTCGAAGGCGGGCTGCTCCTCGATGCTGGCTTCGGCAACTTTGCCGTCCACGCCGACGCCTTTGGCCGGCGCGCGGGCGACTATGCCATTCCAAGCTACCCCTATCTCCCGCCGGCCGACCAAGATCTTCCGTTCAGCGGGAGGCAGCCGAACTCGTCATTCCATCGGGACGGGCAGTCCTTCGGCGGCACGTATTTTTCCAATGATGGGTTCGTCGGCATCGCGATCTCGCGATTCAGCAGCCTTTATCGGCTGCCGGGCGTGGAATCGACGGAGACCAACACGCGCATCGACATGCATCAGACCAAGGTGACGAGCAAAGGCGAGTACCGGCCGCAATCACGTGCGATCGAAGCAGTGCGCTTCTGGCTTGGCGCTACGGATTATAAGCACGACGAACTGGCCAATGAGGGTGGCTTCGACGGCGTGCAGCAGACCTTCACCGACAGGGAGCAGGAGGGGCGCGTCGAAGTTCAGCTCACGCCGATCGACGTGCGCTTCGCCATGCTTACGACGGCACTCGGCGTACAGGCCGTCAATCAGCGGCTCACAGCGCCCGGCTTGGAAGGCGGCCTGTTCGATCCCAACAGGACGACCAGTCTCGCGGCATTTCTGTTCAGCGAATTCAAGCACAGCGATATGCTCCGTACGCAAGTCGCCGGTCGGATCGAGCGGAACAATGTAACGGGCTCGGTTCCGGACCTGTTCGTCGATCCCGACGTCACGATCTCGCGCGACCGCGTCTTCGTTCCGAGCAGCGGCGCAGTCGGCCTACTCAAGGACCTGCCGGGAAATCTTGTCGCCAGCATCACCGCGCAATATGTCGAACGCGCGCCGCGTGCGCCGGAACTCTTTTCCCGCGGGGTGCACGAGGCGACAGGCACCTTCGACATCGGCAACCCAAACCTCAATACCGAGGTCGCAAGTTCGGTCGAAGTCGGCCTGCGTCGGGCGAAGGGACCGTTTCGCTTCGAGGCCACCGCCTACTACACGCGGTTCAAGGGCTTCATCTTCAGGAATCTCACGGGCGAAACCTGCGACGAGGACTTCGCGAGTTGCACACCGGGTGGCGCAGGCGGTGAATTGAGCCAGGCCGTCTATTCCCAGCGCGACGCAATCTTCCGCGGCGGCGAGTTTCAGAGCCAGCTCGACATTGCCCCGCTTGGCAGTGGCATGTTTGGCATCGAGAACCAATTCGATGTTGTGCGCGCGACCTTCACCGACGGAACCAATGTGCCGCGCATTCCGCCGGTGCGCGCGGGCGGTGGCGTGTTCTGGCGCAACGAGCACTGGCTCGCCCGCATCAACCTTCTGCATGCGTTTCCGCAGCACAAGATCGCCGGTGTCGGCGAGACGCCCACCGGCGGCTACAACCTGCTGCGCGCAGAGGTCAGCTATCGCCACCAGTTCATGGAAAACGGCAAGGCGCGCGAGCTCGTCGTTGGCGTGACGGGCGACAACCTGCTGAACGAGGACATCCGCAATCACGTCTCGTTCAAGAAGGACGAGGTGTTGATGCCGGGCAGGGGTGTCCGGGGATTTGCGAGGGTGACGTTTTGACTCGTCATCCCGGCCGAGGCGGCGAAGCCGCCGAGAGCCAGGACCGTCATCCCCAAGTTCCCGAGAGCGGTCCCGGATAACGCGCTTCGCGCGTTTCCGCGACCACGACTACTTGATCCCGTGCCTCGCCAAAACATCGCGCACGGCCTCGACCAGCTTCTCTTCTGCCACAGAAAACTGCGCGGGCCGCCCTTCGCGCCATTCCTTGTTGGAGGCGATTTCTTCAGCTGCCTTGGCGCCGAGGATCAGGTCCTTGATCTGCACTTCGCCCTTGGCCTTTTCGTCGCCGCCCTGGATCACGACGCACGGGCTGTTGCGCTTGTCCGCGTATTTCAGTTGCGGGCCCATCTTGCCGGTGCCGAGATAGAGCTCGGCGCGAATGCCCGCGTCGCGCAGCCGCTTCACCATTTTCTGGTAGTCGGCGATACGCGCCTGATCGAATACGGTGACGACGACCGGCCCGGCCTCGGCCTTAGCGGCAATTTTGCCGAGGTGCTGGAGCGCGGCGAGGAGGCGCGACACGCCGACCGAGAAACCCGTGGCCGGCACGGGCTCGCCGCGGAAGCGCGCCACGAGCCCGTCGTAACGCCCGCCGCCTGCGACCGAGCCGAAGCGCACGGGATTTCCTTTTTCGTCTTTCACCTCGAAGGTGAGCTCGGCCTCGTAGACAGGACCGGTGTAGTACTCGAGGCCGCGGACGACGGAGGGATCGATCACAATACGGCCGTCGGCGTATCCGGCGCTTTCCACCACATTCGCGAGTTCTTCAAGCTCGCGCAGTCCTTCACCGCCGATTGGGGACGAGGCAACACGCGTCTTGATGTTTGCAAGCGTTGCAGCGCTGCTAGCGCCCTTGGTGCTTGATACGCGGACGTCCTTGGCGCCCACGAAGTTCACAATCTCGCTTATCGCGTTCTGATCAAGGTCGGCGCCCTTCGTAAAGTCACCGCTCTCATCCTTCCGTCCTTTTCCGAGCAATTGAGTCACTGCGGCCAGTCCAAGGCGATCCATCTTGTCAATCGCTCGAAGGACGGCGAGGCGCTTTCCAGCGTTTGCTTGGCCCGCGAGCTTTGCTACCTCCATCACCCCATCAAGCACCTTGCGATTGTTCACCTTGATCACGTAGTCGCCGCGCTTGATCCCCAGCGCCTCCAGCGTATCCGCCGCGAGCATGCACATCTCGGCGTCTGCGGCGACCGACGCCGTACCCACCGTGTCTGCATCGAACTGCATGAATTGCCGGTAGCGCCCGGGCCCCGGTTTCTCGTTGCGAAAAACCCAACCCTCGCGATAGCTGCGGTAGGGCTTCGGCAGCCTGTCGAAATTCTCCGCCACGTAGCGCGCGAGGGGCGCCGTCAGATCGTACCGCAGCGAAAGCCACTGCTCGTCGTCGTCCCGGAAGGAGAACACGCCTTCGCCGGGCCGGTCGTGGTCGGGCAAGAATTTTCCCAACGCATCGGTGTACTCGATCGCCGGCGTCTCGACGGCGTCGAAGCCGTACCGCTCGAACACCGCTCGGATCTTGTCCAGCATCGCGCGCGTGGCGGCGAGCTCGGCCGGCCCGCGATCGGCGAGCCCGCGCGGCAATTTCGGCTTCAGCTTGTTCGGCTTGTCGGCCATTGCGAAGCTTTCAAAGGGTCAGGGAAGGAATAGCAACGCAAGTGCGACCGCCGCGGGCAGTGCCTGCACGATCAGAATCCGCCGCGATACGCTCCACGCTCCATACAGTCCCGCGACGACCACGCAGAGCAGGAAAAATACCTTGATCTGAAACGCCGTCGCGGCGACCGGATGCAGCAGTCCCCAGATCAAGCCCGCGGCGAGGAACCCGTTATAGAGACCTTGATTGGCGGCGAGCACCGCCGAGTCCTGCGCCTTTTGCAGGGGCTGCGAAAAGGTCCGCAGGCCCAGCGGCTTGGTCCACAGGAACATCTCCAACACCAGGAAGTAGATGTGCAGGAGGGCGACGAGCCCGACGACGACGTTCGCGACGATTTGCATCTCGACCCCCGAGTGAGATGGTGGCGACAAGCCCGGCCGGAACGCACAAGTCAAGCGTTGCCCCGATTTTCCTCTCCCTGTTTACGGGGAGAGGGACGGGGCTAAGCCGTCCCGCGACCCTGAGCCCAGCTTTGCCGCTTGCGGTAGATGGTGGACGGGCTGATTTCCAGCGCCGTCGCTGCCTTCAGCGTGTTGCCGTCGAAGGCCGCGAGTGCCTGCTCGATGATGCGCTGCTCCTGCCGCCAGAACGGATCGATGTTGACTCCTTCGGCACGGGGCAAGGGACCGGTGTCGCGTGCCGCCTCGTGCGCCGAAAAGAGTGCCAGCATCTCCGCGCTTACCCAGTCGCCGTCGTGCAGCACAACGACGCGCCTGACCACGTTCTGCAGCTCGCGCACATTGCCCGGCCACGCGTGTGCCGCGATCGCCCCCTCGGCCTCCGGCGTGAAGCCGCGGAAGTGGCGGCCTTCCTCCTCGGCGAAGCGCGCGAGGAACGCGCGCGCGAGGAGGACCACGTCGTC
>DATBJU010000181.1:0-5993 GCA_036556265.1 Xanthobacteraceae bacterium | reverse complement strand
CTCAGCGGGGAGAGAGAAGAGCGCGCTCGTCCGAGCGACGACCAATTGATTTTTCCAACCTCAAGGAGAAACCACATGAAAGGCTACCGCACACTTCTATTCTCGCTCGCCGTCGCGATCGTCGGCGTTCTGCAAAGCTTCGACTGGGCGACCGTGATCGCGCCAGAACACGCCGGCATCGCGCTCACCGTTATCGGCGTCGCTGGCGCCGTGCTGCGCTTCCTCACTTCGACGCCCGTGGGCGCCAGCGAATGAACTGGCTTTCACTCCTCGCTGCGGTCGTGAAACTCGTCGCGGCGATTGCCGCCGCGCTGCGCGACCGTACGCTCCTAAGCGCAGGCGAAACGAAAGGCCGCGCGCAAAGCAACGCCGATCACGCGCGCGAGGCCGAGGCACGCGGGGCTTTGATGCAGCAGATCGCGGACAGCCCACCCCCGCGAACCGAAATCGATAAAAGGCTAGAAGAAGGCAGCGCATGAACACGCAAACAACCCAAGTCAAAATTCGCGCGTTTTTGATCTACGGTCTGGTGGGCGGTCCGTTTCCGTATGGATTGGGCTACTCGCTCGGGCTCAACGTCCTCTGCGACAAGCTGCGTGCAATCGGCATCGAAGTGACGACGCACGTCGAGGGTGTACTCGTGCCGCACACGAACGTTGCGCATCTCGCGCGGCTGGCGGCGGACTCGGCCCGGGCTGGACACAGGCTTCTGCTGCTCGGCCATTCCATGGGCGCCGATGCCGCCGTGAAGATCGCGTGCCGCCTGGCCGGCGAAAAACTGGTCGTCGACCTGCTGATCGGCTTCGATCCCACGAAGTTCACGTGCCCGGATGTGCCCGCGAACGTGAGGCGAGCACTCTGCTTCTACCAGCAGGAGCCGGGCGACTTTCTCGGCCGCGGTCGTTTCGCGCCGGCAAAGGACTTCTCTGGGGACTGCATCAATGAGCGCGTCCCGTACGGCCACAAGGTCATGGACGACGCACCCGCGTTGCACGAACGCGTGCTCGCGGAGGCGGGGAAGTTGATCGCCTGAATCCCTCTCCCCGCTGAAGCGGGGAGAGGGGAAAGAGAACCCATGAAACTCTTTTGCTTCGGCCTGCTGTTCGTCGTTTGTCAGCCGGTCGATGAACCGCCGTCGCGAGTCACGGTTGCCGTCTGCCCGATCGCGGCGCATTGGAGCGCCAATTACCAAAAGCGCATCGCTGCGGAATTGCGCGCGCTTCCTCCGGGAAGTGCGATCGAGAGCGCGATTGCGGAAGCGCTCAGCCTGCGCGATCAGGCGCGTGCGTGTGCGGAGGGGAAACGGTAAAGTGTTTGCCGTAGCACCGCTCGTCCCCGCGAAAGCGGGGACCCAGCGCTGGATTCCCGCCTTCGCGGGAATGAGCGGAGAAAGATCCTCTAGCGCCTTATCTCCGCTCCGCCCTTTTTCAGTTCTTCAATCTTGTTCTGATCGAAGCCGGGTAGGCGGCCGATCTCGTCCCATGTCTCGAATGGCCGGTTTTCGACGAGCGCTTGCGTGAGCGCAGGACTGAGAGCCGGCAGGCTGCCGATCTCCTCGGCCCTTGCCGTATTGAGATCGATGGTCCTCCGCTCCTGCACCACGACGGGCTCTTTGCTGCCCTTGCCCGTCCGATGCTCCTTGGGTGCGCCGGCGACCGCCGTCGAGCCCATGAAAGACGGCGGATCGCTCGCCGGAAACGACTCGGCCGAAGCCTCGTCGACCCGGTTTTTCTCCGGCGGTATGCGGCGTTTTTGCCTTTGATTCATTGCCCTGTCCTGCCTCACCATAAAACTGCCTGAGACAGCCCCCGGTTCCCTTCGGCTGACAGGCACCCCCCGAACTGCCAAAATCCGGCCCGAGTCGAACTGCAATCCGGGCCGCCATGCGTCTCCTCGTCGTCGAAGACGATCCCGATCTCAACCGCCAGATCTGCGCGGCGCTTGCCGACGCGGGCTACGCGGTCGACAAGGCGTTCGACGGCGAAGAGGGGCACTATCTCGGCGAGAACGAGCCCTACGACGCGATCGTGCTCGATCTCGGACTGCCGAAGATGGACGGAATCTCGGTACTCGAATCCTGGCGCCGCGCCGGCAAGGACACGCCCGTCCTTATTCTCACCGCGCGCGACCGCTGGTCCGAGAAGGTGCAAGGCTTCGACGCCGGCGCCGACGACTACGTGGCGAAGCCATTCCACATGGAAGAGGTGCTCGCGCGTATCCGCGCGCTCTTGCGCCGTGCTGCCGGGCACGCCACGAGCGAACTCGTGTGCGGTCCCGTACGTCTCGACACACGCACGAGCCGCGTCACCGTGAGCGGCAATCCGGTCCGGCTCACGTCGCACGAGTACCGGTTGCTCGCCTATCTCATGCACCACGTCGGCCGCGTCGTGTCGCGCACCGAGCTTGTCGAGCATCTTTACGATCAGGACTTCGACCGCGATTCCAATACGATCGAGGTGTTCGTCGGCCGCCTGCGCAAGAAGCTCGGCATCGACGTGATCGAAACCATCCGCGGGCTCGGCTATCGCCTCAACCCGCCGGCAAATGCGTCCTAGCTCGCTCGCCCGGCGGCTGTTTCTCACCGCCGTCACTGTGACAGTGATCGTGCTTGCGGTGGCGGGCGTCGTACTGTCCTCGCTTTATCGCGCGGCAGTCGAGCGTTCGTTCGACCGGCAGCTAAATATCTATCTCAAGGGCATCGTTGTCGATGTCGCGACCGCGCCGGCCGGCATGATTCCCGATCCCGCCACCGGCGAGCCGCTGTTCGAGACGCCGAAGTCGGGTTGGTACTGGCAGATCGAGAAGCTGTTGGGACAGCAGAGCGAGATCAAGCGTTCGGCCTCTTTGCCCGAACCCGGATTGCCGAGTCTCGACGAGCAGCGCATTCCGATCCGGCCCGATGGGTTTCGCGACGGCTATATCTTCGGGCCCGACAACCGCCGCCTGCGCGTGATCGAGAACCTGATCGACCTCGGCAACGACGGCCAATTCGTTGTGACCGTCGCCGCCGATGCGACCGAAATGGAGGACGACGTCGGCGACTTCAACTACGCACTCGTGTTGACGCTCGCATCCCTCGGCATTGTCTTTATCGCGACGGCCTTGTTCCAGGTGCGCTTCGGCCTGCGCCCACTTTCGCGCATTTCGCGCGCGTTGCACGGAATCCGCACCGGTCGCGCGGAGCGTCTCGAGGGCGAGTTTCCCGAGGAGGTGGCACCGCTCGCCCGCGAAGTAAACGCGCTGATCGATACCAACCGCGAGATCGTCATGCGCGCACGCACGCACGTCGGCAATCTCGCCCACGCGCTGAAGACGCCGCTCTCCGTACTGCTGAACGAGACGTCGGGTCGCGCTGATGCGGTCGCCGTCAAGGTGCGCGAGCAGGTCGGTTTGATGCGCGACCAGGTCCAGCATCATCTCGAGCGTGCGCGTATTGCTGCGCGCGTCGCGGTGCCGGGGACGGTGATCGCGGTGAAGCCGGTGGTCGAGGGCGTACTGCGGACGATGGAAAAGATCCATCGCGAGCGCGCGCCAAAACTCGCCGCTCGATATGAAAGTGATGTGCGTTTCCATGGCGAGCAGCAAGATCTGGAGGAAATGATCGGCAATCTCGTCGACAACGCGTGCAAATGGGCAAAGACCCGTGTCGATGTCGCGGTGTCGGCAACCGACCCGGGCGGCGGCGGGCACCCGTTCTTTCGCATTGCGGTCGACGACGATGGCCCCGGCCTTCCACACGAAGCGCGTCAGGCGGTGCTCACCCAGCGCGGACGCCGCCTCGATGAGAGTAAGCCGGGTTCCGGCCTCGGTCTTTCGATCGTCAGCGACCTCGCGCACTTATATGATGGTCGGCTCGAGCTCGGCACTGCGCCGCTCGGCGGCCTGCGTGCGGAGCTCGTGCTGCCTGCCGCGGAAGCATGACGCAACCCACTTCCGCCTCATTTCCCTCTTCTAGAACGCGCCGCAGGTTTCGGCGCCCCGACTCCTGTGCTTTACTTCAAGCGACCCGGCATTCTTTGGGGGATTTCATGCAGGCCAGGACCTTGCGCAACGCGACAGCCGTTGGGCTCGCCGCCCTCACGCTCGCCGGTTGCGCGGGCGACCCCGGTGAGAAGACGGGCGCCGGCGTCGTCGGCGGCGCGCTCGCCGGTGGCGCGATCGGCGCCCTCGCCGGCGGAGGCGGCCGCGACATCGTCGCTGGCGCGATCATCGGCGGTCTGGTTGGCGGAATCATCGGAAACGCGCTCGACGAAGAAGATCGCCGCCGCGCTTGGGAAGCAGAGATGCGGGCGCTTGAGTATGGCGGTCCTGGCGCGCCGGTGAGCTGGGAGGGTCAGCGCGGCGCGCGCGGCACGATCGTGCCCGGTCCCTATCACGCGCGCGGTCAATATCAGCGCTGCCGCGACTACAGTCACACGATCTATGTTCAGGGCAAACCCGAGGTGGCACGCGGGGTCGCCTGCCGCAATCCGGACGGAACCTGGTCGAGGATCAGCTGACGGTCGTCAGACCGTCATCCCGGCCAAGCCCGACCGCAAATGCGGGCGGGCGCGAGCCGAGATCGTGTTGAGGTCAATTGATGATGGTCCTGGGTCTCGCGGCGCTTGGCGCCGCTCGCCCGGGACAACGGAATTGTGATAAGCGCCCCGCCTCCGCAAGGAGGCGGGGCGCTTGGCATTTCAGGCCCGGGCGCCAGCGACAACCCGCTGCTTTGCCGAGGCGCTCCGATCCGACTAGGACTGTCGCGGGAAGACCGATGCTGTTCTGGCTGGTGTTTGCGATCATGACCGCCGCCGCCGTGCTCGCGGCGCTGTGGCCGCTCGCGCGCGCACGCAAGTCGGCGGCGACCGCGCGCGAAGCGGATCTCGCCGTCTATCGCGATCAGCTCGCGGAGATCGAGCGCGACCGAGCGAGCGGACTGCTCGCCGATGCCGAGGCTGCGGCGGTGCGCGTCGAGGTTTCACGCCGGCTGCTCGCCGCGGATGCCGCGGGCAACGAACGCACGCTGCCCGGAGCGCTCGGCCGCCGGCGGGTTGCCGCCGTGCTCGCGCTCGCCGGCGTCCCGCTGCTCGCGCTTACGCTCTATGGCGCGCTCGGCTCGCCGGGCTTGCCGGACGCTCCGCTCGCCGGACGCGTGCGGGAGGAGGCGAATCTCGCGAACCTCGTCAAGTCCGTCGAAGCCAAGCTGGCTGAACGGCCGGATGACGGCCGCGGATGGGAAGTCCTCGTGCCGTACTACCTTAGCGTCGGCCGCTACGAGGATGCGCTCAAGGCGCAGGAGAAGGTGCTGCAGTTACTTGGTCCTTCACCGGAGCGCGAAGCGGGTCTCGGCGAGACGCTCGCCGCGGTCGCAAAGGGGGCGGTCACGCCGGAAGCGCGCGCCGCCTTCGATCGAGCGATCGCGATGAATGCGAACAATCCGAAGGCGCTCTTCTTTCTTGGCCTGGCGGATCTCCAGGCGGAGAGACGCGACTCGGCACGTGCAAACTGGCTGCGTGTTCTGGAAGTCGCGCCGCCCGGCAATCGCTGGGCTGGGTATGCGCGCGAGCAACTCGATCGGCTCGGGAACACACCATGACCCGCCGCCAGCGCCGTCTCGTACTCATCGGCCTCGCGCTCGGCGTGCTCGGACTGGCCGCAGCGCTCGCGCTTTCCGCACTGCGCGATACCATCGTTTTCTTTCATTCGCCGACCGAGATCGCGGAAAAGAATATTGAGCCCGGCACGCGCATCCGGATCGGCGGTCTCGTCAAGGAGGGGACCGTGCGGCGCGACGGCCTGGAAGCGCGCTTCGAGGTGACGGACGGCGCGCGCAGTATGCCGGTCGTCTACCGTGGGGTACTGCCGGACCTGTTCCGCGAAGGGCAGGGCGTCGTGGCGGAAGGCGCGCTCGAATCCGCTCAGCTCTTCCGTGCGGATACAGTTTTCGCCAAGCATGATGAGAATTACATGCCGCGCGTAGTGGTCGATGCGCTGAAGAAGCAGGGCGTTTG
>DATBJU010000180.1:0-29943 GCA_036556265.1 Xanthobacteraceae bacterium | reverse complement strand
TGCGGGGAGAAAAGCTTGGCCGGACGCTCAACCACTACATGGGCGACGTCGACATCGTGGATCTTTGGCTGCCTTATTTCTGCGTCTCGACCAATCTCTCCCGTGGCCGGATCGAGCCCCATCGCTCCGGATTGTTGTGGCGCGCCGTGAAAGCCAGCGCCACCTTGCCGGGAATCCTGCCGCCGGTGATCAAGCAAGGCGAGCTTCACGTGGACGGTGGTGTGCTCGACAACCTTCCGGTCGGAGTCATGAAGCGCTTCGTCGGCGGCAATACGATCGCGGTCGCGGCGTCAAGCACACGAGAATTCACGGTGCCCGTGGATAGTTTTCCGACGACCCTGCAATATCTGCGCTCGCGGCTGACCGGCCAGACCGTGCACGCCGACCTACCCACACTCGGCAGCTTGCTGATCCAGACAACGGGGCTCGACAGCTTGCGTGGCGCCGCCGACCTGCAGAGCGGAGTCGACCTCTACCTTCAGCCTCCCGTTCAAGCCTTCGACATGCTCGACTGGAAGGCGATCTACGAGCTGGTCGAAATCGGCTACAACTATGCGCGCGAGCAACTGCCTCATTGGCTCGACACCAACCCACATGTGCAATCGCACGTTGGGCTCGGCCACCGGGCTTTCGCAAATAGCTAGACAGCCGCTTATTCAGCGGCCTCTTCCCGGCGCGGTTGGTGACTCTTCGGCCTCGCCTTGAGCCTCAGTTCGGTGAGGTCGGCGCGGTCGCGCACGCTGTTGCGGAAGATCTGGTCGCGCCCCGGATAGTATTGCGGCGGGCAGTGAATGTCCTTCACGCCGTACCAAGCCGCGGCCCGCATCGTGAAGAACGGATCCATCAGGTGCGGCCGCGCGAGCGCGACTAGGTCCGCGCGACCTGCAGCAAGGATCGTGTTGACCTGATCCGCAGTCGTGATGTTGCCGACGCACATCGTTGCGAGGCGGGCCTCGTTGCGGATCTGGTCCGAAAACGGCGTCTGGAACATGCGTCCGAAGATCGGCTCGGCGTCATGCACCGTCTGGCCGGTCGACACGTCGATCAGGTCGCAGCCCTCGCGCGCGAAAGTGCGCGCGATCTCGACGGATTCCGCCCCGGTCACACCGCCATCCTTCCAGTCGGTCGCCGAGATTCGAACCGACATCGGCTTGTGCGGTGGCCATACGGACCGGACGGCGCGGAACACCTCAAGCGGAAAGCGCAGGCGATTGTCGAGCGAGCCGCCGTATTCATCCTTCCGGATATTCGTCAGCGGCGAAATGAAGCTCGCCAGCAAATACCCGTGCGCGCAATGGATCTCCAGCATGTCGAATCCGGCGCGCTCCGCCCGGCGAGCAGCCTGCACATAGTCGGCGATCACCTTCTGCGTTTCATCGCGCGTGATCTCGCGCGGCACCTGGCTATGCGGGTAGTAGGGAAGGGGGGATGCGGAAACGATCGGCCAGCCACCTTCCTCAAGCGGCTCGTCCGAGCCTTCCCACATGAGCTTCGTCGCGGCTTTTCGGCCGGCATGGCCGAGCTGCATCCCGATTTTCGCCGCGGAGTTCGCGTGCACGAAATCGACGATCCGCTTCCAGGCCGCCTCATGCTCATCCGTGTAGAGCCCCGCGCAGCGCGGCGAAATTCGCGCCTCCTCCGAGACGTCGGTCATTTCGCAGAAGATAAGACCAGCCCCGCCGACCGCCCGGCTGCCGAGATGCACGAGGTGCCAATCGTTCGGCAATCCGTCCACGGCGGAGTACATGCACATCGGCGAGACAACGACCCGGTTCGCCAGCACCATGTCGCGCAGCCGAAATGGCTGAAACATCGGCGGTACCGGTTGCGCGGTATCGACGGCGAATCCTTCGTCCCGCACCCGCCGCGCGAACGTCCGGCCGACGTCGTCAACAAACTGGGGCGCTCGCAACGTCAGGTTATCCCAGGTGATGGCTTTCGAACGGGTCATCAACCCAAATGAAAATTGCTTGGGGTCCATGTGCCAGAAGCGATTTACATGCTCGAACCACACGAGTGAAACGTCGGCCGCATGTTGCGTGCGCTCCACGTCGCTCCGCCGTTCGGATTCGTAGCGAGCAAGCGAAGCCTTTACGTCCAGTCGTTCGGCCTGGAGCGCCTGGAACAGCGCGATCGCATCTTCCATCGCCAGCTTCGTTCCGGACCCGATGGAAAAGTGCGCCGTAGCCTTGGCGTCGCCGAGCAGGACCACGTTGTCCATCACCCAGCGCTCGTTGGAGACGCGCGGAAAATTGCGCCACATGGAGCGGTTGATCAGTAACGGGTGCCCCTTAAGCTCGGCCGCGAAGATTTGCGCGAGACGATCGGCCGATTGCTGCTCGTTGAGGCGATCGAAGCCGGCGCGGGTGAAGGTCTCTTCCTGAACTTCGAAGATCCAGGTCGAGCGTCCGGGTTCGTACTGGTAGCAATGAGCGATGATGATTCCGTGCTCGGTTTCCTTGAAGAAAAACGTGAACGCATCGAACGAGCGCGTCGAGCCCATCCAGGTGAACTTGTTGGGTCGGTGATCGATCTCCGTCCCAAAATGTGATCGCCGCGCCTCGCGAATGCGGCTGTTCGCGCCATCGCACGCGACGATCAGATCGGCGTCGGCAAGCGCGACGAGGTCGGGTTCGATCTCGGTCTGGAACTGAAACTTGACGCCGAGCGATCGGGCGCGCTCGTAGAGCAGCCGCAGCAGCGTCGTCCTCGCGCATCCACAAAAGCCGTTGCCCCCGATTCGGTGCAGGGCGCCCTTGAAATGAATTTCGATGTCGTCCCAGTAGGCGAAATTCTCGGTGATGGCCCGATAGCTTTCCGGATCGTGCTTCTCGAAGGTGTCGAGGGTTTCGTCCGAGAACACGACCCCAAATCCGAACGTGTCGTCTGGCCGGTTTCGCTCATAGACGGTGATGTCGAGGCCGGGCCACGACTTCTTGGCCAATATTGCGAAGTATACGCCGGCCGGTCCTCCGCCGACGATCGCGATCTGCATCGCACGCCCTCTATTCAAATAGTTTAGGCTTAAAGTACTTCACGGGCAACGGTCGAGCCGCATGAATCGTCTTGCCGGTGAAAAGCTTTAAGCTTAAAATAATTTAGGGGAAGCCGGAATGCAGGCACCTCTTTCAGGCCGTCACGCGCTGGTCACCGGCGGAAGCCGCGGGATCGGCCGGGCCGTGGCCGCGGCAGTGACCGGAGCGGGCGCGACCGTGACGATTCTCGGCCGCAACGAATCAGCGCTTCGTTCGGCGCTCGAGCAGAAGACAGCTGCGCACTACGTACTCGCGGACGTCACCAGAGGCGACGAATGCCGTGCTGCGATCGCCGATGCCGAGGCCAAGGGGGGCCCCATCGACGTTCTCGTCGCAAACGCCGGCGGAGCGGAGAGTGCCCCGTTCGCAAAGTCGGAAGAGCAGCTGTTCCGGCGCATGATTGATCTGAATCTTATGAGCATCGTGCACGTGGCGCAGCCAGTCATCGGCGGCATGGTCGCGCGCGGATTCGGTCGGATCGTTGCGGTTGCTTCTCTCGCCGGACTGAAGGGCTATGCCTATGTGTCGGCCTACTGCGCGGCGAAGCACGCCGCCGTGGGACTGGTGCGCGCAATGGCGGCGGAATATGCGTCTTCGGACGTGATCATCAACGCGGTCTGCCCGGGTTACACCGATACCGATCTCGTCGACGCGAGCGTCGATCGAATCGTTCAAAAAACCGGACGCAACCGGGAAGCCGCGCTTGCCTCTCTTCTCGCCGCCGACGCGCAGGATCGGTTGATCGCGCCAGCCGAGGTCGCTGCGGCGGTCATGTCCTTGTGTCTGCCGGATCGTTCAGCCACCGGCGAGGCGGTTCCGGTGCTCGGCAAGAAGTAGGAGGGGCATGTGGAAGGGTCGATCGCAATCGACGCGGAAACCAAAGTCCACGAGTCGCCCGCCGACCATAAGGACGAGCTGCGCCTGTGGCTCCGGCTCCTTGCCAGCACGACTTTGATCGAGCGCGAGGTCCGTCGCCGTCTGCGTGAGCAGTTCGGAGTGACATTGCCTCGGTTCGACTTGATGGCGCAGCTCGATCGATCGCCACAGGGCATGACACTCGGTGAATTGTCGCGCCGGATGATGGTCACGAATGGCAACGTCACAGGGCTGGCCGAGCGCCTTGTCACGGAAGGCGTTGTCAGCCGCCGCCGCGCGGCGAATGACCGGCGGGCGCACCTCGTGCGCTTGACGGACAAGGGCCGTCGACAGTTCCGAAAGATGGCGAAAGCTCACGAGCGGTGGATCGCCGGCCTGTTTGCCGGCCTCTCCAAGCGTGAGGTCGACGAGCTGTTGACGTTGCTTGGCAAAGCCAAGGCCTCCACAAGAAACGCCGTTGAGAAAGCCCGATGAAAGCCGACCTCGGACATCTGAGTTGGCCGTTCTTCGACGACGAGCACCGTCGGCTTGCGGAACGGCTGTCTGCTTGGGCGGACGACTCCCTGGACTCACTGATTGATCATCACGACGTCGACGGCAGCTGCCGTCGAATTGTTCGCGCTCTCGGTGAAGCCGGCTGGTTGCGCGTAGTCGTGCCCGCGTCTCATGGCGGGCTCCACGGCAGTCTCGACGTCCGTACGCTCGCACTCTTCCGCGAAATCCTCGCGTGGCATGACGGACTGGCTGAATTCGCGTTCGCCATGCAGGGGCTCGGCACGCACGCGATCAGCGCTTTTGGAAGCGACGCACTGAAGGAGAAGTATCTGCCGCCCGTGCGGGACGGCCGCAAGATTGCAGCCTTCGCTCTGACGGAAGCGCGCTCGGGTTCCGATGTTGCTGCGATCGAGACGGCGGCGAAGCCGGATGGGCCGGGGCACGTGCAAATGGATGGCGGCAAGACCTGGATTTCCAACGGCGGCATCGCTGATCACTATGTTGTCTTCGCCCGGACCGGCGAGGGCGCCGGAAGCAAGGGACTGTCCGCGTTCGTCGTCGACGCCAATAGCCCGGGATTCTCGATCACGGAGCGGCTCGAGGTCATCGCTCCGCATCCACTTGCCACCCTCCGCCTCGAGGGATGCCGTGTTCCTGTGGAGAACAGGCTGGGCCGGCCGGGCGAAGGGTTTAAGGTCGCGATGGCGGCCTTAGACGTCTTTCGAACGACAGTGGGCGCGGCGGCAGTCGGCTTCGCGCGCCGCGCGCTCGCGGAAACGCTCAACAGAGTCTCGACGCGGCATCTGTTCGGCGCGCCGCTCGCGGATCTGCAGATGACCCAGGCATCGCTTGCCGACAGCCAGGCTGAACTCGATGCAGCCACGCTTCTCGTCTACCGCGCGGCCTGGGTGAAGGACCGCGGCGCCACGCGCATCACGCGCGAAGCGTCAATCGCCAAGATGTATGCGACCGAGATCGCGCAGCGCGTGATCGATCGCGCAGTCCAATTGCATGGCGGGGATGGTGTTCGTGTCGGATCGAAAGTCGAGCAGCTGTATCGCGAGGTCCGCGCCCTGCGGATCTATGAGGGTGCAACCGAAGTGCAAAAGGTGATCATCGCGCGTGAAATGCTGAAGGCGAACGAGGTCGTGGCGAAAGCTGCCGAATAGGACCACCCGAAGCTCGCGAAGGAAGGAGGAAGCAAATGGCCGCAACTGCACATATCGACACCTTCGCGCGGGACAATCTTCCTCTCCTGTCCCTGCAGCCCACGTTTCTTTTCGATCTTCCGGAGCTTCGCTACGCGAAACGCCTGAACTGCTGCGTCGAGCTGCTCGACCGCACGATAGAGAGCGGATTCGGCAGTCGGCCGTGCCTCATGTCACCCGTCGAGACGCTCACCTACGCCGACACGCTGGTGCGCGTGAACCGGATCGCGAACGTGCTCGTTCGCGACCTGCAGATGCAACCGGGCAATCGCGTATTGCTGCGCTCGGCCAACAGCCCATTGCTCGCCACAGCGATCCTCGCGGTCATCAAGGCCGGCGGCATCGCGGTGCCGACGATGCCGTTGCTGCGGGCGCGAGAGCTCGCCTATCCCGTTCAGAAAGCGAGAATCTCACTGGCTTTGTGCGATGAGAATCTGCGTGGCGAGCTCGATAGAGCGAAAAATATTGCGCCGGAGCTCAAACGGATCGTCGGCTGGGGCAGCGGTGCGACCGATTCTCTCGAACGGATGATGGCGCAACCCGGGTATGACCGGTTCACCGCGTGCGATACCGCATCCGATGATACTTGCCTGATAGCCTTCACTTCCGGCACGACGGGCGAGCCGAAGGGAACGATGCACTACCATCGCGACCTACTCGCGACCTGCGACAGCTACGGAAGGCACGTGCTGCGCGCCGACGCGAATGATCTCTTCGTCGGATCGCCGCCGCTTGCCTTTACGTTCGGACTCGGAGGGATGCTGCTGTTTCCGCTTCGGGTCGGGGCGGCCACCTTGTTGCTTGAGAAGGCGCCGCCGGACGAGTTACTTTCGGCAATCGAGCGATTTCGCGCCACGGTTTGTTTCACCGCGCCGACGGCATATCGGGCGATGCTGTCCGCTCTCGACCCCCAACGCCTTCATTCATTGCGTAAGTGTGTGTCGGCCGGCGAGCCGCTGCCAAAGCCGACCTGGGAAGCATGGCACAAGGCCACGGGGATCAAGATTATGGATGGCATTGGCTCGACCGAGATGCTTCACATTTTCATTGGTTCGCCCGAGAACGAAATCCGGCCCGGTGCCACGGGGCGCCCGGTGCCCGGATACGAAGCGAAAATCGTCAACGACGCCGGCGAGGAAGTCCCGCCGGGCACGATCGGCCAGCTTGCGGTTCGCGGTCCGACCGGTTGTCGCTATCTCGCGGACCTGCGCCAGACCAAATACGTGCGGAACGGATGGAACATCACGGGCGACACGTACCTGATGGACGAGGACGGCTATTACTGGTTCCAGGCACGCTCCGACGACATGATTATCTCGTCGGGATACAACATCGCCGGTCCAGAGGTAGAAGCAGTGCTGCTCGCGCACCCGACGGTCGCCGAATGCGGCGTCGTCGGTGCACCCGATTCGGAGCGCGGCCAGATCGTCAAGGCCTACATTGTCTTGCGTGCCGGCTACGAGGGCGACGCGACGCTGGTCAAATCATTGCAGGATTTCGTCAAAGCCGAGATCGCACCTTATAAGTATCCACGCGCTGTCGAATTTGTCTCGAGCCTGCCGAAGACGCAAACAGGCAAGCTTCAGCGATTCCGATTGCGCGAATTGGCGAGCGCTCAAGATCCCGCGAAAATGGCTTCCTGAAAATCCCGATCCATGCCGAGCCCCTCGAAACCCGGCAGCGCCAAACTGGAATCCAACCGGATTCTCCGGCCGGAAGGCTGGCCGGTTCCCCAAGGCTACGCCGATGGAATGGTGGCTTCGGGCCAGATCGTGGTTACCGGCGGCGTAGTCGGCTGGGACGGCCAGCGGCGATTTCCGCGGAGCTTCGTCGAACAGACCAGACTTGCTCTCGAGAACATCGTCGCGATCATCGCGGTCGGCAAGGCGCGACCGGAGCACATCGTGCGCCTCACCTGGTACGTGGTCGACATGGATCAATATCTTTCCAGCCGGAAATTGCTCGGCCGCGTCTATCGAGAGAATATGGGATCGCATTATCCGGCGATGGCGGTGGTGCAGGTCGTACGGCTTGTCGAGCCGGAAGCGCTCGTTGAGATTGAGGCGACAGCGGTTGTTCCCGGCTAATCGCCGGCGAAGCTCGGCTTTCGTTTGGCGACGAAAGCCTCATACGCCCGCTCGAAATCGTTTGTGTCCATGCAGATCGCCTGTGCTTCGGCTTCCGCCGAAATCGCCTCGTCAATGCCCACGTGCCATTCGTCGTGCAAGCAGCGCTTGGTCATGGCATGGGCAAAGGTCGGCCCGTCGGCGAGTGACCGTGCTAACGCCTGCGCCTCACCGAGCAAGCTCGCCGGCTCGCACAATCGGTTATAGAAGCCGCACCGTTCCGCTTCGACGCCGTCCATCGTCCGTCCGGTGTAAAGCAACTCCGCGGCCCGACCTGCGCCGATGATGCGCGGCAGGATGTTGCAGGCACCCATGTCCGCGCCGGACAAACCGACCCGTACGAACAGAAATGCCACTTTGCTGCGAGCCGTCCCGTAGCGGAGGTCCGACGCCATGGCGAGTATGGCGCCTGCGCCGACACAAACGCCATCGACGGCGGCGATGATCGGCTGCGGACAGGCGCGCATCGCTTTGACGAGATCGCCAGTCATCCGGGTGAACTTCAACAGGCCGGCCCTGTCACCCTCCTTCCGCATTTTCACGAGTGGACCGATGATCTCGTGAACGTCGCCCCCTGATGAGAAATTTCCGCCGGCGCCGGTAAGTACGACGACTTTGACGTCGCGGTCACCCGCAAGTCGGCGAAACAAATCGCGCAGGCCCGCGTAGGATTCAAATGTCAGCGGATTTTTTCGCTCGGGCCTGTTGAGAGTGATGGTCGCTACTTTCCCCTCGACTTGCGAAAAGAAGTGCTCGTGCGTTTCCTGTCCGGTGGCCATGCCCATCACCATTTCCGAGACTGCACATTTCGCGCGTGCAACAATGCGGGACGGCTGCCAGGCGATCAAGGCGAAAGGCTGAGGTCACAACAGCCGAACGGCGCCGCCGCTGAAACCGCGCTATAGGCCGGCCGCTTGAGGTGTGTACGCCGCGCCTATAGCTTGTTACGTTCACGCGCGCCGACCGCTCAATCAGATCCAAGAAATTATCGGCGCGCCGGGGAGGGAGACATGTTCAGGCAGCTACCGACCGCACTGTTGGCGCTATTCCTCGCTGGGTCGCTCGACATGGCGAGCGCTCAGGAAGTGATACTGAAAGGCATCTCGTCTTTCGCCGAGAAGACTTTCTATTCTCGCGGCTTCGAGCGCTTCATTGAGAAGGTCAACGCCGACGGCAAGGGCGTGATCCAGATCAACTACATCGGCGGCCCGAAGGCGATGCCACCGTTCGAAGTCGGCAACGCGCTCAAAGGCGGTGTCGTGGATATCGCCAACGTGACGGGCGCGTTCTACACGAACCTGATGCCCGAGGCGGACGCCTGGAAGCTGACCGAGAAGCCGATGTCCGAGATCCGCAAGAACGGCGGATTTGATTACATGGCACGTCTTTATGATCAGAAGCTCAACGCAATTTTTCTCGCGCGGCACATCGACAACAATCCCTTCCACCTCTACCTGAACAAGCCGATCAGCAAGATCGATCTCACCGATCTCAAGATCCGCATCACTCCCGTCTACCGCGACTTCTTCCAGTCGCTCGGCGCGACGGTCGTGCAGACCGCCCCGGGCGAGGTTTACACAGCCCTCGAGCGCGGCGTGGTCGACGGCTACGGCTGGCCGATCACCGGCATCTTCGATCTCGGCTGGCACGAAAAGACGAAGTACCGCGTCGATCCAGGCTTCTACAGCGCGGAAGTCAGCATCCTGATCAACAAGGATGTCTGGAACAAACTCAATCCGGTGCAAAAGAAAGTCATCTCTGACGCGGCTGCGTGGCTCGAAGCGCAAGCCGCCGACACAGAAAAAGAGAACGCGGTGGATATCGCCAGGCAGAAGACTGCCGGCATCCAGGTGATCGAATTCAAGGGCGCTGATGGAGTTGCCTTCCGCGCCAAAGCCTATGAGGCGGGCTGGGCCGGCGTGATCAAGCAAAGCCCGGAGCATGGCCCGAAGATCAGGGGGTTCTTTGCCAAGGCGAAGTAAGCCGTCCATCCCCGGGGGCTGCTCATGGATCGGCTGTCGAGGGCGTTCGGAGTCCTGCTCGATCGCCTGATGGTGGTCGCGTGTCTTCTGCTACTCGCCATGACGTTGCTGATCGGCGCGGACGTCTTCACGCGCAACACGGGACTTGGCGGGATCGCCTGGAGCAACGAGGTCTCCGAGAGCATTCTCTATCTGCTTACCTTGCTTTCGGCGCCATGGCTGCTCCGTCAAGGCCAGCACATCCGCGTCGACATTATTCTTCGCGCGGTACCGTTGCGCCTCGGCTGGTATCTCGAATGGGTAGGCGACCTGATCGGGCTCGCCTGCTCGCTTTACTTTGTCTGGTACGGCCTGAAGGTGCTGAACGCGAGCTATTCCGCGGGCGCGATCACGATCAAGACGTTGGTGACACCGGAATGGTGGCTGCTCGCACCGCTCCCCGTCGCTTTCCTCCTCGTCGCGATCGAATTCATCTTCCGCATGCACCGGCTCAGCGCTTCGGCGCGTGAGCCGCGCACCGACGCGGTGTCGGTCGCGTGAGCTGGCAGCTCGCGGCCCTCCTGCTGCTCGGGGGCTCGACCGTACTTCTGTTTGTTGGCCTTCCGGTCGCGCTCTCGTTCATCGCGGTCAACATCATTGGCGCCTGGCTGTTCCTGAACGGCGAGGCGGGCCTCATCCAGATCGTGCGGAACAGTGTCGTCTCGGTGACGAGCTTCTCCCTCACGCCGATCCCGCTCTTTATCCTCATGGGCGAGGTGCTGTTTCACACCGGGCTTGGCCTCAAAGTGATCGATGGTATCGAGCGTTTCATCCGGCAGGTGCCGGGCCGCCTCGCCGTTGTCGCCGTCGTCGCCGGCACGATTTTCTCCGCGATTTCCGGCTCCACGATTGCCACGACCGCAATGCTTGGCTCGCTCATGCTGCCGATCATGCTCGCGCGCGGCTATCATCCGACGATCGCGGCGGGCCCGATCATGGCGATCGGCGCGGTTGACATGCTGATCCCGCCGTCCGCGCTCACAGTGCTGCTCGGGAGCCTCTCGGGCATCTCGATCTCCAAGCTCCTCATCGGCGGCGTCGTGCCGGGCCTGATCCTGTCCGCGGCGTTCGTCACCTACATCGTCGCGCGCGTGAAGATCACGCCAAAACTTGCGCCGCCGACGCCGATCGAGACGACGAGCGGCTGGGAGCACTGGCGCTTGCTGGTGCTCTACGTCGTGCCGCTGGTTTTCATTTTCGTCGTGGTCATCGGCGCGATGTCGGCGGGCATCGCGACGCCGACGGAAGCGGCGGCACTCGGCGCGATTGCGACCATGGCGCTCGCCGCGGTTTATCGCGCGCTCACGTTTGAAGCACTGATGAAGTCGCTCAAGGGCACGGTCGCGATTTCCGGCATGATCCTCTTCATTATCCTGGGCGCAACCACGTTCTCCCAGATCCTGAGCTTCTCCGGCGCGACCGAGGGGCTCGTCTCAACCATCCTCGGGCAGGGGTTCTCGCTCCTCGCGGTGGTTGCGCTGATGATGTCGATCCTGATTTTCCTCGGCATCTTTGTCGATCAGGTGAGCATGATGCTCATCACGCTCCCGGTCTTCATGCCGATCGTGCAGCGGCTCGGGATCGATCCGATCTGGTTCGGGGTCTTGTTCCTGATCTGCATGCAGCTCGGCCTTCTGCTCCCGCCGCACGGGCTCTTGCTCATGACCATGCGTGGTGTCGCACCGCCACAGGTGACCTTTGCCCATATTTTCCAGGCCGTCGTACCCTATGTCTGCATGAGTCTGCTCCTGCTTGGCTCGATCATCTTCGTGCCGGCGATCGCGACCTGGCTGCCGACCATGCTCATCAAGTGATGGCGTAGATGAAACCCGAACCAACCGTCGCCGCGGTCCTCGCGAAGGATCTTGCCTCTTACGGCGTACGCCGCTGCTTCGGTCTGCTTGGAACGGCGAATTTCAAGATTTCGCACGGGCTCGTGCAAGCCGGCGTCGAGCTCATTTTGGCGCGTCACGAGGGCAACGCCGCGACCATGGCCGATGCCTACGCGAAGGCGACAGGCGAGCTCACGCTTGTCAGCGTCCACTCCGGCCCGGGGCTCACGAACGCGATCACAGGAATCGCGGAAGCCGCGAAGAGCCGGACGCCACTCGTTGTGCTTGCGGGGGACGTGCCGACGGGCGCCGTGAAATCGAACTTCTACTTCGAGCAGGCGGAGCTCGTGCGTTCCGTCGGCGCCGTGTCGGACCGCATTCACACCCCTGAGAGCGCACGGAGCGACGCGTTACGTGCGGTGACCCGCGCGGTGCGCGATCGCCGGACCGTGGTGCTCAGCCTTCCCGGTGACGTGCAGGACGCGCAGCTCGCACCGAACCTTCCGCCACTCGCGTTGCCGCCCGATCCCGGCCGGCTGCAACCCGATCCGAGTGCCATGCTGCGGCTCGCCGATGAAATCGTCCGCGCGAAGCGGCCGCTCGTTCTGGGCGGCCGCGGGGCGGTCGTGTCCGATGCCGAAGCGGCTCTCGCCGCGCTTGCGGAACGAATCGGAGCACTTCTCGCGACCACCGTCTGCGGACACGGACTCTTCGCCGGAAATCCGTGGTCGCTCGGGATCTGCGGCGGGTTCTCCTCTCCGGTGGCCGACAAGATGATCAAAGAAAGCGATCTCGTGCTCGCGTTCGGCGCGAGCCTCACGCAATGGACGACGAAGCACGGCAAGCTGATCGCGCCGGAAGCAAGGGTCGCGCAGATCGACGTCGAACTCGCGAAGCTCGGTTACCAGATGCCGGTGCATCTCGCCGTGCAGGGTGATGCGCAAGCGACCGCAAAAGCGCTGCTCGCGGAGCTCGACCGGCGGAAGCATGCAGGCGGGGCAGCGTGGCGCAGCGACGACGTCCGCAAGCAGATCGTTGCCGGCGACAACCATCACAGCGCGTACAAGGACACTTCGAGCAAGCGCTTCATTGATCCGCGCACGCTCAGCAAGGCGGTCGATGAGATCCTGCCGCTCGATCGCGTCGTGGCATCCGACTCGGGGCATTTCTGCGGTTGGGTGCCGCGTTTCCTGCGCGTTCCGAACGCGCGGGCGTCCTGTCTCAGTCATTCATTCCAGTCGATCGGCCTCGGGCTCGGCTCCACGATCGGTCTTGCCGTGGCAAACCCGGGGAAGCTTGCGGTGCTCGGCGCGGGCGACGGCGGATTTCTCATGTCGATCTCCGATCTCGAGACTGCCGTGCGTATGCAACTCCGGATGTGCATCCTCGTTTACAACGACGCTTCCTATGCGGCGGAGGTGCACCTCTTCCGTCGGCGCGGCTACGCCGTCGACATCGTTCAATTCCCTGACACCGATTTCGCCGCGATCGCCGGTGGCTACGGTGCGCGCGGGATCATCGTCCGCTCGCTCGCAGACCTCAAGCCGCTGCACGACTGGGTAGCCGAAGGCGCGCCCGGCGTGATGGTCGTCGACGGAAAGATCGACCCGGATCTCGAGGCCGACTGGCACGCGGAGCATTTTCCGTAGGGTGGAGCGGACGACTTGCGTCGCTAGAAGTACCCGAACCGGTATTGCCGCGTCCCATCCGGCCCTTTGGAGCCAGGCGGCTCGTTTGCGACGATGAACTGCAGCTCGATCACGATGCCGTTCGGATCGCGCGTGAAGATCTGCCACTGGCCGAGACTTTTCACATCGTTCTGCCGGTAGTCGCAGCCCTGCTTCTCAAGATGCGCGCGCCATGCGTCGTAGCCGACCGCACGGACAGCCATATGGTCGATGTTGCCGCCGCCATAGGTGGCCGGGTCGGTCTCGCCGTAGGCCTTGGGTCCGGCGATCACGTGAATCTGCGTATCCTTGAAGTCGAGCCACACGCCGGGCGCCGGCACCGTCGGCGGCCGCTTCG
The DNA here is from genome assembly GCA_036556265.1 of Xanthobacteraceae bacterium. GTDB lineage: Bacteria > Pseudomonadota > Alphaproteobacteria > Rhizobiales > Xanthobacteraceae > JAUSIF01. The sequence continues at coordinate 16,325 of DATBJU010000180.1, read as the reverse complement.
GGTCGACGGTCAGTCCGAGCACCTCTGTGTAGAAGCGGGTGGTCGCGTCGAGGTCCATAGTCTTGATCGCGACGTGCAGGATGTCCTTGATTTGCATGAGATTCGGCCCGTCCGCGGGTGCCCCCGCAGCACGCCAAGACTAGTGGCGCACCACGCACCCGTCCACGGCCTGGCGCTTCGTTTCCCGCCGGTGCGCACGAAGTGATGAACGCGCCAGCCCATGCTCGGTCTTTTCCCACTTGTAGGGATCGATCACGAACTGGAGCAGCGCTCGCCACGCCGCGGCCGATACGAATAGCCAGTAGACCGGAATCGTGACGAGCACCCACGCGCAGCCGAGCATTCGTCGACGCGCGAGGCCCACCATGCCGAACAACGCCGAGCCGAAATAACCGGCAACAAGCGTCGCCAGCGCCAGACTTCTTCGCATCTGCTCATCGACGGAGCCGCCGATCTCGAACAACTCGCCCGTGCAGGCGTCGGCCAGCACCAATCCGAGAAAGAACGGATGCACGAGTGCCGATAGCACCGTGCCGCCGACCAGAAGCTGCAACGCAGCGAAACCGCGCCAACCGAGTTCGCGCCACAGACGCAGCGGGTGACGCATGTGCACGGTCCAGGTCTGGATCCAGCCCTTGAACCATCGCGTGCGCTGACGGAGCCACTGCCCATGGGTGACAGGCGCTTCCTCCCACGTGGTCGAATTGATCACCCCGGTCCGATAGCCGAAGCGCGCGAGCCGCATCCCGAGGTCGGCGTCTTCGGTGACGTTGAACGGATCCCAGCCGCCGACGTATCGCAGGGTGTCGGTGCGGAAATGGTTGGAGGTGCCACCGAGCGGCAGTGGCAATTGCAGGCACGCAAGCGCCGGCAGGAACACGTCGAACTGCCCGGCGTATTCGACGGCAAACTGCCGGCTCAACCAGCTGTCGTAGATATTGTCTATGGCGAGGCGCGCCTGCACGCAGGCGAGATCGGGCGGGCCGCCGGCGAATGCTGCGAGCGCCTTGCGCAGCTGGTCGGGCTGGGGCTCGTCTTCGGCATCGAACACCACCACGAACGAGCCACGCGCAAACGGCAGCGCGCTCGCGAGCGCTTTCGGTTTCGTGCGCGGCTCCTCGCGCGTAGGCGTTACGATTTCAAACGGGGCGGTGATACCGACCCGCGCAACGGCGGCCCGCGTCTCGAAGTCGTCCGCCTCGAGCACGAGCTTGATGTCGAGCTTCTCGCGCGGATAGTCGAGCTGCCGCAGCGCCGCGATCAAGCGCGGGACGACCACTGCCTCACGGTAGAGCGGGACAATGATCGTGTAGATCGGCAGCTGACTGTCCGGAATATGCTGCTGCGTGTCTTGCGGAACGCGGGCGGCGCTGGCGAGCAACCGCAACAACATCCACGAGATGAACGAGAGTGCGAGAAGGTATTCGACTGTTACAAACAGACCGCCAGGCGCAATGATGCCCGTTACGATCATCGCGCAGCTGAATAGGATCGTGAACCGACGCAGCCGGCGAAAGCTGTGTGCGGCTGCGGAGAGATCGGGGCGCCGCGTCCGCAGGCCGTGCACTGCTTCATTCGCGAGTTCCGCGGCGCATACGTTGCGTACGTGCGCGGCGAGCTGTTCAGGTGATGCGATGCGCAAACGCGGCGCGAGCCGCGGGTTGTTTGCGATCAGGGCGGCCAGCCGGCCGATCCCGCGGCCGCGCGGCGCGACCGTGACCACGTCGTCGCCGGGTCGGGCGAAGACGCCGGCGCACGCTATATCGAGCCGGCTCGGAGAGTTGTCGTCCTCGAGCGGATCGATCGCAAGACCAAGATGATCAGCGAGCATCTCCGCAATTCGATCCGGCGAGAGGATTCCGTGGCAGCGCAGCACGTCGTCGATGCCGACCCCGAGCGCTGCGGCGCGCCGCGCCGCGGCTTCGAGCAAAGCCGTGTCGACCTCGTCCGCGAACGCGGCGGCTTCCGGCGGAAGGGAGGGCGGGGTCCGCCGCCCCGGCGCCACGGTCGGCCGGTACTCAACCGCGGCGTGCCGCTGCTTTGGGCGCGTTCTTGCCGAACGCGCCCAGCCCCCTGAAACCAAAGTCATTCCCCGGCCCGCCGATACTATTTTAAGTAGTATGCTAGGTTTACAAACGCCCGAGCGCCAGCGAAATTTGCCATTCCACAGGGATCCGAAATGGGCGTCGCACTGGAGTCACCGGGCAAGGCGAGGGTCACGGCGACGCTGCTATGCGTGGCGGTCACGCTGGGGCTGACCTGCGGCGGCCCGCAGGTCGCTTCCGCGCAAAGTGCGGGGGTCATGGTCCCGGGCTTCTGGGACCCGAAGCGTCGTCCCGAGCGGCCCGATGTCTCGCGGCTGGGCTCCATCCGCTTTCTCACGGAAGACAACTACCCGCCGTTCAACTTCCGCGGCCCGGGGGGCCAGCCCATCGGACTCAACGTGGACCTTGCCCGGGCGATCTGCGTCGAGCTCGCGCTTACCTGCACCGTGCAGGTGCGACGCTTCGACACGCTGCTTTCGGCGCTCGAGGAGAACCGCGGGGACGCGATCGTCGCCTCCCTCGCCATCACGCCGGAAATGCGCGCGCGTGTTGCCTTTTCCGATCGCTACTACCGGACGCCCGCTCGCTTCGTGGCCGAGAAGAGTTTCCCGGCGGACGATGTGACACCGGAGCGGATTGTGGGTCGACGCGTTGCCGTAGTTGCCGGCAGCGCGCACGAAGCGTACCTGCGCGCGTTTTTCGCCGAGACTGCGATTCAGAGCCATCCGAATCTGGAGGCATCGCTAGCCTCGCTCAAGCGCGGCGAGGCTGATCTTGTGTTCGCGGACGGAATTGCGCTCTCCTTCTGGCTGAACGGGACCGGCTCAGAAAAATGCTGTGAGTTTCGCGGCGGGCCGTTCACCGAGAGCCGCTACTTCGGCGAAGGCATCGGAATCGCCGTGAAACGCGACAACGACTTTCTACGCCGCGCCCTCAATTACGCTCTGTTCCGATTGTGGGAGAGGGGCATCATCGCCGATCTCTATCTGCGTTACTTTCCGATCGGCTTCTATTGATGGCGACTGCGACCTCGCAGCCTTCCGACGCACGAACGGGTGAAGAGCGCCGCGCCCTCGGCGTAGCAAGCGGCGCGCACGCGCTGCACGACGGCTACACCGACCTCATCTATGTGTTGCTGCCGATCTGGCAGGGCGAGTTCGGGCTCAGCTATGCCGAAATCGGTCTGCTGCGCGGCGCATTCGCCGGCGCTACGGCCGCATTCCAGATTCCCGCGGGCTGGATTTCCGAGCGGCTTGGCGCCGCCACCGTGCTCGCGGCCGGCACCGCGCTTGCGGCCGGTGCGTTCCTTTGGGCTGGCGCCGCGACCGGATTTCTTTTGCTGGTCGTGCTGCTTCTGTTTGGCGGGCTAGGCTCGAGCGTTCAGCATCCGATTGCGTCAACCGTGGTGGCGCGCGCCTTTACCGGGGCACGCTCGCGCATCGCGCTCGGCAACTACAATTTTGCCGGTGATGTGGGAAAGATGGCGCTGCCCGCGGCGACAGCGCTGCTCCTGACCGTTCTCGACTGGCGGACGGTGCTCGCGATCGTCGCCGGCCTCGGCTTCGCCGCGGCCGTTGTGATCTTTCTGCTCACCCCGCGCACGGAACGTGCGGGCCTGCCCGGCACGGACGAGCACGCAGGCGCGCGAGGCCACACGCCGGCACGCGGCGGATTTCCGATTCTCCTCTCCATCGGCGCGCTCGACAGCGCGACCCGCATGGCATTTCTCACCTTTCTCCCGTTCGTGCTCGTCGCCAAAGGCGCCTCGATCGCCCTTGTCGGCGCGGCCTTGGCACTCGTGTTCGCCGGCGGCGCGCTGGGAAAACTCGTTTGCGCCCGTTTCGGCGTCTGGTACGGGGTACTGCCGACGTTGATTCTCACTGAGGTCCTGACCGCTGTAGGCATCGCCGCGCTCCTTCCTTTGCCGTTGTGGGTCGGCTTCGCATTGCTGCCGTTCGTCGGCATTGCGCTGAACGGAACGTCCTCCGTGCTCTACGGCACGGTGCCGGAGCTCGTGGCGCCCGAGCGTCACGCGCACGCCTTCGGCGTTTTCTACACGGCGACGATCGGCTCCGGCGCGATCGCGCCTGCCATTTACGGTCTGTTCAGCGACGCTTTTGGCGTGCCCCCGACGATGCTGTTGATCGCGGGCGTCGTGCTCGCGACCGTTCCGCTTGCGATCCTGTTGAAGCCGGCGCTGCCGCCCTCAGCCGCCTAGCGGTGCTGGAACGCTGCGCCGTTCTGCGCTAGGCACGGCGCACGAAGGAATCCCGCATGACTGCAGCCGACGCCGCGCTTGGACAGGATCTGCGCACGTTCGCGGAAAACTCGCACGCCTGGCCATTCGAGGAGGCGCGCAAGATCGTCACGCGGCTGAAGCAGCACCCGAAGGACGAGGTCATCTTCGAGACCGGATATGGCCCTTCCGGGTTGCCGCACATCGGCACATTCGGGGAGGTCGCGCGCACGACCATGGTGCGCCATGCGTTCCGCCTGCTTACCGATGACAAGGTGAAGACCAGGCTGATCGCTTTCTCCGACGATATGGACGGGCTGCGCAAGGTCCCCGACAACGTGCCGAAAAGGGACTTGCTCGCACAGCATCTCGGCAAGCCCCTGACCCGCGTGCCGGATCCGTTCGGCACGCATCCGAGCTTCGGTGAGCACAACAACGCGCGGCTACGGGCGTTTCTCGATCAGTTCGGCTTCGAGTACGAGTTCCTGTCGTCGACTGCCTGCTACACGTCCGGCCGTTTCGACGCGACGCTGCTGAGGGTGCTCGCGCACTACGACGCGGTAATGGAGATCATGCTGCCGTCGCTGCGTGAAGAGCGCGCGCAGAGCTACTCGCCGTTCCTGCCGATCTCGCCGCGCACCGGCGTCGTCCTCCAGGTACCTATCCTCGCCCATGACGCGAAGGCAGCTACCATTACCTACGAGGATCCGGACAGCGGCGAACGCGTGACGACGCCGGTGACCGGCGGCCGCGCCAAGCTGCAATGGAAGCCGGATTGGGCCATGCGCTGGGTCGCGCTCGGGGTCGATTACGAGATGGCCGGCAAGGACCTGATCGATTCGGTAAAGCTCTCCGGCGAGATTGCCCGTGTGCTCGGCGCGCAGCCACCTGAGGGGTTCAACTACGAGCTTTTTCTCGACGAGAAGGGCCAGAAGATTTCCAAATCGAAGGGTAACGGCCTGACCATCGAGGAATGGTTGCGCTACGCCAACCCGGAATCGCTCTCGCTCTTCATGTATCGCGAGCCGAAGGCGGCGAAGCGCCTCTACTTCGACGTGATCCCGCGCCACGTCGACGAGTACCAGCAGTTCCTCGAGAGCTATCTGCGCCAGGACTGGAAGCAGCGCCTTGGCAACCCGGTTTGGCACATCCATTCCGGCAATCCACCGAAGCCGGAAATCCCTGTCTCGTTCTCGCTGCTCTTGAACCTCGTCTCCGCGTCGAACGCGGAGAACGCCGACACGCTCTGGGGCTTCATCGGGCGCTACCGGCCCGGTATCACGCCGCAATCGCACCCGAAGCTGCATCGGCTGGTGGAATACGCGATCCACTATTTCCGTGACTTCGTGTTGCCGGAGAAGAAGTATCGCGAGCCGACCGAAGCCGAACGCGCAGCGCTAACCGATCTGCGTGACGCGCTCTCGCAACTGCCCGCCGGCGCCAGCGCCGAGCAAATTCAGGACGTGATCTATGAGGTCGGCCGTCGAGAGCCGTTTCTCGACAAGACCGGGAAGATCAAGACCAAGGACGGCAAGCCCGGCGTCGCGCTCGACTGGTTCAACATGCTCTACCAAGTGCTTCTTGGGCAGGAAAAAGGGCCGCGCTTTGGCTCGTTTGTCGCGGTCTACGGCATCGACAACACGATCGCGATGATCGATGGCGCCCTCGCGCGTTCGGCATGAATTGGAACCAATTCCACTCATTCCCGCGAACGCGGGAATCCAGTACTGAGTCTGCATGGGTCCCCGCTTTCGCGGGGACGAGCGGAGAGGGATCTACTGCTTCGCCCACACGATGCGGGCGATCCAGACGATGTCAGACGCCGGCAGCGTCCGGTCCTTGTGCGCCGGATTGAGCGAGCGCAACTCCACGCTCCGCGACGAGCGGCGTTTCAGCTCCTTCGCAAGCACCTCGCCCGACTTCGTCTTCACGACGACCCGGTCGCCTTGGCGCACCCGCGCCGACGGCGAGACGATAAGGAGGTCGCCCTTGCGGTACAGGGGCTCCATGGAATTGCCCGAAACCTCGAGCGCGTAGGCGTGCTCGTCGTCGACGTCGGGAAACGCGATCTCGTCCCAGCCGGAGCCCACCGGAAAGCCGCCGTCGTCGAAGTAACCGCCCGCACCCGCTTGGGCGAAGCCAATCAGCGGCACCGGCAAGGTTGGACGCCGCGCCTTCTTGCTCAGCAGCGACATGAACTCTTCCACGGTCGCACCCGTGGCGGCGAGGACCTTGGCAATGGACTCCGTAGACGGCCAGCGTGGTCGGCCTTCCGGGGTCACCCGCTTCGACTTGTTAAATGAGGTGGGGTCGAGCCCTGATTTCTTGGCGAGCCCGGAGGCGGAGTAGCCGTAACGGGCCGCAAGCCGGTCAATCGCAGCCCAAACCTGCGGGTGGGAAAGCATCGTGGCCATGGCTGGGTTCCACGCGATTCGATGGAGGTCCTTATAGGAATAAGCACCCAAGCCGGTTCTGTCCACCGAATTTCCATGACAGGCGAAAATTTGCAGACCGGCCAGAGGCTCCTTGCCCGTGACCGCTGCCGAAGCTAGCGTTGCCCCGGTCCGCCCGTGATTTCGCTCCTCGATCTCGCGCTTCCGATTGCCCGCCGCCTCGATCCCGAGGAGGCGCATGGTCTGGCCTTGCGCGCGTTGGGCGCGCTCCCGCTGCCGGGCGCGGCCTCCGCCGACCCGAAGCTCCGCGTATCTGCCTTCGGCATTTCGTTTGCGAACCCCCTCGGCCTCGCCGCGGGCTTCGACAAGAACGCGGAAGTGCCAGACGCGTGCTTGCGGCTCGGCTTCGGATTCGTCGAAGTAGGCACCCTCACGCCGCGCCCGCAGGTGGGCAACCCGCGTCCGCGACTGTTTCGCCTGCCCGCGGACGAGGGATTGATCAATCGGCTCGGGTTCAACAACGAGGGCTTCGCGGCCGCGCGCGAACGCCTTGCGCAGCGCGCGGGCCGGGCAGGGATCGTCGGGGTCAACATTGGGGCAAACCGCGACAGCAAGGATCGCGTCGCCGATTACCTCATGGGCATCGAGACATTCGCGCCATTTGCCAACTACCTGACGATCAACGTGTCGTCTCCGAATACGCCCGGCTTGCGTGAGCTTCAGGCGGGCAAGGCCCTCGATGACCTTCTTGCTCGTGCCGTCGACGTACGCGACCGCGCTGCCGAGCGCCGGCCGCTCCTGCTGAAGATCGCCCCGGACCTCTCGCTGGCCGAGCTCGACGATGTCGTCGCGGTGGCGAAGAAGCGGCACATTGACGGCATGATCGTATCGAACACGACCGTCGCGCGCTCACGCGACCTGCGCGACCCGGCGGCCCACGAGGAGGGCGGGCTCTCCGGCAAGCCATTGTTCGCGCTTTCGACCTGGCTGTTGTCGGAAACGTTTAAGCGCGTGGAGGGCGCGTTCCCGCTTGTCGGTGTCGGCGGCATCGACTCCGAGGATGCTGCATGGCGCAAGCTGCGCGCCGGTGCGACCCTGCTCCAGCTCTATACCGGCTTCACCTACAAGGGGTTCGGATTGATCGGCGCGATCAAGAACGGAATCGCGGCGCGGCTTTCCCGTGGCGGGCATCGCTCGATCCGCGACATAGTTGGCGCAGACGTTGGAACCTAGTGCCCGCGCGCTGAACGGAACAACCGCACGATCAGCCAGATCGGGATCACGAGCACGGCGCCAAGCAGGAAATAGCGCCACAGCCAGGCGACCGCGTCCCAGCCGAGATCGAGGATGCGGCGGATCAGTCGTTCCACACTCTGGAGGATGTTCCACGGGTCAAGCCCTAGTGCCGATAGCAGCACGCCGATCACGATCGAAAGCAGGATCAGCCGAACCACCACCCAGAGCGGAGAGCCCCCGAAAAATCGATCGATCGTGCCGTTGGCCATGATGTCGCTCCGCGGAAACGCGTGCCCTCTAGCACAGCTGTCCGATGCCCGCGAGTGGCGCGCGATTAATCCCGCCTGAACATGAAGTTTGCGAGCAGGCCCGTACCGAGCGCGAGTAGCGCGGTCGCAAGCCCGTAGATGAATCCGTGCTCGCGTGCCGCTTGGGCGAACAGTTCCTCGAAGCCGGTCTTCACCACTTCGATCGCTGTCGACTCGCGCGCGATCACTGCGCCGGCGGAAAGCAGGAGCGTCTCCACCTCGTAGTTTCCAGTCGGCGCGATCCCCGGCAACGGCACCGTCGCGCGAAACAGCGTCGGAGTTATGAACGTGACACCGGTTGGCTCTTCGTAGAACAACCCTTCATCCATCTTCACGCGCAGGAATGCGGCGCGGAACGGGTCTTGCGGCACGACGTCTCCATAGTCGGCGCCGATTCGTTGCTGGAGCGTATGGTTGACAAGGCCGATGCGATTACGCCGCAGGAAGTCCGGCGCACCGAGTTCGTTCGGCGGCCGGCTTGTCATCACGGCGATGTACGAGGGCACCTCGATGAATTGCCGCGACTCCGCGTTGACCCAAATGCCGAGTACGCGGGCTTTGCGCCGGGCGATGAAGGTCTGGGCAGGCCCTCGCACGGTCACGACGATGTCATAACTGCCTTCGCGATTTGCCGGTTTGTCGTCGTCTTCGATGGCCCCAAACAGGACGATGTCGGCGCCGGTGAAATTCGAGGTGATAAGCACCCGGTGGGAAGAAACCGAGGTCACAAGTTTTTCACCGACGGCGGTCGTAGCCGAAACCAGCGCGATGCCGAGCGCTGCTGCAAGCGTGGCGATTCGCGCGAGCACGATCATCGCAAGTGCTCCATGCCCACCACGGTGAACAGCTCTCTCGGGACCGCCACGAGATCAATCGCGACCCGAAGTGCGACACCGACCACAAGCAGCCCGAGCAACAGCCGCAACTGTTCGGCACGGATCGCCTGACCCGCGCGTACACCGAATTGTGCGCCGATGACGCCGCCGATCATAAGCGAAAAGGCGAGCACGATATCGACAGCGTGATTTTCCACGGCATGCAGCACCGTCGCGATCAGCATCGTGCACAGAGTGATGAACAGCGAGGTCGCGACCGAAACGGTCGTCGGGACGCGCATAAGATAGATCAGCGCGGGAATGAGCAGGAAGCCGCCGCCGATGCCCATGATGGCGCCGAAGAACCCGATGCCGAAGCCGATGGCGGTGATCGGAAGCGCCGAGACGTAGATGCGTGACTGACGGAAGCGAAGCTTGAACGGCAATCCGTGAAACCAGGCGTGCGTGCCCGGGCGTCGCACGATCGGGGGCGACCCCTGGTGCGCGCGCATGATCGCGCGTGCGCTCTCCGCGAGCATGATCCCGCCCACGATACCGAGCAGGACCACGTATGACAGTCCGACGACGAGATCGAGCTGGCCGAGGCGCAGGAGCACGGCGAATACCCAGACTCCCACCGCCGTGCCGATGATGCCGCCCGACAGCAGCACGAGCCCGAGTCCGAAATCCACGAGCCGTCGGCGCCAATAGCCCAGTGCGCCGGACAAGGAGGACGCCGCCATATGGCTCGGGACATTCGCGACCGCGACCGCGGGCGGGATACCGACGAGGATTAGGAGCGGCGTCATCAGGAAACCACCACCCACGCCGAACATACCCGAGATGAATCCGACCGCGACCCCCAAGCCGAGGATGAGGAAGAGATTGACCGGCAACTCGGCGATCGGGAGATAAATCGACACGGCGGGGCCCAGGTCACGATCCCATCGGGATCAGGCACCGCTTCGTGCGGTGCAGCAGCATGAACATGCGGCTGCACCGGATTGTCAATCAGATCAGCGAATTAAGCGTTTATTTTTTGACGGCTCGCTTGCGCGGTTGCCCTTCTCCGACATCCCACTCGGGCTTTAGCTGCACCTCGTTCGCCGCCGCGTCGGCCGCCGTGGCGGTCCAGGTCTGGACCGAGAGCTTCGCCGCTACCAGCGTCTGCACGTCGAGCCGTCTGGCGACGTCATCGCGCTTCTTGCCCGCGTCGTTGTCGCCCTGATTGGCGGCGAGCGCGAACCAGCGGTAGGATTCGGTGAGATTTTGTTCGACCCCGAGGCCGCGTGCGTAGAGGACGCCGAGATTGTACTGGCTGTCACGCACGCCGCGCTCGGCCGCCATGCGGAACCAGCGCACCGCCGTGCGGTAATCGGGTTTACCTTCCGGTGCCTCCGCATGCATCACGGCGAGATTGTGCATCGCCTTGATGTGTCCGGCGTCAGCAGCGGCGGTGTAGTAACGCATTGCCTCGGCGGAGTTTTTCGTGACCCCGTGGCCCTTCTCGTGGATGTTACCGAGTCGGTAGGCGGCCGGCGCGGAGCCCTTGCCAAACGCCCGCTGAAGCCAGATCGCTGCTTCCGCCGGGTCCGCCCGCACCCCACGACCTTCGAGATAGCGCGCGCCGATCTCATAGGCTGCGACGGGGTCGCCGGCCGCCGCGGCCGCGCGGAGGGCGGGCGTGCCGAGTGTCGCTGGCAGGTTGCCCCCATCATCGGTCCCAGGAGGCGTGGAGGCGGTCTGGATCGGAGTCTTGGCAGGCTTTGCCGAGACCGTCGTACCGGTCGTTGCGGGATCGGCCACGCTGTCGCCGAAGAACGGCAGGTCCTGACCCCCGCCGATCATCCCGGCCGGTGGTGCTCCGGCGATGCCGCTCGGCTCGGAAAGGAACGAGTGGTCTTGCGCCGGCGGTACGGCCGACCCGGGCCGGGCAGGAGCCGGCTGAGCGGGTTTCGGCGTGACGGTGACGGCGGGCTCCGCGACGAACAGGCTCGGCAGGTTGCCGTCGAAGAACCGCAGGGCGGCGAAGACGATCAGGGACGCAGTGAGCGCGATAAGGAGCGCGCGGCGGCCGCCGCCGACCTTCGCGACAAGACCGCCGACGGCGGACGTCTCGACGATTTTCGACGCGTCGCGCGCAGGCTCGGCGGCCGCCGCCTGGGCCGCCCGCCGCGCCGCAGCGATGAAGTCGGAGGTCCGTGAAGAGGCCGCGGGCGCTGGCGTGTCGATTCCGTCGATTGCAGCCTCCGACTGGGCGACGCGGAGCGCCGCACTTTGCATTCGCATACGCGGCGCACCGGAGCCCGGCTCCAGTGGAATATCGGGCTGCGATTCTTCTGCGAGCATGGACACCGGCTCGGCGTGCGCCGCGCGGACCGGCTGTGGTTGATCGAAGTCGCCCGCGCTCGAATACTTCGTGTCGAGTTCGGTGAGCGGCTGGCGCGGCCGGGCTTCGATATCCCGTGGCCTCGCCGCGACATCGGCTGAGCCGGCGCGCAACTCGTGCAACTGCCTGGAAAGGTCCGTCAGGCTGCGTTCAATCGTGCCGAGGTTGCCGAGCCTCGTCTCCGCAGCGTCGACCTTTTCAGATAGCACGCGCAACGAAGCCTCGACGCTAGCTGCCGACCCCCGGCCAGCCTCGGCGACGGCACGCTGCAATTCGTCGAGACGCGTACGAATTTCATCGAGCGCGCCTTGCCCAGGCCCTTGCCGGCTTGCCGCGTCTACCCGGTCTGACAGTGTTTCTATGCGCCGCTCGAGACCGGTCATCATGTCGAGTACGGCGTGGTCGGGTGCGGAAGCGCCACCCTCGAACTTGCGCACGAGCAATTCGATCTGTTCGACCAGCGCTTTCAACACTTCGCTCGGCAGGGCGCTCGAAAGCAGATCGCGGATCTCGGCGGTTTGCTCCTGCAATCGAGCAACCATGTCGCTGTCCACGCCGCGCACATTGAGATCGTCGAGCTTGCTCGACAAATCGTGCAGATCTTTCTCGACCGAGGTGAAGCTCTCGGCTGGACGCACCTCGGCGAGGGCGGTATGAATGTCGTGCAGTGCGCCGACGACTTCCACCAATGTTTCGTCCGGCCGGCTCCCGGCGGCTCGGTCGAAGCGACGCACGAGCGACGTCACTGATGTCTCCAGCGCCTCGATCGAACGGCGCGGCGCAAGGTCGCCGAGCTGATGCGCGAGCGTAGCGACCTCGCGGCGCAACGTGTCGATCGTTTCCGCCTGCGTACCGGCGCGACGGATGGCCTGCATCTCATCGGCGATCGTCTTGAGCTGGTTCTCGAAGCGGGAGAAATCCTGCGCAGCAGCCGGCGGACGCGGCGCCTGGCGCGGCGGTGGCGTGCCGTCAAGCGCCGACTGGCGCATCATGATTTCGGCAACAGCCGCATCGAGTTCCTCGATGCTCGCCGGAGCCGGACTCGCGACGTAGTGTTCGAGCCGACGGCCCAACGATTCAATGGTGTGAGAAATATCATCGACCTTGCGTTCCAGATCGGACGTTGCGCCTGAACTCGAAAGGCGGCCGCGCGAGAGAAGATCTTCAATGCGATCGTCGAGCCGCTGGATCGCGGCACGCACTTCCGCCGGACCGTTGCTATCGCCGCGCACGTCGCGCGCGAGGTCGTCGATGCGATCGTTAAGTGCATCGATCGAGGCAAACAGGGCAAGTTCACCTTGCGGGCGCTGCGCCGGCGCGGCAGGCTCCGGCATGCGGCGCGCGAAATGGTCGAGCCGTTCGGCGAGATCGTCGAGCCGCTGCTCGAAGGCTCTGGACGGGTCGTGCACGGGCGTACGACTGGGTCGGCCGGGCTCGTTTGCGGACTCGCGGATTGCGCCCTCGAGCCATTCACCGACCGAAAGGCCCGAGCGGCGCGCTGCGTCACGGGCGGTGGCCCAGGCCTCCGGATCAACCGCGCTTACGCTCCAGGGAACACTTGCGGCCATTGCGGATCCCGTTCGCGGCCTCTGCTCCAGGGCGATAAGCGTGCGGTGGCGCCGTGCTGCACGCTGTGCGGTAAACTTCGTCTCGCCATGGTAAATGGCGGGTTAACCGGATCGTGCCGGCGGTTAATGCCGGACGAGCAGAGTGCCGACGTCGGGGAGCTTCCGGCCTGCACCCCGTCGGCCTTGGCCAACCAATTGATATTTCGTTGAGAAATCGTGAACCGTTAATTTCGCCGTAGCGGCCGACAATGGCCGAAGTTGACGTTTACGTAAACTGGTGATACGGGAATTTCATTGCGCCCTGAGAAGCTAGGCGGGGCGCAATGACCGAATCAGCAGACGATGCGGCATACGAACCAGACCAAGTTCCACGATGAGATCCCCGACCTCGTTGCCGGATTTGATTCCGATGCTTCGGCGTCCGCGGGCCAGGAGCAATTCACGATCCGTGATCTCGCGCGCGAGTTCGGCGTCACAGCACGCACGCTCCGCTTTTACGAAGAGAAGGAACTGATTGCGCCGCGTCGCGCCGGTCAGGACCGTCTCTATTCTCGCCGCGACCGTGCGCGCCTGAAATACGTGCTGATGGGGAAGAGTGTCGGATTCTCGCTCGAGGAAATCCGCGCCATGCTCGATCTCTACGACCTCGGCGATGGCCAGGTGACCCAGCTGCGGGTCGCACACACGCGGTTTCGGGAGCAGATTGATCGCCTGAAGCGGCAGCGCAAGGAGATGGACCGCGCGATCGCCGAACTCGAGCGCGCGCGCGCCACGGTGGCGCAAATGCTGGCGTCACGCGGCGCCTGAAGGAACGAGGAGGACCGTATATGCCGAGCTACAAGGCGCCCGTGGACGACGTCCTGTTTCTCTTGAACGACGTCTTTCACATCGAACGCTATGGAAACGTGCCGGGCTTCGCCGAGGCGAGTCCCGATATGGTTTCGGCAATTCTCGCCGAAGGCGGCAAGCTCTGCGAAGAGACAATTGCACCGCTCAATCGCATGGGCGATCTCGAGGGCTGCAAACGCGACGCAGACGGCTCAGTGACAACTCCTCGCGGATTTAAAGAGGCCTATCGGGCACTCGCCGACGGTGGCTGGATTGGCCTTTCGGCCGAGACCGAATACGGGGGTCAGGGCCTGCCCCATACGCTCTCAGCGGTGATGAACGAGTTTCTCAATTCCGCGAACATGGCCTTTGCCATGTATCCCGGCCTGTCGCAGGGAGCGTACGCGGCGCTCCGGCTGCATGGGAGCGACGAGCTGCGGAAGATCTATCTACCCAAGCTCGCGTCCGGCGAATGGTCCGGCACCATGAACCTGACGGAGCCGCATTGCGGCACCGATCTCGGCCTCATCCGCTCCAAGGCCGTAAAACAGCCCGACGGCAGCTACAAGATCACCGGAACGAAGATCTTTATTTCCGCCGGCGAGCACGATCTCACTTCGAACATCGTGCATCTCGTGCTCGCGCGCATCGAAGGCGCGCCGGCCGGCGTCAAGGGAATTTCGCTGTTCGTCGTCCCGAAATTCCTGCCGAAGCCTGACGGCTCGGTCGGGGCGCGCAACGGCGTTGTCTGCGGCTCCATCGAAGAGAAGATGGGCATTCACGGGAATTCGACCTGCGTGATGAACTACGACGGCGCCGTCGGCTGGCTGGTCGGTGAGGAGCACCGCGGTTTGCCGGCCATGTTTACCATGATGAACGAGGCGCGCCTCGGAGTCGGCATTCAAGGTCTGTCACTTTCCGAGGTCGCTTATCAGAACGCGGTCGCCTATGCGAAGGAACGCATGCAGGGCCGTTCGCTGAGCGGTCCGAAGTTCCCGGACAAGGCGGCCGATCCGATCATCGTGCACCCGGACATCCGCCGCATGCTTTTGACGATTCGCGCCTTTAATGAAGCGGCCCGCGCGCTCGTCGTCTGGGCGGCGTTGCAGGGCGATCTCGCCTTTCGCGCCGAGGACGACAAGGTACGCCAATCCGCCGACGATTACATGGGCCTGCTGACGCCGGTGATTAAAGGCGTGCTGACGGATCTCGGCTTCGCCAACACGGTGCTGGCGCAGCAGGTATTCGGCGGCCACGGCTACATCGCCGAGCACGGCATGGAGCAGTTCGTCCGCGATGCGCGCATCGCCATGATCTACGAGGGTTCGAACGGCATTCAGGCTCTCGACCTCATCGGCCGCAAGCTCGGCAAGGACGGCGGTCGGGCCGCCATGGCGTTCTTCGGTGACGTTCAGGGCTTTGTAAAGGCCCACGCCAACGACGAGGCCATGAAGCCCTACGTCGCTCCGCTTCAGGCCGCGCTCGGCGACCTGCAGAAGGCGACGACCTGGTTCATGCAAAATGCATTGCAGAAGCCGGACAATGCCGGTGCGGGATCCTACGACTACATGCACCTCTTCGGTCTGGTCGCCCTCGGCTACATGTGGGCGCAGATGGCCAAGGCGGCTCTTGCCAACAAGGGCAAGGGGAACGGGGTCGGCCAAGCCATGGACTCCAAGCTCATCACGGGCCGCTTCTTCATGGAGCGCATGCTGCCGGAGACCGGCGCGCATTTGGCTCGGATTCAGGCGGGCGCCGGGACGGTCATGGAGCTATCGGCGGACGTATTCTAGGACTCGCCGCTGGCCACGCCGTCGGGCGATACTACATTCAAAGGGTCAAGCCGCGAGACACCGGTCGCGGAAGAAAGTGGGAGGCCATGTCCGACGCATTCATTTACGACCATGTCCGCACGCCGCGCGGCCGCGGCAAAACCGACGGCGCACTGCATGAAGTAACGGCACTGGAGCTGGCGCGTCAGAGCCTGGTTGCTATCAAGGCACGCAATAAGCTCGATCCATTGCTGGTCGAAGACGTGGTGCTGGGTTGCGTCGATCCGGTCGGCGAGGCGGGCAGCGACATTGCCCGTGCTGCGGCGATCGCTGCCGACTACGGCAAGGAAGTGCCGGGCATCCAGATCAATCGCTTTTGTGCCTCCGGTCTCGAGGCGGTGAATTTCGCCGCCGCGCAAGTGATGTCGGGCGCGAAGGAAATGGCAATCGGTGGCGGAGTGGAGTCGATGTCGCGGGTGGGCATTGGCGCGTCCGGCGGCGCTTGGCCTGTGGACCCCTCGATCGCGATCAAGTCTTACTTCATGCCGCAAGGCATCTCCGCCGACCTGATCGCAACCAAGTACGGCTTCTCCCGCGACGACGTCGATCAATACGCGGTGCAAAGCCAGAAGCGCGCAAGCAAGGCCTGGGATGAAGGCCGCTTCAGCAAGTCGGTGGTGCCGGTCGAGGACGTGAACGGTCTTCCCATTCTGGTGAAGGACGAGCATATGCGGC
>DATBJU010000179.1:0-24492 GCA_036556265.1 Xanthobacteraceae bacterium | reverse complement strand
GAACACTGTGCTGTCAGTATCGGCGGCGCTGCCGGCCGCCTATGCGTTCTCGCGCTATCGTTTCCTCGGCGACAAGCACCTGTTTTTTTGGCTGCTCACCAATCGCATGGCGCCGCCGGCAATTTTCGCGCTGCCGTTCTTTCAGCTCTATCAGTCGGTCGGCCTGTTCGACACGCACATCGCGGTGGCGCTTGCGCACTGCCTGTTCAATATCCCGCTCGCGGTGTGGATCCTCGAAGGATTTATGTCCGGAGTGCCAAAGGAGATTGACGAAACGGCGTACGTCGACGGCTACTCGTTCCACCGTTTCTTCTTCAAGATTTTCATACCCTTGATCGCGGGCGGCATCGGCGTCGCGGCCTTCTTCTGTTTCATGTTTTCGTGGGTCGAGCTGTTACTGGCGAAGACGCTCACGTCGGTTGCGGCGCGGCCGATCGCGTCGGTGATGACGCGGACGATCAGCATATCGGGCTATGAACTTGGTGTGCTCGCAGCCGCCGGCGCACTCACGATCGTTCCGGGCGCTGTCGTCATCTATTTCGTCCGCAACTACATCGCCAAGGGCTTCGCCCTTGGACGCGTGTGAGGCCGACATGTCGACTCGCGTGACTCGCAATAATCGCCTTCTTGCCCGGCGGCTAGCACCTCCCAAGCCGCCGTGTCGCGGGGGCGGCGAGGCCCGGCTCCTTCCTGCACATTCTTGCAAGGGGGGAGCTCGGGCCCGGCGCCGCGCCGCCAAGGGAGAACACACATGAACCTTTCATGGATGGCTTGGACGCCACCCACCGCGGCTTTCTTCGCCGCGATCGCGCTCATGCTCATCGCAATGACGATATGGCAGGTCGTGAGGCCGTCCCAGGAACGCGTCGGCATTCTTGCGATCCCGACTACACCGGGTGACCGACTGTTCCTCGCATTGCTCGGCGCCGCGTACATCCACCTCGGCTGGCTCGGACTCATCGGCCCGGACCTTTGGTGGGCTCTCGGCATCTCGGTTCTCTACGGACTCGCGGTGTTCCGATGGGTTTGAGGCACTCCGAAAAACCGCCGTGCGGTGAAGCGTTCGCACCGCGCGGTCCCAATCAAGGCGAACGCCAAGGAGGAAGTTCATGCGAAGGAGACTAGTGGCCGCATTGGCGGCGACGTCCCTGGCGATCGGGGCGTTGCCGGCATTTGCCGATGAACAGGCGGCGAAGCGGTGGATCGACAACGAGTTTCAGCCGTCCGTGCTCACAAAAGAGCAGCAGATGGAAGAGATGCGTTGGTTCATCAAGGCCGCCGCACCGTTCAAGGGAACGGAGATCAATATCGTCGCGGAGGGAATTCCCACGCACGAATACGAGGCGAGAACGCTCGCGAAAGCTTTCGAAGAGATCGCCGGTATCAAGGTGAACATGCAGATCATGGGCGAAGGCGACGTCGTCCAGGCGCTGCAGACCCAGCTGCAGACCGGCCGCAATCTCTACGACGGCTACGTGAACG
The DNA here is from genome assembly GCA_036556265.1 of Xanthobacteraceae bacterium. Classification (GTDB taxonomy): domain Bacteria; phylum Pseudomonadota; class Alphaproteobacteria; order Rhizobiales; family Xanthobacteraceae; genus JAUSIF01. Next base: position 23,010 of record DATBJU010000179.1, on the reverse strand, counting down.
ATTCCGATCTCATCGGGATGCATTCACGTCTCGGCCTGACGGTCAACCTGACCGACTGGATGTCCGGCGAGGGCAAGGACGTCACGCTTCCGACGCTCGACGTGAAGGACTTCGTCGGTATCTCGTTCACGACGGGTCCCGACGGGAAGGTATGGCAATTGCCCGACCAGCAATTCGCCAACCTCTACTGGTTCCGCAAGGACTGGTTTGATCGCCCGGATCTAAAGAAGCGTTTCAAGGACAAGTACGGGTATGACCTGGGCGTGCCGGTGAACTGGTCGGCATACGAAGACATCGCCGAATTCTTCACGAATGACGTGAAGCAGATCGACGGCGTCCGCGTGTACGGCCACATGGACTACGGCAAGCGCGGTCCGGACCTTGGCTGGCGCATGACCGACGCGTGGCTGTCGATGGCCGGCACCGCCGACCTCGGCATTCCGAACGGGCGTCCCGTCGATGAGTGGGGCATCCGGATGGAGAAAGGCACCTGCAATCCGTCGGGCGCTTCGGTGAGCCGCGGCGGCGCAGTGAACAGCGCGGCTGCGGTCTATGCGGTCACCAAGTGGAACGACTGGCTGCGCAAATACGCGCCTCCAGGTGCGGCCGACCTCGACTTCTATCAGTCGCTGCCGGCGCTCAGCCAGGGCAACGTCGCACAGCAAGTCTTCTGGTACACGGCGTTCACCGCTGAAATGGTGAAGCCGAAGAGTGCGGGCAACAATACCGTCGACGACAAGGGCAATCTGCAGTGGCGGATGGCACCTTCGCCGACGGGCTCGTACTGGAAGGAAGGCATGCAGCGCGGCTATCAGGACGCGGGCTCGTGGACCCTACTCAAGTCCACGCCGCTCGAGCGGCGTAAGGCAGCCTGGCTGTTCGCCCAGTTCGCCGTGTCCAAGACGGTGGACCTGAAGAAGAGCCACGTCGGCCTGACGTTCGTCCGTGACAGCACGATTCGACACGCGAGCTTCACCGAACGCGCGCCGAAACTCGGCGGCCTGATCGAGTTCTATCGCTCGCCAGACCGCGTCGCGTGGACGCCGACCGGCGTCAACGTTCCGGACTATCCGAAGCTGGCCCAGTTGTTCTGGCAGCACATCGGCGACATCAGCGCCGGGACATTCACCGCGCAGCAAGCCATGGACCGTCTTGCCAAGGAGATGGATGAGGTCATGGCGCGCATGCAGGTGGCCGACGAAAAGGCGAAGGCCTACAGCGGGTGCGGGCCACGACTGAACAAGCCGCAAGATGCGGCTGCGTGGTCCGCAAAGGGCGGCGCTCCGTGGGCGAAACTCGCCAACGAGAAGCCGCAGGGAAAGACTGTCGCTTACGACGACCTGATCAAGCGCTGGACCAGCAATTGATCGGTTCGCGAAAGACCCGGCCGCCTATGTGCGGCGACCGGGCCCGTCGTCCTCACAACGACATCGAGGCCGGGGTACGCCCCGGCCTCATCCACATCCGCCTTGCGACGGCGCGGACGGAAAGAAAATGCGCCGGACGTGGCGGGAGTACAAGTCGTGCGACTTTAGCCGCGGATCAGGGCGCGAGATTGGCTCGCGCAAGCCCGTCGCCACGCACCGGCCGGACCCTCCGCCAATGCCCAATGATGCGCCGGTAAGATGCGGCTATCTCGCCCACCGCTTCAGAATCTGAAATCATGGCGCCAAACCATTTCTCCGCGGTGGCCCAAAAGATCGTTCGCCCGACCGCGAAACCGCGCACTAGCGGCTCCTGCGCGGCGACGACAAACGCGGCGCCCAGTTGTGCTTCCGGGGCGTCGAGTCCGAGCACCATTATGCCGCGCGCGAGTTCGTCATGGGTGCGAACCAGATCGCCAATCCGGCGCCAAGTTGCCGCGTTGGCGCTCGGCGGTAATTTCCACCAATCGGGTGTGAGACCGATCGAATAGAGTCGCTGCACAGCCGCCGGGACGACGTCGTCGACCCTGCCGCCGGCAGGGGGAATGAGCTCGAGCATCCACTCGTGGCCGGTGGCATCGGCCGCACGCTCTAGCTCTAGCAGCGTCCCCTCTTGTGCCGTCGCGATATTCTCGGGATCCGCCGGGTCGTAGATCACAAGACATTTGGCGACGTGTTCGGTGGGCCAGCCGCGCAGCGCGAGCGCCGGACCGGCGGAATCCTTAAAGGCGAGTGGCCGGCTTCCTGCGCGCTCCACCGGTCGGCCGATCCACATGCCGGTGCCGGTTAACCGGTCGAGGACGGCGCGTCCGTGACTGTCGTCGACAATCACGCCTAGCGCTTCCACGTCGCGATACACCTGCTCAACGGCCTCACAAATCAGCATCTTGAATGCTTGGATGCGTTCGATCGGTGTCTGCCAGCGTTGACACAACTCCTCGAATTGACGCCGGTGATCAAACGCAAGGGCCAATACCTCGGGATGACTTCCGTGCCGCGTCGTTACGCGATGCAGGTGCGCGATCCGCGCGTCGGAATGGGCGGCCTTCAGTTCGCCGGCACGCAAGAGAAAGTCGTCCAACTCGATCTTCGTCGGCATCGCCGGCGCGCAACCATGGCGTGACACGACAAGCGCGCCACACGCGTTCGCGATGCGGCCCGCCTCGCTCCAGCCCAAGCCACGCAACCAGCCGAACAGAAGCCCGGCCATAAACCCGTCGCCCGCGCCAAGTACGTTGAAGACGTCGACCGGAAAGCCGGGGCAGACGACCGCCTGCTCGATACGGTTGGGGATCGCGCCGTCGAATATGACCGCTCCGGATTCCCCGCGCTTCACAACCAGTGTGGCGCCTGTCAACTCGCGCAAGCGACGGAGCGCTGCAACTGTGTCGGTCGCTCCGCCGGCGATGTGGATCTCGTCCTCGGTGCCGACCACGAGGTCGCAGTCGGGCACGATCTTCTGGAGCCGCGCCGTCACAGCCGGCGAACCGACAAATCGGATTTCTCCTTCGCCGCGACCGGTAAGCCCCCACAGAACCGGGCGATAGTCGATGTCGAGCACGACCTTGCTCCCGGCGCTACGCGCCGCCGCAATCGCCGCATGGCTCGCACCAAGCACTTTCGGAGTCGACAGGTGCGTGCCGGTGACGACGAGCGCGCGGGAGCGGGCGATGAATGCCGCGTCGATGTCGGCGGCTTCAAGCGCCATGTCGGCGCAGTTCTCGCGATAGAAGATCAACGGAAACGTCCTGCTGTCACGGATACCGAGAATCACCAAGCCTGTGAGTCGCCCGGGATCGCTCTTCACTTGCGAAACGTCGATGCCTTCGGCGGCGAGTGCCTCGCGCACGAAGCGCCCCATGTGATCGTCGCCGACGCGCGTGATGATGCCGACGTTGAGCCCAAGGCGCGCTGCGCCAACTGCGATATTGGCCGGGCAGCCGCCAAGGTACTTGGCAAAGCTCGACATGTCCTCGAGCCGACCGCCGATCTGCTCGCCATACAGGTCGACCGCCGCGCGGCCGAGCGTGACCAGATCAAGCGAGCGCTCGCCTCTCTCCGGTCTCATGACCGGCTCCGGCCCCCGGTCACATGATGGCCGAGGGTAATGACGATTGTCTGCGCCAAAGCGACCGGCGCGACCAACGACCGGAACGCACGGTCTGGCTCACTTCGAATCTCGAATGAAATCTTCGCCGGTCCCGCGATCGGACTGAGCGGGCCGTCAGTGATCGCGACGATGGGGACCCCGCGCACGGCCGCCGCATCCGCGACCGCGACAACGTCGGGCGAGTAGTCGCGAAAACTCACCGCGATCATTACGTCATCCGATGTCGACATCGCGCCTACAATTCGCGTCAAGCCGCCGATGCCGTCGATCAAGTGCGTGCGCAACTCGAGGCGGCCAAGCGCGTAGGCAAGATAGTGCGCGACCGGGAACGAGCGTCCCTGCGCTACAAGGTATATCGTTTGTGCGTTGGCAAGCATCTCGACCGCCCGCTGGATCAGGCGCGGCTCGATACTACGGCCGAGTTCTTCAAGCGCCGCGGTGTCGTCGGCCACCTCCCGCATCAGCACCGAGCTCGCATCGGTATCAAGCGCGCGGCGCTTGCTGGAACGTGTGGCGGCGAAGCGCGCGCGATAGCCGGGGGACACTTCTGCCACGAGGCGTGAGCGAAAGACGCGCTGCATATCGGAGAAGCCTTCGTAGCCGAAGGCGTTGGCGAAGCGCACGATGCTTGAGGGCTGCACTCCGATCACTGTCGCGAGCGCCGATACTGTGTTGAGCGCAATGTCGTTGGGCTGCTCCACAGCGAATACGGCGATACGGCGCAGCCGATCGGACAGTTCGTCGTGCCGGCGGGAAATCGCCTCCCGCAGCTCCTCGTAGGTGCCGGGCGCCGCCGTCATCGCGCGAAACTCACTGCAAATTCGACTTTACATCGCCTATAGAATATGTATTCTATTTTTTCAAGATAAGGAATAAATATTCTACAGGGATCGGAAGCGCGATGCAGATCGGCTTCATCGGCGTCGGCATGATGGGCCACGGCATGGCGAAGAACCTTCTTGAGAAGGGCTTCAAGCTCGCCGTGCTTGGACACAGGAATCGCGCGCCGGTCGAGGATCTGGTGAAGCGCGGCGCGCGCGAAGCGCGCGACCCGGCTGACGCAGCCGCGGGGGCGGACATTATCTTCCTCTGCGTCACGGGCTCGCCACAGGTCGAGGAGATCGTCTACGGGACGCGCGGGCTGCGCGCCGCGGTGAAGCGCGGGCAGGTCATCGTCGACTGCTCCACAAGCGAGCCGGTCTCGACCGATCGTATCCGCGCGGACTTTGCAGGGGACGGCGTTGCATTCGTCGACGCGCCGCTCGCGCGGACGCCGAAAGAGGCGGAGCTCGGCAAGCTCAACGTGATGGTCGGCGTCGATCCGGATGTCTTTGCACGTATCAAGCCCGCGCTCGAAGCGTTCGCGGAGAACATCTTTCACGTGGGCGGACCGGGCCGGGGCCATGTGATGAAACTCCTCAACAACTTTTTCGCGCTTGGTCAGGCCGCCCTCATTGCCGAAGTGCTGGTCGCCGGCGCGCGAGCCGGTGCCGATCTTGAGCAACTATACAAGGTCGTGAGCGCCGGCGGTGCGAACAGCGGCATCTTCCAGATGCTCGTCACCAACATTCTCAAGGGCGATGACAGCGGGCTGCCATTTCTCCTTCGTCTCGCCCAAAAAGACCTCCGCTACTACACGCACCTCACGGAAGGACTCGGGCTGCCAAGCCAACTCGGCGAGTGCGTGCACCAGGCGTTTGTGCAGGCATCTGCGCTCGGCTACGGCGACCGGATGGTCGGCGGCCTGATCCGTGCGCAGGAGCAAATCACCGGAACCAAAATCAAGACGGGCGCCGCCGGCTGACAACAGCCGCGCGAGCGCTCCAACAAACAAGGAGGATCGCCATGTCTGAATTCAAGACCACCCGTCGTGGGCTGCTCAAGGGCAGTGCCATGACGGCAGCACTCGCCGGCACGGTCGCTTTCTTTGGACCGTGGCGGCACATCCACGTGTACGCGCAAGGGCAGAAGAAGCCGATCAAACTGGGGCTCACCTGCGACGCAAGCGGGCAGTATGGCAACAGCGGCCAGGACGACGTACGCGGCATCCGACTTGCGATGGACGAGATCAACGCCAAGGGTGGGGTGCTCGGCCGCAAGATCGAATGGATCACGGCGGACACCGAGACGACGCCAGCGACGGGCAGCCGCGTCGCAGAGCGCTTCATCACGCGTGAAGAATGTGGCTTCCTGATTGGCGCCGTGCATTCCGGTGTCGCCAATGCGATCACTCAGGTAGCCGCCAAATACGGGACGATCTATCTCAACACCAACTCTTCGGCACCGAGCGAAGCCGGCGAGAATTGCTCGCGCGTGAAATTCGTGTGGGATGGCAATGGTACCAATTTCTCGAAGGCGGCGGTGCGCAATGCCGTGCAAGGCGTTGGCAAGAACTGGTTGCTACTGACGAACGACTACGTGTGGGGTCACACGACCTCCGCCGCGACGCAGAAGCAGGTCGAAGCTGCCGGCGGAAAGATCGTCGATAATCTGCTCGTTCCGCAGAACACGCGTGACTTCACTTCGTATCTGCTCAAGGTGCAGCAGTCGAAGCCGGACGTGGTGGCAACCGCGATTGGCGGTGACGACATCAAGGCGCTGCGTACGCAGGTTGCGCAACTGAAACTGGACGGCAAGCCAGCGTGGATCAACAACCAGCAGGACTGGCCGGACGTGTGGGGTGCGCCTGAAAGCCTGTTCGGCGTGTTCGGCACGACCTGGTATCACAAGCTGCCGCTGCCCGGCGTCGAGCAGTTCGTGAAGCGCTGGCAGACGGCTTACAAAGACAGTCCGATTCCGGTGCCGGGCAACGTCTCCTACAACGGGTACATGGCAACGCGCGAGCTCCTGCGGGCCATCGAGCGCGCCGGCTCGACCAACAATGTCGCCGTCATCAAGCAGATGGAGAGCATCAAGGTATCTGCGGCCGAGCGCATGCAGCACTACGATGCATTCATGGATCCGGTGACGCATCAAATGCAGCAGACAATCTATCTCGCCCGCCGCAATCCGAAGCCTTCGGACAACACCGACTACTTCGAGATCATCTCCTGGTCGGAGCCGAAGTCGGTCCAGGACGATGCGGCACCGGGCAAGTGCAAGCTCGTCGGATACGACAAGGTACCGACGTACGAGCTCTGATCTGGGCTAGAATGGCGCCGGGCCGGGCTGTCGGCCCGGCGCCATCATGGCGGGCTCGTCATGCTGTTCGATCTGCTGCCGCATCTCGTCAATGGCGTGACGCTCGGGCTCCTGTTTGCGCTCGTCGCGCTCGGCTTCATGCTGATCGTCGGGCTGATGGAGCAAATCAATCTCGCGCACGGCTCGCTGTTCGCACTTGGCGCGTATCTTGCGCTCGCGATCGTCGGCGGCGAGAGTGCAATCGGCCCGTACCTCGGGGGCACATGGCATTCGCTGCCGCTCGGCGTGCGCTACGCCGCCGCGCTCGTCATCGCGCCACTTCTCGTGGCTGTCGTAGGAATGGGCGTCGAAGTGCTGATGCGACGTACGTACGATAAGGACCCGTTGTTCGGGCTACTTCTGACGTTCGGTGCCGCGATGGTGTTGGAAGAGGCCATCCGCGCCGTCTGGACTACCCGTGACTACGTGCTTCAGATTCCGTCTGTCGTGAGCGGTGGATTTATCTTCCAAGACCTGATCTGGTCCACGTACCGCTTTTATGCCGCGGCGTTCGCAGCGACAGCGATTCTGCTCGTCTGGCTGTTCATCGAGAAAACACCATACGGGGCAGTGATCAAAGCGGGAGCGCATGACAACGAGATGGTGCGCGCCCTCGGGATCAATCTCTCACGGCTCAGGTTATTCGTCTTCGCATTTGGGACGCTACTCGCTGCGCTCGCCGGGATCATCCTTGCGCCGATCTGGGGCATTCGGCCGCACATGGGTGTCGATGCGGTGGTGCCCGCATTCCTTGTGATCGTGCTTGGTGGCGTCGGCAGCTTCTGGGGTGCTGTCGTCGCGTCGCTCCTCTGCGGGATGCTGATCGGCCTTGCTGGCGCCTACGCATCGGAATGGTCGCTGCTTTCGATCTATCTGCTGTTGATTGCAGTCACTACCGTTCGAGCGCGCGGGCTGTTCGGCAAGAAAAGCCTGCTCGAGGCATAGATGCTGCCGAGCCCACAGGCCTCCCCTTACCTCGTCACGCCGACGATCGCGACCCTACTGCTCCTGCTCGCGACAGTGCCGTTCTGGATCGAACGCGCCGGACTCTATCCTTACCTTGGCGTCGAGATCCTCATCTGGTCGATCTACGCACTCGGCTTCAACCTCGTGCTCGGCTACGCGGGCCTGCCTTCCTTCGGTCATGGCGCCTATTTCGGCGTCGGCGCCTACGCGTTCGGGCTGGCTCAATTCGGCCTCGCGCCGAATCTCTGGCTGTGCCTACTCGCTGCCGTACTCGCGGCAATGCTTGCCGGCGCCATTGTGTCGCTGTTCGTCTCGCATCGCCGCGGCATCTACTTCGCACTGCTGACGATCGCGTTCGGTCAGGCATTCTGGTTTGTCGCGATCAAGTGGCACAGCGTAACCGGGGGCGAGGACGGGCTTCTGAAGATCGCGCGCCTGCCGGTCGAGCTGGGTGTGGCGCGAGTCGATCTGACATCGAACGTTTCACTCTATTACTTCGTGTTCGCGGTATTCGCCCTCGTTCTGATCGGCCTGTGGCGCCTCGTGAACTCGCCCTTCGGGCGCACATTGCAGGCGATCCGTCAGAATGAAACGCGCGTGACGTTCCTCGGCTACAGCGTGTGGTGGGTCAAAGCCGCGGTGTTCACGCTGTCGGCTGCCATTTCGGGGCTGGCCGGCGCGCTGTTCGCGATGGCACAGATGTCGGCGTTCCCCGACGTGATGAGCCTCCACCACTCGGGATACATCGTGATGATGACATTGGTGGGTGGCGGCCTCGTCAGCTTCTGGGGACCGGTGATCGGGGTGTTCGCCTTTCTCCTCACGCGCGACATCATCGGCACCTACACCACCGCTTGGATGTTCTGGTTCGGACTGTTCTTCGTCACCGTCGTGCTGTTCAAGCCGGAAGGCATTGCCGGGCTGATCCGCGACGTGAGCGATGCGGCCGCGCGCCGGTGGTCGCCCGGGCGCGTCGCGGTGCCGGCGCGAGAGCCCGGAGAATGAGCATGGCGCTGTTCGAAGCCGAGGCACTTCATATGCGCTTCGGGCGGCGGGTCGTGCTCGAACGCGTCGACCTCAGGGTAGAGGAGAACGTGTTTGCCGGCATCATCGGGCCGAACGGCGCAGGCAAGACCACCTGCTTCAATGTTCTCACCGGGCGCTACCGGCCGAGTCGGGGCCGCATTACTTTCGCGGGCGAGGACATCACCGGTATGACGCCACAGCGGATCGCGCAAAAAGGCCTCGCGCGATCATTCCAGATCATGACGTTGTTCGACGAGTATTCGGCGCGCGACAACGTTGTCCAGGCGCTGCCGGACATGCGCGCCATGGCGTGGCGCACGGACTATCCGGTTGCAAGCGACCGCCGCTTGAGCGCGGCGGCCGATGAAGTATTGGAAAGCGTCGGGCTCGGCGCCCGGGCGCACGTTCGCGCAAAGGAGCTGCCGTACGGCGACCGGCGGGCCCTTGAGATCGCGGTCGCTCTCGCAAGCCGCCCCCGCATTCTATTCCTCGACGAGCCGACGTCCGGACTGGGCGCTACCGGCCGGACGCGGCTGCGGAACCTTCTCATGCGACTCAAGGGAACGCTCACGATCGTTGCGATCGAGCACGACCTCGAGCTTCTGTTCTCGCTCGCGGACCGCGTCTCGGTCATCCAATGGGGGCAAGTGATCGCGGAAGGCACGCCCGCGGAGTTACGCGCGGACCCGTGGGTCAGGCGCTCCAATCTCGGGAAACTTCAGTGATGCTCGAGCTTTCCGGCATCGACGTCCACTACGGCGAAACGCAGGCCGTGTTCGATCTTTCGCTCCACCTTCACCGGGGCGAGGTGCTCGCGTTGCTCGGCGCCAACGGCGCCGGCAAGACGACGACCTTGCGAGCGATCCTCGGCCTCACGCCGCCACGACGTGGTCGGATGAAGTTCGAGGGTATCGACATAACGCGCAAACCTACGCACGCGATCGCGCGTCTTGGCGTCGGATGGGTGCCGGACGACCGGCGGCTCTGTCCGACGCTGACGGTGGGGCGAAATCTCTCCATCGCGCTCAAACGCACGCGGTTTCGTCCTTGGACTCTGAAAGAGGTGACGGAAATCTTCACGGCGCTCGACTACCTGATGGACCGGGAGGCGGAGACCTTATCCGGTGGAGAGATGCAGATGGTTGCGATCGCGCGCGCGCTGCTCGGCTCGCCGGGTCTTATCCTGTTCGACGAGCCGAGCCAAGGGCTCGCACCAAAGATCGTCCTCGACGTGCTCGCGACGATCGAACGACTGAAGGCCGAAGGTGTCGCCGCAATCGTCGTGGAGCAGAACGCGGACGTGGCTCTCTCGGTCGCCGACAACGTGCTGATTCTGGACAACGGGCGGCTCGCCTGGAGCGGACCGGCAGCCACGTTGCGCCGCGACGCCGCGTTGAAGCGAAGCCTGCTCGGGGAGTGACCATGGACGCGCCGATTCTCGCCGTCGACAGGGTCCGGAAGGTGTATCGGCGCGGTTGGTTGCCCCGGCGGGAGACCTTCTCCCTTTCGGCCGATCTGACCTTCCCCAACTCGCGGATCGTCGGCGTGATCGGGCCAAACGGCGCGGGCAAGACGACATTGTTTGAGCTGATCACGGGGAACAACGCGCCGAGCGAGGGCAGCATCAGCGTGGCCGGCCGAAACATCCATCGGGTGAAGATCAGGGAACGAGACCGCCTCGCGATTCACTATCACCAATCGTACCAGCTGCGCCGATTCGTGAGCTTGATGCCATCGTTCCTGCTCAAGACTGCCGGGAGTGAGGCGCCGATCGTGCACCTCTTCGATGAACCGCAATTCAACACTCAGGACGGCTACATCGGGTTCATGTTGGCATTCTTTCGTCGGCTGCGAGCGGAGGGGAAACTTGTCTTCGTCTCGCTTCACCCGACAGCGAGCTATCACCTGGAGATTCTCAAGGAGATCGCCGAGGAATTTCTTGTCGTTAGCGGTGGTCGCGTGGAGCGCAGACCGGACTTTAATAGTCTCATCGCTGATCCCGCGGTGCGCGGCTATCTCGGCGACATGACCGCGCGAGCCGAGGCGCTGGCGTGAGTCGTGCGGGAACCGCGCGGGTCGCGCTGATTACCGGCGCTGCCGGCACCATGGGCACCGCGACTGCCCGTCGGCTCGCGGCCGAAGGAAATCGCGTCGCGCTCGTGGATATCGCCGCAGACGCGCTAAGAAAATTCGCTGCGGAGCTGGGAGAGATCGCCTACGCAGTACCTGCCGACATTTCGGCTGCGGACGCATGTGAAGGCGCGGTCGCTGAGATCGAGCAGACCCTCGGCCCCATCGATATTCTCGTCAACAACGCCGGCGTACTTTCCACGCACAAGGTCGCTGAGACTTCGCCGGACGAATGGCGACGAGTATTCTCGATCAATCTTGATGCGGCATTCTACCTTTGCCGTCGCGTGCTTCCGGGCATGACCGGGCGCCGCTACGGACGCATCGTCAATGTCTCTTCACTGGCGATCAAGACGGGAGGACTTACGGCAGGTACGGCCTACACCGCCTCCAAAGGCGCGCTTGCGGCGCTGACCTTCTCGCTCGCGCGCGAGGTGGCGCCTTATGGTGTGACGGTGAACGCGATCGCGCCAGCCTATGTGAAGACCCCGATGGTGACGGAGCAGCTGACCGAGGAGCAACGCCAGGCCCTGCTCAGGCAAATTCCCGTCGGTCGCTTTTGCGAACCGGAGGAGTTCGCCCACTGTGTGGCGTTCCTGACCTCGCCGATGTCCGGGTTCATCACAGGTGAAATTCTCGACCTCAACGGCGGGCTGCATTTTGACTGAGGATGCGATGAACGACCGCATCACACCGAGGATCGATTTTGGCAGGGAACTGTCGAACCTTTTTGACCTTTCGGGCCTGGTCGCCTTCGTGCCCGGCGGCACCGGCGGGCTCGGCGAAGCCATCGTGTGGGGCCTGGCAAAGGCGGGCGCGGCCATGATCGTCGCGGGCCGAGAAGAGAGGAAGGCGGCAGAATTGGCGGGTCTATTGTCAAACGCGGGCCATCGCGCCAGAGCCGTGGCGTTCGACGCGACTGACGTTGAAGAAGCCCGTCGCGCAGTGGATCAAGCCGCAACCGAGTTCGGCCGCCTCGACGTCCTCGTCAACTGTATCGGCATCCAGATCGAGCAGCCGCTTGCGGACGTGACCGAGGACGCTTTCGATCGCGTATACGAAACGAATCTCAAATCGGCGATGTTCCTCGCCCAGGCAGTCGCGCGGCACCAAACCGCTGCGGGGCGCGGCGGGCGGCAGATCCACCTATTGTCGGTGCGTGCGCAGCTCGGCCTACGGGGACGCGGCTATTCAGCCTATGCCTCGACCAAGGGCGCGCTTGTCATGCTGGTCAAACAGCACGCGCTTGAGCTCGCGCCGCATGGCATCACGGTCAATGGAGTTGCGCCGACATTTGTCTATACGGAGATGATCCGTCACGTGATGGAGCGACCCGACTTCCGCGCCGAGCTTGAGCGCCGAATTCCGCTTGGCCGCATTGCAGACCCGAAGGATGTAGTCGGCCCAGTCTTGTTCTTCGCGGCGCCGGCCTCAAGCTTTGTGACCGGCCAGATTCTTTACGTGGACGGCGGAATCACGGCGAGCCAGTGAACCGCGCATTTGGCTCCAATTGCGCCGCATCAATGCTTGCCCCATCCGAATCCTGCCTCCTTCCCGCACCTCGTCGCAAAGGTCGAAATTGCGCGGCCCAAACACGACGATGGTCGATCCGTGTTCGAACCATCCCATCTCCTGACCTTTCGAAAGCGCAACGGTACAGTGGAAGTGGCTCACTCCGGCACGTTTGACGCTCTGTACGACATCAAGAAAATGCAGCCGGATGCCCGCGACGAGGATCGCAGCAACGGGAACGACCGTAATGAGATCGCCGGTGGTGGCAAGACGCGTCCTGATGATCGCGCGTTCATTCTTGCAGAACAGCTTCTCTATCCGCTTCAGCGCGATCGGATTCACATTCCACGTGTCACCGGAAATGTAGTCGACCTGCTCAACTACGCAGTCGTGCGGTGCGTGGAAGCGGTGGTACATTCCGGAGGTCAGCCGCAGCGTGGCGTAGCGGCCGTTGCAATACGTATTCTCGAGTTCCTTGTCGCGCATCAAGTCGGAGAGTGAATACGGAGATCCCTTGATTTGCAGCAGTTCGGTCCCGGCAAGGCTGCCGCATGCTCCGACGATGGCGTCGCAGGGACTGACGATCGAAGCTGGATCGGAGTCGATCGTTCGCGCGCCCTCCTTGAGCTCCCGCGTGAAACAGTCGTGCACGCTTTTGAATTTCGTCTTGCGCGCGTCTTCGAGTTCAAGGTCGGAAAAAAGACTCCAGAAGCCGATCGACAGATCGCGCACCAGCGGTTGCTCGATCCTGCCGAACCAGCCGATAAACTGCGTCGCCCACCGGCGTGGGATTCGATTCGTCAGCAGGAAGTTGAGATTCTCGTACATGCGCAATTCGCGATCAGCGGGCGAGCTGTCATCATTCTGAAAACTTGCGTCGGTAGCGCTGGGGCGCAATGGATTCGCCGTATTCGACGTTCGCCCTTGCGGCACTAGGCGCCCTCACGCTTGCGTTCGCATTGGCGAAGCTAAAGGCAAGGTTCGACCTCTTCAGGGCAAAGCACTGGTCGTTGTCCGGACACCCGCGCATCTCGCGGCGCATTGCTTCACTCATCCCGTTCTATGAATACGACGAGGTGCGTTTCTTTCGCGTCGATAGCGCCCCGGATCATGTGGCTGACCGCCGTCGCGCGGGGTTTGCACGGCTGACGGAGGAATTCCGGACGCGTCACCGGGAAACCGTTCGCGAGACCACCGAGGTGACGAGAGGCATTTCCGACTTGCAGTTCACGGAGGCCTACCGCGTGCCGTTTCAGTTCAGCCGCCTCGTGCGCGAGCATCTCAAGACGGGAATTTTTCTGAAGTCGTCGGATGGCGTCTCGGTGACCGATCTCGACGGCCACGCGTTCTTCGACCTCAGCGGCTCGTACGGCGTCAACCTCTTTGGCTATGACTTCTACAAGGACTGCATCGCGCGCGCCGAAGAGCAAGTGCGCACGCTCGGGCCGGTGCTTGGCGCCTACCATCCGGTGATCACTTCGAACGTCCGACGACTCCGGGAGATCTCGGGACTCGACGAGGTATCCTTTCATATGTCCGGGACCGAAGCGATCATGCAGGCGGTGCGGCTCGCGCGCTATCACACGCGGCGCTCGCATCTTGTTCGCTTCTGCGGCGCTTACCACGGTTGGTGGGGTGACGTGCAGCCGGGTATCGGCAATCCTACGCCTGCGCGCGAGACCTACACGTTGAAGGAGATGTCCGATGACACGTTGCGCGTCCTGAGCACGCGCCGGGACATTGCTTGCGTCCTCGTCAACCCGCTTCAGGCGCTGCACCCCAATGCGGGTGCTCCAAGCGACTCGGCATTGATCGATAGCTCGCGCCGTGCGCAGTTCGATCGCGCCGGCTACGCCGCCTGGTTGAAACAGCTTCGCGCGGTGTGCGACGAACGGGAGATCGTGCTGATCTTCGACGAGGTCTTCGTCGGATTTCGTCTCGCCCTCGGCGGCGCCCAGGAGTACTTCGGCGTCAAGGCCGACATGGTGACCTACGGCAAGACGCTCGGCGGCGGCCTTCCGATCGGCGTGCTCTGCGGACGCAAGGAACGCATGCGCCGGCATCGCGACGACCGGCCGGTCGACATCTGCTTCGCGCGTGGAACGTTCAACTCGCATCCTTACGTGATGGCGGCGATGCACCAGTTTTTGTCCCGCCTCGAGGACGCGGATGTGTGGGCTCTTTATGCCGACCTTGATGCGCGCTGGGACGAACGGGCGGCGCGACTCAATGCGCAGCTCGCAGTGGCAAAGGTGCCCGTCCGAGTCGCGAACCTCTCGTCGATTTGGACCGTGATCTACACGGAGCCGTCGCGCTACAATTGGATGCTGCAGTACTACCTGCGGGCCGAAGGCTTGGCGCTCAGCTGGACCGGCACGGGCCGACTCATCTTCAGCCTGAACTATTCGGACGCCGACTTCGCCGCCGTATGCGAGCGTTTCGTGCGGGCGGCCGTCCGAATGCAGCAGGACGGCTGGTCGTGGTCCGACCCGGCCACGACCAACAAATCGATCAGGCGCGCGGTACTCGGAGAAATGCTTGCGCACAGCTTTCGCAGCCGGATGGGCGGGTGCCTGCCCGCCGCCGTCAAGCATGCTTCTTCTCTTCGCCCGGATCGATCAACTCGCCGCGCATGAGATAGAGTGGCGCCTTGTAATAGAGCTTGATGTCGTGGAAAGGGTCCGTGAGGATTTTTGTCATCCAGACGAGGCCGGTCTGCACGTCACGAATGAAGAAGAGTTGAACCGTGCGAAACAGGAGTCCGGCCAAGCCGAGCGCGAGCCAGATCTTTGCCGTGTGCCGGATGAACTCGTTGACGGTTGCATACGGCTCGAAAATTCCGAATACGCTCGGATCGAGGAACAAGATGGCCGGTGACAGCGCCCAGATCAGCAACAGAACGACCTTGCGGCGCAGGTTGTAGCCGACCTTGATCTCTTCCTTGTGCTCGTGGGTCGTCTCATTAACATGGTCATAGCCTTTCGGCTCGAAGAAGAAGTGTCCGGCCTGGCGCGTCGTCATAGCGACCAGCCAACCGACAAGGGCGGCGACGGCCGGGTCCCAAAAGACAACGACATATGCGCACAGGAAGCTGAGCGCGCTCACGAGATGAAGTGTCTGATTGATCCTGCTGTGATGGTAGTACCGGTGGTCGTCCCAGCGTTGCTCGCGAAGCGCTTCCCGAAATCCGTGCATGACAGGCCCTCTTCGAGTGTCTCCGAATCTGCGTATTTCGATTCGACGAACGAGATGTGACAGCGGCCGATAATTTCGGAGAATAACAGTGCGTCAGTTCGCGGTCGCTGCGGCGTCCTTGCGGAATCGAATCAACGAGAAATGTCCAAGCGGAGGCATCGGGCGCCGTTCGATAAGACGAATGCCCGGCGTGCGGGCCGCCCAAGCCACGTAGCGCGCCCATGCAAAGTCGGTGCGCCATCCCAGCTTGCGGGCAGCAGGAGCAAACCAGTGCTCCAGCGAACGGCGTACACCCGTCTCTGCACCAACCCGGCTCACAAGGATAATTTCGCCGCCGGGCTTCAGCACGCGTGCGAATTCGTCGAGCGTGCCCTCGGGGTCCGGTACCGTCGTGACAACATACTGCGCGACGACTACGTCGAACGAGTTGTCGGGAAATTCCAGACGACCGGCGTCCATAACCGCCAATCCCTCGACGTGAGTCAGGGATTGTTCGGCCACGCGTTGACGCGCCTTGCGCAGCATCTTGTCGGAGATATCGACGCCGAAGATGCGGTTGTTTGCCGAGTAGTCGGGCAAGGAGATCCCGGTACCGATCCCAACCTCAAGGATCCGGCCACCGATCCGTTCCGCCTCAGCGATCGCCGCTTTCCGTCCGTGGTCGAAAACCGACCCGAACACCAGGTCGTAGAAAGGGGCCCAGCGGTCGTAAGCCTTTGTAATCTGTTCTCTATCCAGGCGGTCCGCTCCTACCAGCATGGCACGGGTCCCTTTCTGATTACGGCGCTAGCCGCGCGCGGTCGCTGCGACCGTCATCGGCGCGCGCGACTGGCGCGAGCGACCGCTTTCGATCGGTCGAAGATGTCCGATGAACTGCCGCGCACTGTTTTCCCAGGAATGATTCAGGGCAAACGCACGGCATGCATCCCGGGAAAGAGTGAGCGCCTGCAAGCATGCAGCGCGCAGATCGTCGCTCAGGACGCCGACGGGATTGCGGCCAATGACGTCCTTGGGCCCAGTAACCGGGAATGCAGCGACCGGCACGCCGCACGCGAGCGCCTCAAGTTGGACAAGACCGAACGTGTCGGTTCGGCTTGGGAAGACGAATACGTCGGCCGCTGCCAGACAAGATGCGAGCGCCGGTCCTTGCAGCAGGCCGGTGAAGTGCGCATTGGGAAATTGGCGGCGTAACTCAGTCTCCTGTGGCCCCTCGCCGACGACCACCTTGGAACCCGGCAGTTCCAAAGACAGGAAGGCTGCGAGATTCTTTTCAACAGCGATGCGGCCGGCGGTCAGAAAGATTGGGCGCGGAAGGCCGAGATCGGCCGGTCGCCCGGGCACAAACAAGTCGGTGTCGACACCACGCGTCCACATGCCAAGTTGCCGAAACCCGCGCCGCGTGAGCTCCGCGGCGAGCGAGACCGTCGACACCATTGTTACGGATGCGGGCGCGTGGAACCGCCGCAGGGCGGCGTAGCTCCATGCCTGAGGAACCGCCCAACGAGCGGAAATGTATTCGGGAAACCGGGTCGTGTAGGAAGTCGTGAAGCGCAGGCCGCGATCCGCGCAGTAGGCCCTGACCATCAAGCCGATCGATCCTTCCGTGGCGATGTGGATCGAGGACGGCCAGACCGACTCGATCTTTCGAGCGATGGCTCTCGGGCTCGGCAGCGCCAGCCGCAGACTCGGGTAGCTGGGGACCGGCACGGACCAAAACCCCTCCGGCGACAGGAATTCGATGTCGACACCAAGCTTACGCGCGCTCCGTGCAAGCGACGTCAACGTGCGAACAACCCCGTTGACTTGCGGGTGCCAAGCGTCCGTCGCGACAAGGACGCGCATCAGAGTGTCGAAACCCTGAGACCGCCGAGACGGCGCAAACTTGTTGCACGATCATGGACCATGATTGTCCGCACGCGGAGCGATTCGCATGTGACAACAATACGGATTCACATTTCAGTGTTATGACGAACAATCGATCTCGCAGGGCGGACGGTTTCAACCGCGGAAAGCTTCCTCGCGTCTTCGCCCAATAGCCGGTACGCATACGGCGACAAGTGTGATGAGTGACAGAATCATGAACGACGCACTGACGGGCCGATCGTAGAAATCGACGAAAACCGACGGGTCGCCGCGCGACAAGAGCATCGCCCGACGCAAATACTCTTCAATCAATCGCCCGATTACGAAACCAAGGAGCAATGGCGCGGGCTCGCAGTCGAGCTTGGTCAGGACGTAGCCCAGCACGCCGAAGAACGCCATGACGTAAACGTCGAATGGACTGCTGTTGACACTGAAGACTCCAATGCAGCAGACGGCGACGATCGTCGGGTAAAGCATTCGGTACGGAACAGTCATCAATCGTGCCCAAAGACCGATCAGAGGAAGATTAAGAACAAGCAACATTGCGTTGCCGATCCACATCGAGACGATAACGCCCCAGAAGAGTTGTGGTCGCTCGCTCATCACGTTGGGACCAGGCACGATGCCCTGGATGATCAGCGCGCCGATCATCAGCGCCATGACCGGATTCGCAGGAATTCCGAGCGTCAGCATCGGAATGAAGGACGTCTGCGCGCCGGCATTGTTGGCGGCTTCGGGCCCTGCCACACCCTCGATTGCCCCCTTGCCGAAGCGGCCGGGGTCCGAGGAGACGCGCTTTTCGACAGAATAGGAGGCAAAGGAAGCAAGGACAGCGCCTCCGCCAGGTAGAATTCCAAGGGCCGAGCCCAGCACGGTCCCGCGCACGATCGGCGCAGTGATCGACTTCACTTCTTGCTTTGTGGGAATCAGGCCGCTTACGCGCGAGATGACGGCCTTGCGCGACGCCTCATTCTCAAGGTTGCGAATGATTTCACCGATGCCGAAAGTCCCCATGGCTATGGCGACAAACTCGACGCCGTCGGCGAGCTGGATGACGCCGAAATTGAATCGCAGCGCGCCCGTATACAGATCCTGGCCAACGGTACCAAGCAACAGGCCAAGAACGACCATCGCGATCGCTTTGAGGAGCGAGCCGTGCGCCAGTGCCACCGAGGCGGCAAGTCCGAAGATCATGAGCGAGAAATACTCAGGCGCGCCAAACTTGAGCGCAATCTCTGCAAGCGGCGGCGCAAACCCTGCGATCAGAAAAGTGGCGACCGTTCCGGCAAAGAATGATCCGACAGCCGCCGTGAACAATGCAAACCCCGCCCGCCCCTGCCGGGCGAGCTGATGACCGTCGATCGCGGTCACGACGGAGCTCGGCTCGCCGGGCAAGTTCAACAAAATCGACGTGGTCGAGCCGCCGTACTGCGCGCCATAGTAGATGCCGGCCAACATGATGAGTGCCGAAACAGGCGGCAGGGTGAACGTGGCCGGCAGGAGCATCGCGATCGTGGCGACCGGACCGAGACCCGGCATGACGCCGACGACGGTGCCAAGCAGCACTCCCGCGAAGCAGTACAAAAGATTTTGGACACTCAGCGCTTGCTCGAAGCCGATCGAAAGATTGGCGAGCAGGTCCATGTCCGCCTCAATACCCGCCGACCCAAGGCCCGAACAGCGAAATCGGCAGGCCGAGCCCATAAATGAAGATCGCAGTGGCCAACAGAACCAACGCCGCAGTGATCGAGATGGCGGACGGGATACTCCATCGCTTGCTCGCGAATGTTGTGGCCAGCACCGTCGCGGCAAGCGAGGGAACGAAGCCAAGGCCCTTAAGCGTGCCGCCGAAGAAAATCACCGGCAGCGCAATGAAGGCGATGCCGCGCCACGGCAGGGAACCAACCGGTTCACCGCGCACGCGAAGGCCGTTGATGAAAATTGCCGCGCCGAGCGCAGCCAACAGAACCGACAGCACAAGGGGAAAATATCCGGGCCCCATCCGAAAAGCGCTGCCGATCGGAAGATGCCGCACCTCGGCAGCAAAAATTGCAGCAATACCGATGAGCAGCAGCCCGCAGTAGAAGTCCTTAGGGCTCTTGATGAGGTTCCGCACCCGCTGTGCTCCCGTGGCCTGGCGCAAGCCGCAGAAATGTTCTCTCAGGGACGATCGTGAAAGGGCTTTTTGTAGACTTTCTCGAACTCAGCTTCGTCCCAAAGGCCGATCAGGATTCCGGCCGGCTCCCGTGCCGACATGCGCTCGATCTCCTGTGGCGACTTTGTAATCCGATTGTGGTGCTGACGCGCCCAGGCAAAGATCGCCTCGTGTAGTCGACGCCGCACATCCTCGTAGACGGGGTCGTCCCCGAGGTCGTGGAGCTCCTGCGGATCGTTCTCAAGATCGAACAGCATCGGCCGGAATCCCTCGCAATGCACGTACTTCCAGCAATGTTCGCACGCCATGATCAGACGCGCGTCCCTCTCGGCGACACCGAGATCGGCGCGGGCATAGCGTGTGGCGTAGTCGTATTCCGAGAACGCAACCTCGCGCCAATCCTTCGGCTTGCCGTCGCCGTGGAGCAGCGGGCTCAACGAGCGCCCTTCAAGGATGTGCGGTTTCGGCTCGCCGCCAAAAAATTCCAGAAATGTCGGCGCGAGGTCGATGCCTTCGACAAGATATTCCGGCGCCGAGCCCCGGGTGCCATCCGCTTCCCGTCGCGGATCATAGACGATCAGCGGCACGCGCACTGACGGATCGTGAAACAGGTCCTTCTCACCCATCCAGTGATCGCCGAGATAGTCGCCGTGATCGGAGCTGAAAACGATCATCGTGTTTTGAAAAAGTCTGCGCTCCTCCATCCAGGCGAACAGTCGCCCCATTTCGTCGTCGATCTGCTTGATCAGCCCCATGTAGGCGGGGATCACACGCATACGCACCTCGTCGCGCGAAAACGCTCGGCAGATACGGGTGTTCTGGTACGCGCGGAAGACCGGATGGCCATGCAGCCGCTCGGCCTCTGAGCGAACCGGCGGCAAGATCTGATTGGCGCCGTACATGTCGTGGTACGGCGCCGGCACGATGTAGGGCCAATGCGGCTTGATGAACGACAAATGACACAGCCACGGCTGATCGCCGGCTTCGGTAATGAAGTCCATGGCGCGCGAAGTCATGTACGGCGTTTCGGAATGCTCCGCCGGAATACGGGCAGGCAAATTGTTGTAGCGGAGCAGCCAGCCAGAAAGGATCTCGCCATCGTCGCCCTCGGCCGAGTTCGCCCATTCCTCCCACGGATTGCGGCTATCGAAGCCGTGAGCGCGCAAGTAATCATCGTAGCGCGGGTTCGGATCGTACGGCCCGTACGGATGCATTCCGTCGTCGCGCTCGTAGGGTTCGAAGCCGCACTGCGCCACAGTCACGCCGATCGGCGAGTTCGGATCAATGCCGAGCCACTCCATGCCCTTCGTGTCGGGCATCATGTGCGTCTTGCCGACGATCGCCGTCCGTACTCCCAACGGCCGCAAATGGTCGCCGAGGGTGGGCTCGCCGACACGTAACGGAAAGCCGTTCCAGGTTGAGCCGTGCGAGCGGCAATAGCGGCCAGTGTAGTAGCTCATGCGTGACGGGGCGCAGAACGGCGACTGTACATATGCGCGCCGGAAGCGAACGCCGCGCGCGGCAAGTCTGTCGATGTGAGGCGTTTCGAGCGTCGGATGGCCGTAGCAGGACAAGTAGTCCCAGCGCAGCTGGTCGGCCATGATCCATAGGACGTTGCGCGCGGAGCCGGACTTCATCTCTTCGGTACCCCCTTGCAGGAACTTAAACAAATGCGCCGCTCCTTATCGCACAGCATTGCGCCCCGTGCCGCAGAGCGGCACCTGCCCCTGTTTCGGTTGCGCGCGCCGCGCTTTCTCGCCGATTCTTTCGGGAAAATCATTCATCGAGGGAGGGCGAAAATGCGCCGGCTTGTCTTCTTGGGCCTTGCGGTCGTCTCGACGATCTTCGCTCTGGCCATTGCACCGGTCTGGTCCCAGGTTTCCGAGCAACCGCTGCGGATCGTTTTTCCCTTTGCGGCGGGCGGATCGGGCGACGCGCTCGCACGCTTGCTGGCGGAGAACCTCCGCACAGGGTTGAACCGAAACGTGATTGTCGAGAACGTAACAGGCGCCGCCGGACGAATCGCGACTCGACAAGTCGCTGGGGCCGCTCCAGACGGCAACACAATACTGATCACGCCGATTGCGCCGGTCGCAGTCTATCAGCACGTCTACAAAGACCTCGGCTACGATCCGATCAAAGATCTCGTACCGATTTCGCAGGTGGCCGCGTTCGAGTTCGGGTTAGCCGTCGGAGAAAAAGTTCCGGTCAAGACTTTGAAAGAACTCGTCGACTGGGTGAAGGCCAATCCAAAACTCGCGAGCTACGGCTCGCCAGCCGCAGGCTCGCTGCCTCACTTCTTCGGCGTTCTCTTCGGACGCGCGATCGGAGCCGAACTCGTGCACGTGAGTTATCGCGGATCGGCGCCGGCGATCGCCGACTTGGCTGGCGGTCAAATTCCAATCGTTGTCACCACCACGAGTGATCTACTCGCGATGCATAAGGCGGGACGGATTCGCATTCTTGCTACTTCCGATTCCAAGCGCTCGCCCTTGGTCCCCGACGTGCCCACGTTCCGCGAGGCGGGCTACAACATCGAAGGAGCGGCTTGGTACGGACTGTTCGCGCCAGCCAAGACGTCCTCCGCAATCGTCGAGCGATACGCGAAAATCCTCAGCGAGGCCGTCAAGACACCGGACGTCAAGGAAAGGCTGCTGAAGATGGGCCTCTACGCCACCGGCACGACCCCTGCGGAATTCGGAAAGATCCAAAAGACGGATTCCGAGCGTTGGGCTCCCGCGGTGAAAGCGTCGGGGTTCACGCCCGAAAAATAGGAATAGAGAGTGAACGGGGCTGCGTCGTCCGCCTATCGGCCGGCGAAATGGCCGCATTAGGCTTGGTCGATTCTCGTCAAGTCGGCGCTAATCGCCGCGGTTGCTTCGCTCAGGCTGTCCAAGTGGACGGCTGCGAATTGCTCGGTAGAGAGAAATCCCTTCGGCCAGAGAAACGCGAGCGCGCCGACGGCAATGTGTCCGCGCGATATCGGTTGAGCGATCGCGTTGAGCGTGTTCGCGTGCGCGGACTCGCCGCGATATTGAGTCGCGCGCACCGCATATCTGCGCACCCGGATCTGCCGCAGATTGCTCAGGAGTTGGCGGCTCGTCATTCCCAGCCGGCAAAGACCCCAGACAGGATCGTCGCCGATTTCATCGACGAGGGCCAAGACATCGCGGTCTTTCCACGTCGAAAGCACGGCTAACCCGGCTGCAGCGGCGAAGACCGGCACCTCCAGGTCGATCTGACGCTCGTACTGGAAGAACGGACTCAGCGGCCGCGTTGATTCGATGACACGGCTCTTTCGCCTTTCAAAGATGTGAAGATCGCAGGACCAGCCCGCTGATCGCGTCAGTTCGATCATATGCGGCACGGCGCAGTCGACCAGCAAGCCTTCGCTGTGCGCTGAACGCGGCTTCCTTTGAACGGGGAGCGAGATATTCGCGCGGTAGAGT
>DATBJU010000178.1:0-62247 GCA_036556265.1 Xanthobacteraceae bacterium | reverse complement strand
GGGATCATGCAGGGCGGGGCGTCGCCGAGGCTGCGGCAGGAATCCGCGCGCACGCTCGTCGGCGTCGGCTTTCAGGGCTACGCGATCGGCGGTCTCGCGGTGGGCGAGCCGCAGGACGTGATGCTGAAGATGGTCGAGGCGTGCGTCGCCGAGCTCCCCGCAGACAGGCCGCGCTATCTCATGGGCGTCGGCGAGCCCGAGGATCTCCTGCTCGCGGTGGAGCGCGGCATCGACATGTTCGATTGCGTGCTGCCGACCCGAGCCGGCCGCCACGCGCTCGCCTATACGCGTTTCGGCAAGATCAACCTGAGAAATGCGCGTTATGCCGACGATGCTTGGCCGCTCGACGAGACGAGCGACTGCCCGGCCGCGCGCGACTACTCGCGCGCTTATCTCCACCACCTCGTGAAGGCGAACGAAATCCTCGGCGCCATGCTGCTCACCTGGGCGAACGTCGCCTACTACCAATCGCTGATGGCCGGCATGCGCGAGGCGATTTCGGCTCGCCGCTTCGCGGATTTCGCGACGCAGGTGCGGGAGGGGTGGGCCACAGGCGGCTGACTCGTCGTCCCCGGCGACGCGATGGACTTCGTCATTCCGGGGCGCCGCGAAGCGGCGAGCCCGGAATCCAAACTGCCTTTCCGTGATCAAGTGAGGGGCAATCGTCACGACGGCATGTGCCGCGAGTCCGCATGGATTCCGGGCCCGGCGCTGGCGCGCCGTCCCGGAATGACGGGCTCACCGCAAATCGAATCGGATCGGCGCGGCGAAATCCATGCGCGCCTGTGCGATCCCGACCGGGAAGGGCGGGAACGGAGAGGCCCGCCGCACCATGTCGACTGCCGCGCTATCGAGCGCGCGCTCACCGCTGCCGCCAACGAGCCCTGCCGAGAGCACGCGGCCGTCGCGCGCGAGCGCGAATTGCAC
This sequence comes from Xanthobacteraceae bacterium, assembly GCA_036556265.1. Lineage (GTDB taxonomy): Bacteria > Pseudomonadota > Alphaproteobacteria > Rhizobiales > Xanthobacteraceae > JAUSIF01. The sequence goes on along the minus strand of DATBJU010000178.1, from coordinate 61,320 downwards.
GCGCACAATCCCGGTCACGCCGCGCTCCCGCGCTTCCGGCGGGTAGACCCGATGCCGCGTTAGATGGGCGAGCACCTGCGATTGATACGAAGAGATTGCGGCACTCCCGCCCATCGCCGACGAGCCACCTGCGCCAACGTTGCCGTTCGCGTTCGCAGCCGCGGCGCGGGTCGGGCTTGCGGCAACGCTCGGTGACGAACGTGCGGATATCGCCGGCTGTTCGCGCTTCGGCGATTGTTTCGGCGCAGCGCGTTCCTCAATCACGGCGACTGGCACTCGCGGTACCGATGCTATCTCAGCAGAGCGCGGCGGCGCTGTCATCTCTTCCGGCAGCGCCAGGCGCGGCCCCGGCTCGGGCACGGGGATGGGGACTGGTGCGGCTTCCTGCGCCGGCGTTTGTGCCTCGGTCAGTTCCTTTGGCATCACGACCGGGGCGGGCTCCGGCAGCACCGGCATCAGCGCGTCGATCTCCGACGGCATTTTCGCGTCCATGGGCGAGGCGTTCGTTGGCGTTGGTGCGGACGGAAGCGCCGCCTCCACCACCACTTCAATCGGAATCGTGATCGTTCCCTGGCTCGAGAGCGCGGCGGCCGTGCCGGCCGCGCGTTCCAGATCATCGTGGAAGCGGAGCTGGAACGCGAGATAGATGATGACATGAACCGCGACGGAGACGATCAGCGCCACGCGTAGCCATTCGCGTACCGCCGGCGTCAGCAGGGTCGGCCGCTCGCCGGTTACCGGGGTGGGTGCCAGAGAGTCACTACTCCGCTCGTCCCCGCGAAAGCGGGGACCCAGCGCTGGATTCCCGCTTTCGCGGGAATGAGCGGGTTGTGTTGCGGGCTCTGCGTTTGGCTCGGCCGTCCGCGCGGGAAACGGGAGCACGACCACAGGCGCGGCTCGCGCCTGGTCGTTCTTTTTACGGGCAGGGGCAGGGCGCTTCGGCATTATCACTTCATATCAAGCGGCCGGGCCGTACGGAAGCAATTCGCACGCTGGCGAATGCCCGATGCGGGTGGGGCTGACCGATACGGAGTGCTTGCTTGACCGGAAGCCTACGCCGCGCCGCCGCGCGTCGCCTTGGGCGGGGAGCGCCTCTTCAGGAGCGTCACAAAGCGGTCCAGCGGCATGGGCGGCGCGAACAGGAACCCTTGCCCCAGATCGCAACCCATCTTCAGAAGCATCTCGAGCTCGGATGCCTTCTCGATTCCTTCCGCCACTGCAACAGTGCCAAAGCGATGCGCAAGCTCGATGCTCGTCTGACACAGCGCCGCGCTCGTTGAATCGTGCCCACAATTGGCCACGAGATTGCGATCGAGCTTGAGCTCGGCGAAGGGGAGATCGCGTAATCTCGCCAGATGTGAGTACCCGGTACCGAAATCGTCGATCGCAAGCACGATATCGTAGATCTTTAGCTGCGTGGCGATCTCGTGGGCCAGAGGAATATCTCGCACGATCTGATCCTCGGTCACCTCCAGGATAAGGCCCGGCCAGCGATCCGACTTGGGCCGGTTGTCGCGCACGATCGACGAGATCGGCAATTTGACAAGCGCGGCTACCGGAACATTGAGCGCGATCTTCAGGCTGAACCCCTGCTCGGCGAAGCGCGTCCAGTCCGCGAGCGCGGCCAGAATGATTTTCTCGGTCAGCTTGAGCATCGTGTCTTCCGCGGCGCCCGGCAGGAAGGCCTCCGGTGGCATGACCCCGCGCTCCGGGTGATTGCAACGCGCGAGACCTTCGACACCGACAAGGCTGCGATGCTTGAGATTGATCTTGGGCTGGTACCATAGCTCCAGCCACTTGTTGCGCATGACGTTTTCGAGCGTTTCGTTGCGCGCAGGTGACACCTTGCTGAGATCCGCGCTTTGCTCGCGTCCGCCCGGCAAGACATGATTGCCAAGATGTTCACGCACGATGTGGCGGATCGCGTCCGGCTTGAAGGGCTTGGGCAGGGGGGTGAGCATCCGCAGGCTGTGACGCTCGCCGACGCGGCAAATTTCTGCGAGCAGCGTCGGGTCTTTGCCGCTCATCAGCTGAACCGTCCCTGGGTAGCTGTGAAGCGCGAGACCGCGGATCACATCGACCGCGTCCGAGCCCTTGAGCGATACATCGAGGAAGAGGAGGTCCGGCGTACAACGCTTGAGGGCTTCGAGGGCAGCCTGGGCGTTGTCGAATTCGTTGGTCTGGATCCCGAAATTGTGCAGGCTGTAGCAGACGACCTGGCGAATGCCGGGCTCATCATCGATGATGAATGCAATCGGGGGCGAGTTGAACGGCGTGCCGCGCGCAGGCGTGGTCGATCCGGCTGTCGCCGACATGACTGCAACCCCGGCCTCCGCGGACCGTCGCGGTTTCTCTTCGATCATCGCGATACCGATCGACCTGCAGTTGAAACCATAGGTCCGGCTGCGTGCAAAAATCGTTAAGAAAATGCGGGACTCGCCCGTGCGCCGCGCGTCTACGGGCCAAGATCACTGCGATTTCGAAAGTTCCCGTGCCTGGGACGGGCCGCTCGGCCGTTCCCCGCGCCGAAGTTACAGGGTCGGCGGGATCCCGAACTGCCCGTCGAGACTGCCGGGCTGCTTTGTCTGTGCGATATCCGAACGAAGGCTCGCGTACGTCGCCCCGCACGTGTCGCCCAGCCGCTCCCGCAGTGGACACATTGCGATCTTCCCGAGCAGATCCGCAAGCAGGACGTCCGCCCCATACTCGTGGACAAGCGTCTCCTTGCTGTGCTGCCCGTGACGGCCGCAAAGCGCGCATGCCACCCGGACCCTCGAGAAGGGGAAGCTGGCGAGCGTTGGCGAACTGTGGGAGCGCATCAACGGGAACACCGCGGTCCGGATCTTTAATACTCGGACAACACAACACGCGAGGCAAGCTTTCAGTCAAATGTGGTCGCGGAGACGCTATGCTGCCGGCCCTGGCGCACGCTTGCCCTCCCCGAACTGGGCGACAAGGCCCTCCACCGGTGGTATGACCACCGAGGGCGGCCCGACGCAGACAGGAGAATTGCCATGTCACGCAACTCTCTCCGTTGCTTACCCTCTGTTTTTGGCACGCTTGCCCTGATCTCCCTGTTTGCGAATGGCCCGGCAGACGCGCAGAGCGGGACGGTTATGCCGCATCCGATCCGTGACTTTGCACTCAGCGCGAACAATCAAAACGCGAAAAGCCCGTACGCCTTGCGCAGCGCGCCGAGTGGTCCAATCGCACAATACGGATGGTCGGGCTGGACTGGATGGAGTCAATTCTACCGCAGTACGCCGCCAGCCCCCGGTGGCACCACTCGGACGCAGCCGGCCACGATCGATCAAGTGATCGGCGGGTCACGTATCAAGTTTTAGAATTTAGAATTGGTGAGCCCGGATGGGATCGAACCATCGACACCGTGATTAAAAGTCACGTGCTCTACCACTGAGCTACGGGCCCGAAACCGCTTCGGCTTGCGCGAGACCTATTGAGGTGCGTCTGCCCCGTCAATAGCCGGCCGAGCGCTTGGGAGCGCTGGCTGTGTGCTTCGTCGAGCGCTATTCTCCTTGCGAAGGAGCAACTTATGCCCGTCATCAATCGCCTGGCCGACCGCGCCGACGAGATCGCCGAGTGGCGCCACGACCTGCACATGCATCCGGAGTTGCAATACGACGTGCACCGGACGGCGGCGACGGTCGCCAAGAGGCTGAAGGCGTTCGGCTGCGACGAGATCGTCTCGGGCATCGGCCGTACCGGCGTCGTCGGCGTCATCCGCGGCCGCAAGAACTCGAATGGCCGGGTCGTCGGCCTGCGCGCCGACATGGACGCGCTGCCGATCGAGGAGCAGACCGGGCTGCCCTACGCCTCACGGACTCCAGGCAAGATGCATGCGTGCGGACACGACGGCCACACGTCGATGTTGCTTGGCGCGGCGCGGCATCTCTGCGAGACGCGAAACTTCAACGGCACCGCCGTTGTGATCTTCCAGCCGGCCGAGGAGGGCGGTGCGGGCGCCAAGGCCATGATCGAGGACGGCCTTATCAGCCGCTTCAACATCGGCGAGGTGTTCGGTCTGCACAACTATCCAGGTATCCCGGTCGGCTGCTTCGCCATTCGACCGGGACCGCTGATGGCCGCCGCCGACAGAATCTGGATCGAGATCGAAGGTGTCGGCGGCCACGCCGCGCGTCCTCACAAGTCGGTCGACACCGTGCTCGTCGGTTCCGCAATTGTGAATGCGCTTCAGCAAATTGTCTCGCGCAACGTCGACCCGATCGATAACGCGGTCGTGTCGATCACCCTGTTCCAGGCCGGATTCACGGACAACGTGATCCCGCAGACCGCGCTTCTCCGCGGCACGGCACGTACCCTCGTGCCGGAGACGCGCGATCTCGTCGAGCGAAGGGTGAAAGAAGTGGTCGAAGGGGTCGCCGCCCTGCACGGCGCGACCGCGAAGGTGAATTATCGGCGTGACTATCCGGTGGTGGTCAATCACGCAGACGCGACCGCGTTCGCCACTGACGTTGCGCGGGAGGTCGCCGGCGCCGACAAGGTCGATCCGGCGGCGGCCCCGGTCATGGGTGGCGAAGATTTTTCCTTCATGCTGCTCGAACGGCCGGGTGCGTTCATCTTCATGGGCAATGGCGATACCGCAAACCTTCACCATCCGTCCTACGACTTCAACGACAAGGCCATTCCCTTCGGCGCCTCCTACTGGGTGCGACTCGTGGAGCGGGCACTGCCGGCCTGACGCTTGTTCGCCAAGCGCGGGCTGAATAACGTGCGGATTGCCCCGCCATGACCGTGACCAGGTATTTGCGTCATCCAGGCTTGCTGCTTGCCGCGGTCTCGCTGGCGATCGCGTTTGTCTGGTACGCGCTTGGCTACCCGACCCAGCTGCCGCGTTCTCCTCTTGCGCCCGGCGAAAAGCTCGAGTGCATTTCCTACGCGCCCGGTGGCGCAGCGGTTTCCGTTCAGCAAATCGAGGCGGACCTTGCCCGCCTGGCACCGCATGTGGCTTGCGTGCGGACCTATGCGACCGGCAACGGCCTGGACCGCGTGCCGGAGATCGCGCGCCGGCTCGATCTGCAGGTCCTTCAGGGTGTAGCGCTGGGGCGCGACGCCGACCGCAACAACGCGGAGATCGAACGGGCGATCGCGCTGGCGAAGTCGCAGCGGGCGGCGATCCGGGCATTCGTGGTCGGAAGCGACGTGCTGTCGCGGAACGATCTGCCGGCCACTGAACTGGCGGCGCAAATCCGCCGTGTGCGTGATGCCACCAAGCTCCCGGTCACATACGCCGATCGCCCCGAGGCCTGGCTCAATGCAGGCACGCTCGCCGGAGTAGTCGACTTTGTCACAGTGCACGTTGACTTGTATGGCGCCGAGTTTCCACCGCGTGCGTCCGATGCGGCACGCACGACGCTCGAGACGAGGACGCGAGTTGCGGCGCGCCTCGGCGCCAAGGCCGTGATGGTCGGCGAGGTCGGCTGGCCGAGCGCGGGCCGCATGCGCGAATCTGCGCGCCCTTCGCCGGCAAACCAGGCGCGCGTATTGCATGACTTGGTCGCCGCGGCAAAAGCCGCAAACTTCCGGATCAATTTCTTCGAGGGGCAGGATCAACGCTGGCGCGGGCGGCTCGCCGGGACCGCCGCCGCGCATTGGGGCCTGCTCGACGGCGAAACGGGGGAGATCAAATTCCGCTGGGGCGGCATCGTCTCCGATCATCCACTTTGGTTCTATCAGGGGCTGCTCGGCGTGATGCTCGCATTCGTGGTCTTTGCGGCCGCATTTCTTGCTGCCCGCAGCATCGGCCATGGCGCGCCGGCGCGGGCCGACTGGCGCCCGGTTGCGCTGATCGCGCTCACCGCCGGCTTGTTCATCGGATGGTCGGTGGCGGAAGTGCCGCTGCAAAGCGACTCGGTGTTCGAGTGGTTGCATGCGGCGCTCCTGATCGGGCTCGCCGTCGCAACACCGCCCGCCGCAGCGGCCGCCCTGGTGCACGGAAATTCGATGGAGAACTTCGGCGCGTTGTTCGACGCCGATGTGCGTCGTTTCGCACACCCGCTCAGCCAGGCGGTGACGTTGTTGTTTGTGATTGCGACGGTGGTGGCGATCGAACTTGCACTGGGCCTCGTGTTCGACCCGGCCAGTCGGGACTTCGCCGGCGCGCCGCTCACAGGCCCGGCTGCGGCGCTCATGATCCTCGCGCTTCAGAATCCGCCGCGCGGTCGTTCGCCGAGCGTGGCGGAGATTGCCGCCGCGCTCGTCCTCGCGGCCTCTTCGATCTTCATCGCCTTCAACGAGACGTTTTGGAACTGGCAGGCCCTGTGGCTCGCGCTCGTGCTGCTCTTGCTGGCAGCGACTTGTTGGCTGGCTCGCGGTGGACGGGTCGCGCAAATCCCATGACGAGCAACCCGACCGCGAGCGCCGAGGCCGTGCTGTTCGACAGAACCAGCCCGAAGATCGCGGCCACAAGCCCGATTGTGAATATGGCGAGCCGCGGCCGCGTGAGATGGATGACCGCGGCGGCGATCGCGGTGCCGCCGAAAAATTCCATCTCGTAGAGATCGATCACGACCCGCCGCACGCTACATATCGCGCGCGGTAATCCGGCGGCACAGGCGGCCTCGAGGCCCGGCGCATCAACCACGACGTGGCGGAGGTAGAGCGCGTAACCGAACGCCGCACAGCCGAGCACGATCAGCAAATTCGTTTGACGCGGAGTCGGCAGGAACAAACGCATTGGCAAATGCTGCCACGCCTTTGCCCGCGGCGGCAATCGTTCCCTCATCCCGCAAGGCCGTTCTTTCGGAACGGGTCGGTTGCGAGAACGACGCCGGCCACCACGAGCACGAGGCCGACAGCGTGGTAGGTTTGGAACGACTCTCCGAGAAGGAACACCGCGAGCAGAACGCCGTAGACCGGAATGAGATAAAGGAAGACCCCGGTCACCGACGGTCCCACCTCCCGGACTCCGACCTGATAGAAGCCGAAGGCGAGGACCGACGGCATGATGGCAAGCGCGACAATGCTCGACCAGGACGCGAGGCCCCGGGGAAAGGCGTCAAGCGCGACCGCCTCGTACACCATCGCGGGCCCGAGTGTGACGGCTCCCACCACCGAGATCGCTGCGAACAGCGGCCAGGTTGAGAGCCGGCGCAATCGTTCGCCTTTCAGCATCACCGAATAGATCGCCCAGGAGACGGCGCAGACGGCAAGTCCAAGGTCCCCGAGATTGAACTCGAGGCTGATCAGCCGCTGCGGTTCGCCATGAAGAACGATCGCGGCCACTCCAAGAAAGCCGACGATCACGCCCGCGATGCGGATCGGTGTGAGGGGGTGGCGGAACCAAACGGCATCGAGCACAACGATCACGAGCGTTGAGGCCGTGTAGATGAGCGTCCCGTTGGTCGCGGTCGTCAGATGCAACGACACATAAACCAACCCGCCGCAGATCAGCATGCCGAGAATGCCAAGGATGAGGATTTCCCGCCGCGCAGCGCGGAGCGCGACCCACTCTGCGGCGATGCCGCGACCAGCGAACGGGAGCAGCATCAGCGAGGCGAGTGCCCATCGCCAGAAGGCGAGGGTCCATGGCTCGACGAGTGCCGTTGAAGCCCGGCCGATGATCAGGTTCGACGCAAACAGGAGGGGCATCAGCGCGAGTAGCGCGTAGACGCCGAGCTTGGATCGCATGCGGGGTGGAACCTGGCGGGCGTACGCGTGGGTCTAGCCGCATCCCTCCGAGGCGGCAACGTCGCCCCGCGCAACTCAGCGCAGCGCCAGACGCTGACCGTCGAATACCGCAGTCTGGCAGTTCACGCCCTTGGCCTGCAGCGCCGCGCACGTTCGGGCGGCTGCACCGGCGTTGCCGAGCGGCCCGGCGATGAGGCGGAGTTCCATGGAGCCCGGCTTCGCTCCTTCGCGAATGCTGACCAGCGGGCGCAGCCCGTCGAGAGAGGGACCGTGGCTGGCCCGCAGACTCGTCCACCGTGATCGCAGAGCTTCAATGCTAGGCTCGCTGCCGAGGTCGACGGCAAATTCGGTTCGCGTCGCGGTCGGAGGCTGAGCGGCTTCGCTCGACTTCGGGGAAGCCTGGATCTGCATCGGCGCCTGCGCGGGCGCTGGCGCCGCAACCGGCTGCCGCATTCCAACGTAAGGCCGGAAGATATCCATCGGATCCGAAAGCGGGGCGCTCGCCCTGACGCCCGGATTGACTGACCCCGTCGGCGCCGCCGCCGAGGGAGGGGAAGGCGCCGCGGTCGTCACGCGCTCCTGCGACCGCGCCGGTTCCGTCGTCTGGGCCGCTGGTTCCTGCGCGACCCTGCCTGACGGCCCCGGCGGAGCGACTTGCGGAGTGGGTTCGGAGCGCTCTTGGATGGAGGCGGTGATATCGCCAACCGCCCGCTCAAGTTGTTCGATCCGCGCCACGAGCCGGTCACGCTCGGCGGCGAGATCCCGCAACGCATCGTTCACGCGGGAACGCTCGCGCTCGCCTGCCGGCGGGGCCGGAGTCGTAACGGTCATTTGCGGACGATCGAGCGGGGGCGGTGCCACCGTCTTTTTCGAAATTCCCGCGAATTGCATGCCGCGGTGTGCGCCCACCACCACTGCGATCGTGAACGCCGCGGCTAGCACGGCGCAGACCGCAAACGAGCCCCAAATGACATAGCTTGCCCAAGACTTGCGTTGGGCCATAGACCCCGAATCCCGTGCCGAATCAGTCCGATGCGGAATTTATCAGAGTCGGGGCCTCGATCCCTCGGCTTTCGGGATCGATGGCCATCGGCTACACCGCCCGCGACGGAAATGACCCTTAGGAGACCGCATGCCTGAGCGCTCCGCGATCGTGCTCGCCGCCGGCGAAGGCACGCGCATGGCCTCCGGCAGGGCGAAGGTGCTGCACAGGATCGGTGGCCGGACGTTGCTCGGCCACGTCCTGGACACGCTGCGGGCGGCGGGCGCCCGTCGCGTGGCGGTCGTAATCGGACCGGAACGCGACGACGTGGCGGCGGAAGCGCGGCGCGTGCTGCCGCAGGCGGAGGTGTTCGTGCAGCGTGAGCGGCGCGGTACGGCGCACGCGGTGCTCGCGGCTCGCGCAGCGGTTGCGCGAGGTCACGATCTGCTGGTTGTCTTCGCGGATACGCCGCTGCTCCGCGCCAGCACGCTGCAGGATCTTGCCGATGCGTTGAAGGGAGCTGCAGTGGCGGTGCTCGGATTTCGGCCGGCCGATCCGACCGGGTACGGGCGACTGGTCGTCGAGCGTAACGAACTCCTCGCGATTCGCGAGGAGAGCGAGGCGACCGCGGCTGAAAGGAAGATCGAGCTATGCAACGCCGGCGCCATGGCCCTGTCGGGAGCCCAGGCGTTGAAGCTTCTGGAGCGGATCAAGGACGACAATGCGAAACGGGAATTCTATCTCAGCGATGCCGTCGCGGTCGCGCGCGCGGAGAAACTCAAGGTGGTCGTGCACGAAGCGACCGAGGAGGAAGTCATGGGCGTGAACGACAGGATCCAACTGGCGACGGCCGAAGCCGCACTGCAGGCTCGTCTGCGCGAGGCGGCAATGAGGGGCGGCGCGAGTCTGGTCGCACCGGATACGGTGCACCTCTCGTCGGACACGAAGCTGGGCCGCGACGTTGTCGTCGAGCCCTACGTCGTGTTCGGCCCGGGTGTCGTCGTGGAGGAGGGCGCGGTAATCCGTTCCTTTTCGCATCTCGAAGGCGCGCAGGTTGGCGCCGGTGCTTCGGTCGGGCCGTTCGCACGACTGCGTCCGGGTACGAAGCTCGGGGCCGGCGCCAAGATTGGAAACTTTGTGGAGACAAAGGCCGCCGAATTCGGCGCCAAGGCCAAGGCCAATCATCTCGCCTACGTCGGCGACACGAGCGTCGGCGCTGAGGCGAACATCGGCGCCGGCACCATCACCTGCAACTACGACGGTTTCGACAAGCATCGCACCGAGATCGGGAAGCGAGCTTTCATCGGCTCGAACTCCGCGCTCGTGGCGCCCGTGAAGATCGGCGACGGCGCCTACGTCGCGGCAGGCTCCGTCATTACCGGCAACGTTCCGGCCGACGCATTGGGCGTGGGCCGCGCGCGGCAGACCAACCAGGAAGGCTGGGCGAAGAATTTGCGCACGCACAGGGGCAAGCCGGACGCGGATCAGGACTAGCGCCGTTCATCGAATGACGACGTCCTCGAGCCTGCGGCGCGGGCTTAACCGCGGCTGTTGATCCGCATAACCGAGCCGGAAGACGAACGTCGGCCGCCACGACGGATCCCCGGTCAACTTGGCCAGCTGCTCGCGCGTAATCTCCGGCGCGCCCAACTGTCGTTCGCGGTCGACCATTTCCGCCGGCTGGTTCAGCGGCTGCGCCGAGATCCCGCGTGCAGTCGCCCACAGGTGTATCCGCTGCCACAGTCTTCCCGCGGCGAGCGCGGTCGGGCGATCATACAGGTCGCGTACCGCGATGATCCCGAGCAGCGGCGCGGTCGCCACGTGCACATCGCGCGTATCAGTGAGCCATTGCCGATCTGCCTGTTCGCCCGAGACGGGAGGCAAGATCTTCGCCACGGCATTGATCAAGGGCGGCAGGCCGACTGCATCAAGCGTGATCCCGTCGCGGTGGCTTTGCAGCGAGCTCCAGTCGAACCGGAACCAACGCGCGCTGTCTTCTGCCATTTCCCGATCTGCGACGATCCGTTCGGTCGCCGAGACGATCAGCGCGCCCAGCTCGGCACGGCCGGCCGCATCGGCAAACAGGAACATGCGAAGCTCTGGCGAGTCCTCCGCGAGCTGCCCCAGTTCCTTTTGCCGGGCGGATGAAATCTCGCGTCGCGCGTCGTAAGCGCCGCGCAGCGTATGACGGTTCGGAATTGCCTCGAACAGCTCGGACACAATCCGCTCGCCCGCGACGAGGGTAATCTCGGCAGCGGCCCCGGACGAGTCGGAGGCAAGCGGACCCGGCGCGGCCTCGATCCTCGCCAAGAAACCCTGGGCGCGCGCGGCGTGGGTCATGTTCTCCAGCGCACAACCGAGGCTCAAATGCAGCTCGCGCCGAAACGGATCGAAGCTCCCGAGATTGCGGCCGTAGTCGGCGTGCAGCGAAATTCGCTCGTTGGCGATCCGAAAGCGCCAAGGCTGCGTGTTGTGAGCGCTGGCTGCGAGAATTCCCGCGTGCACAACGCCGAGCCGACCGGCAGGGCGATCCTCGCGCCAGCGCCGCCAAGGCTCATACGCCTCGCCTTGCCCGACGCTGAAAGCACCGTTGCTCCATGCCCGCCACGCCAACCCGCCGGTCGCCAGCACGGTCACGCCGGCAAGTCCGCCCCAAATGGAGGCCCGTCGAGTCACCATCGTCCGCATACCTTTCGTGCGCATATGCCCCGGCAGTAGTCTCGGATCGTTGCGCCAGGTCAATGCGCGCGAAGCCCCAAGTACAGCCACAAAGCCTCGCTGATATGTCGAATTGGGTCTGCTTTTGGCTGCAAACGAACGTCATCGGAATTGATTTACGAACTCTGAGAACCGCTTCTAAACGCTAGTTCGGTAGGTTGCGGGAACGGGGCGGAGGCACGCCAACACATGTGCGGAATTGTCGGCATTCTCGGGCGGGAGCCGGTCGCAAACGCGCTCGTCGACGCGCTGAAGCGGCTCGAGTACCGCGGCTACGATTCCGCAGGTGTCGCCACCCTCGAAGGCGGACACCTGACGCGGCGCCGTGCCGAGGGCAAGCTTCGCAACCTCGAGACGCGCCTCGCGCGCGAGCCGTTGCAGGGGACAATCGGCATCGGCCACACGCGCTGGGCCACCCACGGAGCGCCCAACGAGTCGAACGCGCATCCGCATGCCACCGAAAGGCTCGCCCTTGTGCACAACGGCATTATCGAGAACTACCGCGAGCTGCGCGAGGTATTGGGGAAGAAAGGCGCCAAGTTCTCGACCGAAACGGACAGCGAGGTCGTCGCCCACCTCGTTACTGCCGAAATGAATAGCGGCAGGAAGCCGATCGATGCGGTAATGGCCGCGCTCCCGCAAATCCGTGGTGCGTTCGCGCTCGCCTTCCTCTTTGAGGGTGAGGAGAACCTTCTCGTGGGAGCGCGCCGCGGCAGCCCGCTCGCAGTCGGGTTCGGCTCGGGCGAGATGTATCTCGGCTCGGACGCGATCGCACTCGCACCGTTCACCGACCAGATTGCCTATCTCGAGGAAGGCGATATCGCGGTCGTTACCCGCGACGGCGTCGAAATTCGCGACGCCAACGGAAATCGCGTCGAACGCCAGACACAGACCTCAAGCGCCGGCGCGTTCCTCGTCGACAAGGGCAACCACCGTCATTTCATGGCGAAGGAGATTCATGAGCAGCCGGAAGTGGTCGGTCATACGCTCGCGCACTATCTCGATATGACGCACGAGCGAGTCCAGCTGCCGTTCGAGCTTCCCTTCGATTTCAACAAGCTTGACCGCATCACGATATCGGCGTGCGGGACCGCGTTCTATGCGGGCACGGTCGCGAAATATTGGTTCGAGCGCTTCGCACGGCTCCCGGTCGATCTCGATATCGCCTCGGAGTTTCGCTATCGCGAGGCGCCGTTGCCGAAGAACGGCCTCGCGATCTTCGTCTCACAATCCGGCGAGACCGCCGACACACTTGCCTCGTTGCGTTACGCGAAGGAGCACGGTCAGCACATTCTCTCCGTCGTGAACGTCGCCGCATCGACCATAGCGCGCGAAAGCGACGTCGTGGCGCCGACGCTCGCCGGTCCCGAGATCGGCGTCGCCTCGACCAAGGCGTTCACCTGCCAGCTCGCCGCGCTTGCGTGCCTCGCCGTCGCGGCGGGCCGTGCGCGCGGTGTGCTCTCCGAGCAGGACGAAAAGAAATTCGTCCGAGCCTTCATCGAGGTACCTCGGCACATGGTGGAGGCACTGTCGCTCGAGCCGCAGATCGAACGTCTGTCGAAGCAACTCGAGCACGCTCGCGATGTTCTCTATCTCGGCCGCGGCACCAACTTCCCGCTCGCGATGGAAGGCGCCCTCAAGCTGAAGGAGATTTCCTACATTCATGCGGAGGGCTATGCCGCCGGCGAGCTCAAGCACGGCCCGATCGCACTGATCGACGAGGAGATGCCGGTCGTCGTAATCGCGCCGCACGACCGCGTCTTCGAGAAAACCGCGTCCAACATGCAGGAGGTGCTGGCGCGCGGCGGACGTATCATTCTCGTAACCGACCCGAAGGGGGCCGCGGCGGGCGGCCTCGGCGCCGCCACGATCCTGACTTTGCCGGATATGCCCGCGACAGTTACGCCGATCGTCTATGCCGTACCCGTGCAATTGCTCGCTTACCACGTGGCCGTTTTGCGCGGGACGGACGTGGATCAGCCGCGCAACCTTGCCAAGTCCGTGACGGTGGAATAGGCCCGTTTCCAGGACGCAGCCGCCATGAATCGGACGCCAGACACGCCCGGGCAACCGGTCGAATTGCCGACGCGGCCGCGTCTGATGGCGCGCATCCGCAATTACTTCTTCACCGGCTTGGTCACCGCGGCCCCCATCGCCATCACGCTCTGGATCGTGGTGGGGCTCGTGAGATGGGTCGACAACCTCGTGAAGCCGCTGATTCCGGCGCGCTACGACCCCGATCTACTGCTGCTGTTCGATATCCCCGGCGTTGGCGTGGTGATCGCGTTCACGCTGATCACGCTGCTTGGATTTCTCACCGCAAATCTGCTCGGCCGTTCGCTTGTCAGTTTTGGCGAGCGCATCGTCGGCCGAATGCCGTTCATTCGATCCATCTACGGAGCGCTGAAACAGATCTTTGAGACGGTGCTTGCAAGCAGCACGCCGACGTTCAACCAGGTCGTGCTGATCGAGTTTCCACGCCGCGAAGTCTGGTCGATCGCCTTCGTCGCGACCTCTGCTCGCGGAGAGGTGCGTGAAGTGCTTCAGTCCGGGATCGAACCCGAAGAAGAGATGATAAGCGTGTTCGTCCCGACCACGCCGAACCCGACGTCCGGCTATCTCCTGTTTGCCAGGCGCAGCGAATGCATTCCGCTTGATATGACCGTCGAAGACGGCGCGAAGATGGTGATCTCGGCCGGCCTCGTCACGCCCGAGTACCACAAACGCACCAAGGCGCTCGCCGACGCCGCCCGCGCGAAGCCAAGGCCACGCGCGGCGGAATAGCCGCGTCTCACAGGCGGCGAACGTTTGGCCGTAGCAGCACGACGGCCGCCGCCAAGGCGTCGAGCGCGGCACTCAAGAGCAATCCCGCCGCATAGCTCCCCGTCGCATCTCGCACCACGCCAATCAGACCCGGTCCAACCGCGGCCGCGAGCGTTACGATCGCCGAAAGAAGCGTCACGAGCATTCCGAACGACGCCGGGGTGAACTCACGCTGAAGCGCGACCTGAGGCAGCGTGAGTAAATTCCCGGCCGAGAAGCCGAACACGCCGCACAGCAGCAGGAGCAGCGTTGTGTCGGAAGTGAGGGTCATCCCGACCAGTGCAATGGCTTGCGAGGCGAACGTCGCCGCCGTCACCTGTCGCGGGTCGAGCCGGTCGATGACGGTGCCGAGTACCACACGGCCGATCACCGCCATGATCGTCGTGAGCGCAATGGCAAGGCCTGCCTGCGTCCGACCGATCGAGTCCTGCAAGAAAGCAATCTGATGGACCAGGAAACCGACTTGGGCAAGCAGACCGATGGCGAACGGGCCGGTCAGCGTCAGGAACGAGATATTCCGGAGCGCGTCGGCGCGGGTCATTGCGCCGGGCGCGCTCGCCGATTGGGGCGCGCTCGCAGCCGCCGCCGGCGCGCCGATCCAGGCAACTACACTCGGAACGAGTACGGCGGCAATCAGCGCCGCGGCGACGAACATCGTGTTGGCAAAGCCGACAACCGCGATCAGGAAGAGAAGCAGCGGCGCAACGAGAATCCCGCCGAAGCTCGCACCGTTGAGCGCCAGGCTGAGCGCCAGTCCGCGCCGATGGTTGAACCAGTAGCTGAGCACGATCGTAATCGCGGGCAGGCCCATACTCACCCAGGCGAACGACATCAGGAGGTAGACCAGGTAAAGCTGCCAAGGCTCCCTGACGAACGCGAGCAGCACCATGGAAGCGCCAAGGATGCATGCGCCGCTCAGCACAAGCGCCTTGGCGCCGAAGCGTTCAATGAGATCGTTGGCGAAAGCGACGAACAGACCGCCGACGAGCAACGTCACGGTGCTTGCGCCGGAGATCGTCGCGGCGGACCAGCCGTGCAGGCGCTGCAGCTCAGCGAGATAAACGGCGTGCCCGTAGAACGCAAAACCCCAAGCGAACATCGCCATGAGAAAACACGCGACCGCGACCCGCCAGCCGAAATAGCGCGGCGAGACTTCCTCCGCGGCGTCAGCGGCGCCGTTTCGTACCCTGAGCATCGATGGGATCAACCGGCTTCGATCAAGCGTACGGCATCGTCGCGGTCAAACAAATGAAGCAACAAGCGCGCGGCTTGCCCTCGCTCGGACGCCAGCGTCGGGTCGCGCGCGATCAACATCGAAGCATCTTTGCGCGCAACTTCCAACAGAGGCCGATGTAGATCCGGCCGGGCGATCTTGAACCCGGGCAGGCCGCTCTGGCGCGTGCCCAGGACCTCGCCTTCGCCCCTGAGCGCCAGGTCTTCCTCGGCTATGCGGAACCCGTCATTTGTCTCTCGCAGGGTAGTGAGGCGGCGCCTGGCGGCTTCACCAAGTGGAACCTTGTAGAGGAGGAGGCAAGTCGACTTGACGCGTCCGCGTCCCACGCGGCCGCGCAACTGGTGCAATTGCGCGAGCCCGAACCGCTCCGCCTGCTCGACGACCATGATGGTCGCCTCGGGCACGTCGACGCCGACTTCGATCACCGTCGTCGAGACGAGGATCTGCGTTGCGCCGCTCGCGAACGCCTCCATCGCCTCATCGCGCTCCGACGGGCGCATCTGGCCGTGAACCAGCCCTACCTTCTTGCCGAACCGCGCCTTGAGAAAACGGAACCGCTCCTCCGCAGCGGCAAGGTCGATCGATTCGGACTCCGCCACGAGCGGACAGATCCAGTACGCGCGCGCATCTTCGTTCAACGCCCGGCCTACCGCTTCGATCACCTCGTCGAAACGATCGAGCGAGATTGTCCGCGTGTCGACCGGCGTCCGCCCAGCCGGCTTCTCGCGCAATTCCGATACGTCCATGTCACCGAAGTAAGTGAGCACGAGGGTGCGAGGGATCGGAGTCGCAGTCATAACCAGGAGATCGACCGCTTCACCCTTTTGCGCGAGCGCGAGACGCTGATGCACGCCGAAGCGATGCTGTTCATCGACAACCGCGAAGGCGAGATCGCGGAACTCCACGCCTTCCTGGAACAACGCGTGTGTTCCGATAAGGAGATCGATCTCGCCGGCAGACAATTCCCGCAAGACCCGTTCGCGCGCCGGTCCGCGCTCGCGACCTGTGAGGATTGCAAGCCGGATGCCCGCGGCCTTGGCGAGGGGTTCGACGCGCGCGTGGTGCTGACGCGCGAGGATTTCCGTCGGCGCCATGATGGCGGCTTGTCGGCCGGCCTCGATCACGACTGCAGCCGCAAGCAGCGCGACAATGGTTTTGCCCGAGCCCACGTCGCCCTGGAGCAGCCGCAACATGCGCGTGTCCGAAGAAAGATCCGCGATGATCTCATCGACCGCCTTTCGCTGCGAATTCGTCAGGGAGAAGGGCAGGGAGCGTTCGATGGCGAGCCGCAGCCGGCCGTCGCCGCGGCTCGGGCGGCCGGGTTCGCGCCGCATTTCGCTGCGCACCAGCGCGAGCGCGAGCTGGTGGGCGAGCAACTCGTCATAGGCGAGCCGCTCCCGCAGTTTCGATTCCGGTGCCACATCGCTTGGCTCGCGCGGCGCGTGCAGTCGCCGCAGCGAAGCAGCAAACGAGGAGAAGCCGCTCGACTTGATGAAAGCCGGATCCAGCCACTCCGGCAAATCGTGCAGCCGCTCGAGAGCGCCGTTGGCCGCCCTTCGCACGATCGCAGGCCCAACGCCCTCGGTCAGCGAATGCACGGGCTCGACCGCCGGCAGGTCGGCGAGGCCTTGCTCGTCCACGACGCGATCCGGGTGCACCATCTGCAGCCGACCGTCGTATAGACCCACACGGCCGGAGACGTAGCGCGTCCTGCCGAGCGGAAGCATTTTCTCGATCCGCTCGCGCGGCAGGTTGAAATAGACGATTTCGAGCGTACCTGTCTCATCCGCAGCGATGATCTTGTGCGGGGCGCGTCCGCGGCCCGGCGTATGGCGCTCCACCTCCACCTTCAGCGTGGCGACGGTATCGGGCTTGACTTCGCTGAGCTTGGGTCGTGCGCGCCGATCGATCGCCGAATACGGCAGATGGAAAAGAATATCGATGATCCGGGGCGGGTCGTGGTCCAGGAGGCGCGCAAGCGGCTTCGCGAGTTTTGGGCCGATCCCCTTGAGGCTCGTCAGCGGCGCAAATAGCGGATCGAGGATCGCGGGGCGCATGGCGGCCGGAAAGGTGGCGGATGCGTGACGAAGTCGCAACCGCTGGTGGACGCTGACCCTCGGAGCCTGACAAGCGGCGATTGCCCCGCTATAGAAACCCGCCCGGCCACGTCCGGGTTTTCGGCGCTGGCAAAGGCATGGCCGAAGTGGACCTTATTGACGATCTCGAACTGCGCCGTCGCAAGTTGCGTTACCGGGCGTGGCATCGCGGTACCCGCGAGATGGACCTCGTACTCGGGCGTTTTGTCGATGCGGAATTGGCCCGATTGACACCGCCCGCGCTGGCCGAATTGGAAGCATTAATGGAGGTGCCGGACCCCGAATTGTTCGCCTGGGTCATCGGTCAGTCCGTGGTCCCGGCATCGTTCGACACGCCGTTGTTCCGCCGGCTCGCCGAATTTAATCGTGCCGGCGGGGGAGTCCGATGAACACGCTCGCGCCGGCCGAACGGCTCTCGCCCGGCAAGCCAGTCACCATTGCGAACGTGCCCGATGGTTTCGAGGGCGTGGTCGTTGCCGATCTCGCGCGCTCCGTTGCCGCGCGCACCAAGGCGGCAATCCCGAGTCTGCTCGTGCTCTGCCGCGACGCGGAACGTTTGGCGGCGCTTCAGCGCGCGCTTGCATTCTTCGCACCGGAGATCGAAGTGCTTGCATTCCCGGCCTGGGACTGCCTGCCGTACGATCGGGTATCGCCGAACGCCGCGGTTTCTGCCCGCCGCATGGCGACACTCGCGCGCCTGGCGAGCGGGCGCGCGGCGCCCGGATCCATCGTGTTGTCGACGATCAATGCCGCGCTTCAGCGTGTGCCACCGCGCGAACATGTGGCGACTCGCGCGCTGGCGCTGGCGCCGGGTCAGGTTCGGCCCATGAGCGACATCGTCCACTGGCTGGAGACGAATGGATTTTCCCGATCGTCGACCGTACGCGATGTGGGCGAGTACGCCGTGCGCGGGGGCATCGTCGATCTCTACGCGCCCGGCGCCGAGACACCGGTGCGTCTCGATTTCTTCGGCGAAGAGTTGGAGACAATCCGCAGCTTCGATCCCGAGAGCCAACGCACGACGGCGCAACTGAGATTGCTCGATCTCGTGCCCACGAATGAAGTCCAGCTGGAAGACGACGCGCGCCGCCGTTTCCGCATGAACTACGCCGCCGAATTTGGCGGAGCGACCAAGGGCGACCCGCTGCTCGACGCGGTGGGCGAAGGCCGCCGCTATCCGGGGATGGAGCACTGGCTTCCATTGTTCATTGAACGGCTCGACACGCTGTTCGATCATCTGCCGGACGTGCCGGTGCTGTTCGAGCCGTTGATCGAGGAGGCAGCGCACGAGCGCTTCGCGCAGATCGACGACTATTACAACGCCCGCAAGGAGGCGCTCGAGGCGTTTCAGCTGCCGGTCTACCGGCCGCTTCCGCCAGGCGGGCTGTATCTCACCAAAAGTGAGTGGAGTGAGCGGCTCGATGCGGCACCGCTTGCCCGCCTTTCGCCTTTCGGCGTTCCCGACGAAAGGCACGTGATCGAGGCGGGCGGCAAGCCCGGCCGCAGCTTCGCGCCGGAGCGGGCCGACGAAAGCAAGAACCTGTTCGACGCGGCCGTCACCCACGCCCGTGCGCTGCAGGGGCAGGGGAAGCGGGTGATCTTCGCAGCCTGGAGCGAAGGCTCACGCGAGCGCCTCGGCCACGTGCTTGCCGATCGCGGACTCACCGATCTGCGCCCGGTTGCGACCTGGAACGAGGCCGTCGCATTGCCGAAGGAGTCGATTGGCCTCGCCGTTCTCGGTCTCGAGGCGGGATTCGAAAGCGCGACCGCCGCGCTCATTTCCGAGCAGGACGTACTCGGCGACCGTCTTGTCCGGCCCTACCGCCGTCAGCGCCGGGCGCAGGATTTCATCACCGAGGTCACCAGTCTCAGCGCCGGCGACCTCGTAGTCCACGTGGATCACGGCATCGGCCGCTTCGTCGGCCTGAAGACGATCGAGGCACTCGGTGCGCCGCACGACTGCCTGGAAATCCATTACGCCGGCAACGATCGCTTGTTCCTGCCGGTCGAGAACCTGGAACTGCTCTCGCGCTACGGCTCCGATGAGGCCGGCGCCGAGCTCGACCGCCTCGGCGGCGTCGGCTGGCAGAGCCGCAAGGCGCGCATGAAGAAGCGCGTGCTTGAGATGGCCGATGCGCTGTTGCGGATCGCCGCCACGCGCAAGCTCCGCGATGCGCCGAAGCTTGTTCCGCCGCAGGGGCTGTACGACGAATTCTGCGCGCGCTTCCCGTACGAAGAGACAGAAGACCAGAAGAGCGCAATCGAGGCCGTTCTCGACGATCTCGCTGCCGGCCGCCCGATGGACCGGCTGATCTGCGGCGACGTCGGATTCGGCAAGACGGAGGTGGCGCTGCGCGCGGCGTTCGCTGCCGCCTTGAACGGAAAGCAGGTGGCAGTCGTGACGCCGACGACATTGCTCGCCCGCCAGCACTTCAAGACGTTCTCGGAGCGCTTCCGCGGCTTTCCGGTCAGGCTCGGCCAGGCGTCGCGCCTGGTCTCTTCCGCCGAACTGCATCGGGTGAAACAGGGCATCCGCGACGGCTCGATCGATATCGTGATCGGCACGCACGCGCTGCTTGGCAAGTCAGTCGCTTTCAAGGACCTCGGCCTTGTGGTTGTGGACGAGGAGCAGCATTTCGGCGTGGCGCACAAGGAGCGCATGAAGGAACTCCGCTCGGAAGTGCACGTGCTCACGCTGACCGCGACACCCATTCCACGCACGCTCCAGCTGGCACTCACGGGCGTGCGCGAACTGTCCATCATTGCAACACCGCCGGTCGACCGGCTCGCCGTACGGACGTTCGTCACGCCGTTTGACACGCTCGTGGTACGCGAGGCGCTGCTGCGCGAGCGCTATCGTGGCGGCCAGGCGTTCTATGTCTGTCCCCGCATCGAGGATATCGCCGGCGCAAAGCAGTTCCTGGAATCGCACGTGCCGGAGGTGCGGGTCGCCGTCGCACATGGACAAATGGGTGCGCGGCAGCTCGAGGACATCATGGCGGCCTTTTACGACGGCGGTTTCGACGTGCTCTTATCCACTTCGATCGTGGAATCCGGGCTCGATATCCCGACAGCGAATACGCTTGTCGTCCATCGCGCCGACCGGTTCGGGCTCGCGCAGCTGTACCAACTGCGCGGCCGCGTCGGCCGCTCTAAGACACGAGCATACGCGATCCTCACCCTGCCGGCGGAGCGAGCGGTCACCCCGCAGGCGGAACGGCGCCTGAAGGTCCTCCAATCGCTGGAAAACCTCGGTGCCGGTTTCGAGCTCGCATCGCACGACCTCGATATTCGCGGCGCCGGCAACCTCCTCGGCGACGAGCAGTCGGGACACATCCGCGAGGTCGGCTATGAGCTCTATCAGGAGATGCTCGCCGAGGCGGTCGCACAATTACAGGCAGGGATCGCGACGCCTGCCGCGGACAAGTGGTCGCCTCAGATCGCGGTTGGCACGCCGGTCATGATCCCGGAGGCGTACGTCCCCGATCTCGCGGTCCGTCTCGGCCTCTATCGCCGGCTCGCGGATCTCGAGAACCCGGCCGATATCGACGCGGCCGCAGCCGAGCTCGCCGACCGCTTCGGTCCACTGCCCGGCGAGGTGAAGACGCTCCTCGACGTGGTCGCGATCAAAGCCCTTTGCCGCCGCGCGAACGTGGAACGGATCGAAGCCGGCCCGAAGGGTGCCGTGGTGTCGTTCCGCGACGATACATTCCCCAATCCGGCCGGTCTCATCGCCTGGATCACGGACCCTCGCTCCAGCGCGCGCGTGCGGCCCGATCAGAAGCTCGTGGTGTTCCGCGATTGGCAACGGATCGAGGATCGCCTGCGCGGTGCGAAGTCCGTTCTCGATACGCTCGTGGGTCTCGCCGAACGAAAAGCGGCCTAACTCGTCGCCGCGCGCAGCGGCTCGCTGCTATCGCCGCGCGCCTGATCCATAGCTGCGGTCAGCACCTCGGTTTCCTGCGCGCCGGCGACAGCGACCTTCTTGCCGAACACGAAGAACGGCACGCCGCCGATCCCGGCAGTCGAAGCGGCCGATGCCTGCCGCTCGACGAAGCGCACGTCGCGGTCGCTCGCGAGGTCGCGACGCAACTCAGCCGTCTCCAATCCCGCCGTGCGTCCGGCTTCGACCAGGATATCGTGCTTGCCGATGTCGGCGCCTTCGGTGAAGAAGAGCTCGAACAGACGATCGACGAGTACTCCGGCCTTGCCAGTCTCCTGCGCCCAGCCGATCATTCGATGCGCATCGAGTGTGTTCGGCTGCCGGTCAATCCGCTCGAAGCGAAAATCGATTCCGAGCTTCGTCCCGATGCCGACCAGTCGATGGTGCATGGGCGTGACCTTGTCGTTGGTCCCGAACTTTCTCGAAATGTAGTCGATGCGTCGGATGCCCTCAGGCGGAACGCTGGGATCGAGGAAGAACGGCAGCCAGCGGATCCCGCTCTTCACCTCCGGCCGCTGTGCGAGCGCACGCTCCAGTCGGCGCTTGCCGACGTAGCACCAGGGGCAGACGACGTCGGATACGACGTCGATGATCATTCCTTCGGCCATCTCGACCTCACTATCCGACGGCGCGGCGTTCGCCGATCGCCTGCACTACGGCGTCGATCACCTGACGCGAGTGGCCGCCGTCATGCAACGCCGCGCCAGCCGCCACAGGGTCGTGCACTTCGACACGAATCCGCTCGCCGAGCACTGCGTCCCCGATCGCATGGACCATAGCCTCTGGAACGCACTTGGCAATTCGTGATCCGAGATCATCGAGACCAAATCGTAAACCGCCCACGGAGGCGACGCCGGATGGCCCTGCATCAACGACCAGCCGCCCATTTCCGTCGGTATGACATCGGAATCCGGTGCGCGTGAAGCCGTGCGCATCGAGCCGCACGGCCCCCGAGGCGCCGCTCGGCAGCGAGCCGCGCGGCAGCATGGCGCCCCGCAGCAGCAGTTCGCCGCCTGCGAGTTCGGTCTCGATCACAACCGGCGATCGGCCGGAAGACGGCGCGGCGATCGGACCGATCGGTATTGGATTTGGCTTGCTGCGATCATCCCGCCTGAGTGAAATCATGCCGAGTTCGCCGAACACGAACAGATCGACAAGAGTTTCGCACGCCACGTTGGCAAAGCTTTGCACGTGCCCGTGCCGTGCCCGATGAACCGCAACGCAGGACGCGAGCGGTCCCCGGTGCTGCCTGGCAAGCCCGCCCAGCACGGCGGAAGGCGCAATGAGGTGAGTCCTGCCCTTCCAGTCGCTCGTCGACGTTACGGCCACCGACGCGCCGCCGGCAAACTCCAGGGCACCGCCGGAAAGAAGCCAGGGCACGAGCGCCGTGCCGATTCCGGCCAAGGAATTCGGCGCCAGCGTCGTCAGGATCGTGTCGCCGGATTCGATTTTTGCCTCGAGCAGCATGGAAAGACCGGCTGCAAGCCACTGCGAGTGGCCGCGTGCGGCAGGGAAGAAACCGCCCACCGCCGCGTCGAAGGTGGCGATTGCCAAGTGGTCGCCCGGCGGCGCCACCACCTTGGCGCCTCGCGGCTCGGCGTCCGATAGCGGATCGTCAAGTGCAATGACGCCGTCCGGCACCTCGGCCCCGAACGCGCACGGGAAGCTCAGCTGGAGCAGCTCCGCCGCCGCCTCGCACATGATTTCGGCCGGGCGGTCGTCCGCGAACCGGGCAAGTGTCACAAACGCCCTGGGTTGAATTTCCCCGAGCGCGGCGACGAGATCCGAACGTCGCCACGGCATCGGTACCGGCATCGGCACCATTCCGGCCCGCATCACTGCGAGGAGCGTGAGCACGGCCTCCGAGATATTCGGCAACTGCACCGCGATCACACTGCCCCAGCGCAACCCGAACGACCGAATACGGTGCGCGAGCTGTTCGACGGCCGCATCCGCGGCGGCGTAAGTCAGGCGCCGCGGCTCGAAGTCCGTGAAGTAAATACGGTCGCTCGGGTCGATCAGGCATACGTCGTTCGGTCGGCTCTGCGCGTTGCTGCGAAAGAGCGCGTCGAGCGAGACGCCCGCAGCGAGATCTTCGGCCGAGGGCATGCCGGCTGCGGTCATTTCGTGTCGCTCCGCCACCACGTTTCAAGTGGCGTTCCATAAAGCGACAGCGTCTTCGGCCGCTCGACCCCGGGCCAGCGCGCAATCCAATCCTCCGGGAGGTGGAAGAGAGGGAGAACGTAGAGGCCGGACATGAGCAGCCGATCGAGCGCGCGTACGGCGGTGACGAACTCGTCGCGCTCGCGCGCTCCAAGCAGCGCGGCAATCATGGCGTCAATCGCCAAATTCTTCACGCCCATGTAATTGCGCGTTCCAGGCACATCGGCCGCGTCCGATCCAAAGTAAAATGCCTGCTCGTTGCCGGGCGAAAGCGACTGCTGCCACGTGTAAGGCATCATGTCGAAGTCGTAGTTCTGCCGCCGCCGCTCGAATTGAGCGCCGTCAACGAAACGAATGGCGGTGGAGACACCCGCGCGCCGCAGCATGTTCTGATAGGCGAGCGCGAGCCGCTCTTCATCCCGTGTCGCCACCATGATTTCGAACGTGAACGGCTCACCCTTCGCGCTGACGAGCCGGCCCGCACGCAACGTGAAGCCCGCGGCGCCGAAAAGTGCGAGTGCGCGTCTCAGGCGATCGCGGTCGCGGCCCGAGGCATTCGAAACAGGAGGCTCATATCCGCCCTCCAGGACGTCCGTGCGCACGAACTCGGCATAGCGCATGAGCAGTGCACGCTCCTTGGCGTCCGCCGGCCGCCCGCGCGCGGAAAGTTCGGAACCCTCGAAATAGCTCGCCGTGCGCCGGTAGGCGCCATGAAACAGGTTCGCGTTCGCCCACTCGAAGTCGAAAAGCTCGATCAGCGCCTCGCGCACACGCACGTCGGAGAAGAGCGCACGGCGCGTGTTGAACACGAACGCCTGGAACGGCTTCGGCTGGCCGGTCCCGATTTCCTCGCGGACAAGCCCGCCAGCGCGGGACGCGGGAAAATCGTACTGGGTCGTCCAGCGCCCGGGATCGGTCTCCCACCGCACGTCGTAGAGCTGGCGCTTGAATGCTTCGAACCACGTATTGGCATCGCGGAAGAAATCGAAACGCAGCTCATCGAAGTTATAGTGGCCTCGATTGACCGGAAGATCGCGGCCCCAATAGTCGGAATCGCGCTTGAGCAGCACACTCTCGCCGGCGCGCACCTCTGCCACCCGATAGGGTCCGCTGCCGATCATCGGTTCGAGCGTCGTCTCCTCGAACTTCTCAGGATCGATGGCGTGCCGCGGCATGACCGGCATCAGACCAAGGATCAGCGGAAGCTCGCGGTCGGCTTGCCCTCCGAATTCGAACCGTACGGCCCCGGCGCCGATCTGCTCCGCCCTCGCGACCTTCGAATAGTAGGTGCGATGATTGGGCCGACCCTTGTCGCGCAACAGGCGCCACGAGAACAGGACGTCCTCGGCCGTCACCGGCTTTCCGTCGGAGAAACGCGCGCGCGAATCCAGGTGAAAGGTTACGTGGGTGCGCTCGTCGTCGGTCTCGACCCGCTCGGCGATCAGGCCGTACAGCGTGAAAGGCTCGTCGAGCCCGCGCGCGAGCAGGCTCTCGAGCACATACCCGCGCATCTGCTGAAAGGGATTACCCCTCACAATCAGGGGATTGAGGCTGTCGAAGGTGCCGATGAACGCTTGTGTGAGGCGTCCGCCTTTCGGGGCGTTCGGGTTGGCGTAGCGGAAGTGCGAGAAGTCCTCCGCGTATGCGGGCTCTCCGTGCATCGCGATCGCGTGCCGCGGCTCGCCCGCAGTGGCCGATGCAGCCGCGAACGCGAGGGCTGCAACCGCCCCGAACACCCTGCGGGAAGAGGGAAGGGGTTCCGTCATCGCGCCTTGCGCCTCGCGTATGCTTCTGCGGCCCTCTGGACCCCGCCGAATCAAGTGCTAACTTGCCCGCTGACGATAACATGGCGCAGCAAGAAACTGGCTCTGCGCCTCGGTCTTGCCGTATTTGCCGCTGAACAGATCGCGGAAATCACGAATGTTTTGACGTTTGCCCTTCTACCGGCGTGCGGGGGCGTGCGACCGGTGCTTCAACAAGCGCTTCACGGGGGATCAGGCATGAGGTTTCGCAAGCTAATCGCGCTGTTCGGCGTGGCTGTCGTCTCGGCGGCAGTGCTCGGAGCGGGCGTCGTCGGCGCGCATGCGCAGGCCAAGGACAAGGCTGCACCGCCCGCGAAGTCGGCCCCGGCGGCCAAGTCGGCCCCGGCGGCCAAGAGCGGGCCTGCGGAAGCGGCCCCGCCGACTCAGCAGGCGGTCGCGATTCCGTCACCCTGGACCAAGATCTGCAGCCGCGATCCCCAAGCGAATAAGGAAGTTTGCCTCGTCGCCCAGGATATTCGCGCCGAGACTGGTCAATTCCTGGCCTCGGTCGCCGTGCGCGAAGTGGAAGGGGACGCGAAGAAGCAGTTCATCATCGCCGTTCCGCCCGGCATGCAATTGCAACCCGGCATGCGCGTCGTGATCGACAAGAACGAGCCGCTGCCTGCGCGCTATTCGATCTGCTTTCCCAACGCCTGCTACGGCGACATGGACGTCGACGCAAAATTCGTCGACGTGATGAAGAAAGGCCAGGCGCTCACGGTACAGGCCATCAACCAGGTCGGCCGTACCGTGAACTTCACGCTCGTCCTCAAGGATTTCACCAAGGCCTACGACGGGCCGCCGGTCGACCCGAAGGAAATCGAAGAGCAGCAGCGCAAGCTGCGCGAAGGGATGCAGAAGCAGGCGGACGAAGTGCTGAAGAAACTGGAAGGCCAAAAGAAGTAGCGCAGCGCAAATGAAGAAAAAATAAACGGCGCGCTCTAGCGCGCCGTTTCTATTTTTTGCGCTCAGCCATTCGTTCGACGAGGTCGACGACCGCATGCTGCACCTTGCGGCTTGGCAGCTTGGAGTAGGCGCGCATCAGTCGAACGGCGTGCGCCGTGTCGATGAACCCCATCACCGTCTTGGTGTCGCGCGAGTCTCCGTCAGTGTCGCCGTAGAAGAATGAAACCGGCACGTCGAGTATCTCGGCGATTTGCTGCAATCGTCCGGCCCCTACGCGGTTGACGCCTTTCTCGTACTTCTGGACTTGCTGGAACGTTACTCCCAGCGGCCGGCCGAGCGCCGTCTGAGAGATTCCTTTCGAGAGCCGGCGCGTACGGATGCGCCGCCCCACTTCGACATCGACGAGGTTGGGAGACTTTGCGTTGGTTGATTTCATGGTTTTCTTCATTTTCGTTGCTGAGCGTTGCTAGGCGACCGACAGGCCGAAGCCCGCGAACAGATCGACGAGCGATCTGCCGCGATATTCTTTCGGCAAGTCGTTCGGGTGGATGAATTCATCACGGAACCAGGGGAACTGTTTCGGATCGAAGGCGTCGATCACCCATTCGATCATGCGCCGCACGCGCGGGATGCGATTGGCATCCGGGTGGTACGTGAGCCAGATGTCGTACGGCGCATGCAGCCCGATGTCGACTGGCACTACGCGCGCTCCGATCGCCCGCGCGTAGGTCGGCAGCATGCCGATGCCGGCGCCCTTCGCAATCGACCAGTAGTGCGCGCTGCTGACGTTCGTGCGGACGGCGACGAAGCCAGGCTGTGGCACGTCGGGGAACAGATGATCGTACTCGGCTTGCGACGTGACTTGCTCGGCAACCTGGAGCACGATGCGATGCTTGCGAAGATCGTCGATGCTCTTCGGATGCCCGTAGGTGTCGATGTAGCTTTTCGACGCAAACGGCATCGCGTGCAGGCGGCCGAGCTTGTAAACCTTGACGTCCTTCGCGACCGGCCGCGTCAGTTGTACGGCGAGGTCTGCTTCGAGACGAAGCACGTCCGCCGACTGCATCGCGCATGACACGTCGACCAGCACGCGCGGGAACGCGCGCTGGAATTCGACCAGTCGCGGCGCAATCCAGAACGTGCCGAGCCCTTCGGTGACCGCAAGCCGCACCTCGCCGGCGATTGCCGCCTCCGAACGGTCGCGGGTGCGAACGAGATCGATCGCCGCCTGCTCCATGCGCCGCGCGCAGGCAAGAACCTGCTCGCCTTCATTCGTGGTGCGTACACCGTCGATGTGGCGGGTGAGGAGTGTGACACCCAGTTGACGCTCGAGCTCGTCAACCCTGCGTCGCAAAGCGTTCACGGATTGCCCGAGGCGTTCGGAAGCAGAACGAAAGCTGCCGCAACGCACGACATCGAGGAACACACGCACCGCCTCCCAATCGGAGACGAGGCGCGGGATTCTCTGCTCCTCGTGTTCCGCCAGCGGAACACGGCTTTCCGAATAAAGCTGCATACCCCCCGCCCATACCTGACTAGGCTTGGTTGCAGTATGGCCGAGGCACGCAACCGAGGGAATAGCGATGACTGCCCATGATCCGCGTATTGCCCGCGCCGTGCAGGAGGTTCCCCGGCCCCAACCGGCGAACCACCCTTTGAACGCCATGGACGTACAGGCCGTCGCCAAAAGGCTTGTGGTCTTTAATCCGAGCGGATGCTCGGTTGATCGGCTGGTTGCCCGCGCCCGGCGCGACATTGCGGGGCTGGCGGGCGCCGACGTGGTGCACCGCATCCTTTCCCACAACCCGGATACCCTCTGGGCAATCGCGCGGCGTGACCGCCACGACAGCTTCAACCCGTCCCCGGACGGGTTTGTGGCTTTCCTCATGCTGAAGCAGGAAGGGCTGAGACGTTTAGCCGCCGGTACCTTCGACGCCAGCACCCCCGATTCGAGCCTGCTCGCCCCGCAGAATGAGAAGCCGGCCGGCATCTACGTCTGGGCGCTCCACGCGCGCGGATCGCTCGCGGCTGGCGTTGCACTTGTGTTCGAGAAGATATCGACGCCGCTCTACGCGGACGTCGATCTGTATGCGCGCGCGGCCACCGACGACGGGCGGCGCTTCCTCGAGACGCTCGGCTTCCGGGCGGGCGCCATCGTCGGCGGTGCTCCCGCGCCCCATCTGCACATCTTCCGGCGCGCACAAGGCTCGAAACGGCCGGGCACACCGATCTATGACAGCTACCACGCACACAGCGGCGGCCGCGAAATTACCGTGACTGTCGCTCGTTCGCTCGAAGATCTCGCGCGCGTGATCTCGGTTCGCAGCGCCGTCTATCTCGCCGAGCAGGAATGTCCGTACGACGAGGAATTCGATGGCAACGACCTATCGGCGACGAATCTCCTCGGCTACGTCGGCAAGGAGCCGGCCGGCTGCCTCCGCATTCGTTACTTCGCCGACTTCGCAAAGCTCGAGCGACTCGCCGTGCGCCGCGAATTTCGCAACACTCGGCTAGCCTTCCATCTCGTTCGCGCCGGCATCGAGCTCTGCCGCGTAAAGGGCTACCAGCGCATGTACGGCCACGCCCAAAAGCGCCTCGTCAACTTCTGGGCGCGTTTCGGATTTCACCTGTTTGAGGGAGGGAAAGAGCTCGTGTTTTCTGATTTTGATTACGTCGAAATGGTTCTCGACGCCGAACAGCACCCGGACGCAATCAGGATCGGCACCGACCCCTACGTGATCATTCGGCCGGAGGGACGTTGGCATACGCCGGGCGTCCTCGAGCGCTCGACCGCACGGCCCGTCACACGGCCGTCGATCACGGGATCGGCAGCATGAGCACCGTTGTCCCGCTGCGCGCCTACGTCAATTCGGCGGGCATCCCGACGCTCGTCCTTATCGACCTGCAACAGGAATATCTCGCGAGCCCGCGCGTGCTTGCGATTCCCGAGGCGGCCGACGCGCTCGAGAATTGCCGCTCGGCGCTCTCGCACGCGCGCGCCATGGGATTTCCGGTCGCGTTCGTGCGCTGGATCGGTCGCACGGCCTTCTTCAATCCGGCAACGCCGTTTGCACGCTGGATCGACGGGTTCGAGCCGGTCCGCACCGACATGGTATTCGAGCGCGACCGTCCTTCCTGCTACGCGAGCGCGTCGTTCGCCGAAGTGATGAACAACAGCCAGGGCAATTTTGTCATCGCCGGTTTTGCCGGCGAGGCGGCGTGTCTGTCGACCGCAATCGACGCCTTTCATCGTGGCCACGAATTCACGTTTTTGCTGGATGCGTCCGCGAGTCACGCGCTCGACGACGTTCCCGCCCGCGACGTGCACCGTACCGTTACGAAGATCGTAAGTTCTTATGGGGATGTGGCGACAACGCGAACATGGATTGCGGCAACCTCGCATCGCGGAAGGGGCTGGGAGCTCGGAAATGCCGACGAAAGTGGACGAACAGCTGGCTAAAATGATTCAGTCATTGAGCAAACACATTGCTTTGCTCCGCAAGCGCGGTTGGAAGGAATCCGTGCAATTGCTCGAGATTGCGAAGCTCGACCTTCAGCTGCGCGTCCACGTGATTTCGGACCGCGAATTGCGCTCGCTGTGTACCGCACTCGGCTCGCGTGCGGTGCCGACCAGTACCGCCGCGCTAAAACGGTTACTCGATCAGGCGGGAGACGCCGCGCCCACGGCGGATACGGCGGCGAGCCGCCGTCCTTCCTCCCGGCCCGCGCCCATCGCCGGAGCGCATGTTCGTCGCGCAAGGGGTGCCCGCCGCGAAGCGCGCTGACGCGCTGTCACATTTCCGATTCCGCCTGACGGAATGCCGTGAGCGCCCGTTGTTGACATGACAAGTGGGGCGTGCGCCGTTTCCTGCGGCTAGGTGGGGTTGGGATGTTCGACCGAAGCGGCGGCAACGCGACGACGTTGATCGTCGTCCCGCTAATTTTTCTGTTGGTGTTCGCATCGCTGTATTTCGTTTGGGAACTTCTCGATCTGCCTCCCGAGGACGTACTGATCGCGATCGCCAAAGACTTTTTCATACAATACGGACTCATCACCGTTCTCATCGGTGCCTTCATCGAAGGGCTGCTCTTGATCGGCTGGTACTTCCCCGGCGCGATCGTCATTCTCGCCGCGTTGATTCTCGCCGGCGATGACGTGTGGCGCGCTGCGCAGGTGCTGACCGCGACGGTTATCGGCCTTTCCTTCGCCTACTTCGTCAATTTCCTGCTCGGCAAGTACGGCTGGTACCGGCTGCTGGTGGCGTTCGGATTGCACGAGGGCCTCGAGCGCGCCAAGGCCAGACTGACGAAGTACGGGCTGAGCGCGATCCTCACCACCTATTGGCAGATCAATCTCGCCTCGCTCACCTCGACGGCGGCCGGCATTCTGCATTTTCCGGTCACACGCTTTCTCGTGATCTCCATTGCCGCCTGCACCGGCTGGATCGCCTTTTGGGGCGGGATGATCTTCTATCTCGGACAGGCCGCAACTGCGCTCGTGAGCCTGCGCGTCATTATCTCGGTGATTGCCGCGTGGATCGTTGGACGGCTGTTGTTCGCCCGGCTGCGCGACCGCCGCCGCAATCGAAACCAGCGCTAGTGGATTTGCTGGCCGCGCGCGCGATAGCCGCCCTTGCTGTCCGACGCAAAACGCTCCTCGAGCTCGGAATGGCGCAGCGGTTCGCCCGAGGTGTCCGGGATCAGGTTCTGTTCGGAGACGTAGGCGATGTACTCCGTCTCCGAGTTTTCAGCCAACAGATGATAGAACGGCTGATCCTTGTGCGGACGAATCTCGGTTGGGATCGCCTCGTACCACTCGTCGGTATTGCTGAACGTCGGGTCCACGTCGAACACTACGCCGCGGAACGGGTACACGCGGTGACGGACGACCTGGCCGATACGGTACTTCGCCTGGCGCGGTTTCATGCGCACACCGAACACGACTCATTGACATTTTACGTCCGGGCCGGTGCGCGGGCAAATAAGGCAGGTCGTGACTAAAGTTGATAGAGCTTCGCGCGCTCCGGATCCTTTGCGGCGACAAGTCGCGCCCGGTCGACCATGACTTTCGCCTGCCGCCACGTCGCATCGTCCTGCATCTTGCCGTCGATCATGACGGCGCCGGTGCCGTCGGGCATGGCGGCGAGAATGCGCTTGGCAAACGTGACCTCCGCCGGATCGGGACTGAACACGCGCTTGGCGATTTCGATCTGATCCGGGTGCAAGGTCCAGGCGCCGACACAACCCTGGACGAATGCGCTGCGGAACTGTGCCTCGCAGCCTTCCGAGTCGGAGAAGTCACCGAACGGACCCCAAAACGGCTTGATGCCATTTGCGACGCACGCGTCGACCATGCGTCCAAGCGAGTAGTGCCAGAGGTCCTGCTGAAAGTGCGGACGTTTGCCCGCGCCGGGGTCGGCGACGACCTTGTACTCCGGATGCCCGCCGCCGACGCGCGTGGTCTTCATCGCCCGGGAAGCTGCGAGATCGGCAGGACCAAGACTCATCCCGTGCAGGCGAGGGGAGGCGGCTGCGATCTTCTCCACGTTGGTCACGCCTTCCGCGGTTTCCAGGATGCAGTGGATCAGGATCGGATGGCTCAGCCCGTGCCTTGCCTCAAGTTGTGCGAGCAGCCGGTCGAGGTAGTGAATGTCCCACGGTCCATCGACCTTGGGCAGCATGATCACATCGAGTTCGCCGCCGACTTCGCCGACGATCTCGGTGACTTCGTCAAGCGCCCAGGGCGTGGAGAGCGCGTTGATGCGAAGCCAAAGACCGGTTGCTCGAAATTCCACGGAGCGGGCCATCTCGATGAAGCCCTTGCGCGCGGCGATCTTGGACTCGACCGGAATTCCGTCCTCCAGATTGCCGAGCACGACGTCGACCTCGCGCACGAGGTCGGGCACCCGGGCGCGAACCTTGTCGTTATGCGGCGGAATGAAGTGGATCATGCGCTCGAGTCGTACCGGCAGTTCCCGGAACGGCTCCGGGGCGTCGATCGCAAGCGGCTTGTAGAAATTCCGCGGCAGCGTCATGCGGGACTCAGTATCCGGTCCAAGCGATGCTTAGCTGAGCCGCAGCCGATCGCCTAGATGCACTGTAGGGGCGCCGGTGCGATAGCAAGATTGACCGGCCTCGACCCGGAGTCTATCGACCGCGGCCCATGGCCCAGGTCCTCGGTCTTGCACTCCCATTCTTCGGATTGATCCTGCTTGGATTCGCAAGCGGGCGAATCGTCCGGCTACCCGAGGGGGGTCTGGCCTGGCTCAATTTTTTCATTCTCTATATTGCGTTGCCGCCGCTGTTCTTTCAGCTCGTATCGCGCACGCCTTTTGAGCAACTCGCGAACGGCCGCTTCATCCTGGCGACGACGCTCTCGACTGCCTTGACGTTTATGCTCGCAATCGGCGTCGGTCTCTGGCTGCGCCGCGGCAACCTTCCGGACGCAACAATTGCGGGCACAGTCGGCGCCTATGCAAATGTGGGCTACATGGGGCCCGGCCTGACGCTTGCGGCGCTCGGCACGGCGGCCGCGGTCCCAACGGCGCTGATTTTCACGTTCGACTCGACGCTCTTTTTCGCCGCCGTTCCATTCCTCATGGCGGTTTCCGGTGTCGAGCGGAAGGGCCCGCTCAAGACCGTACTCGTTGTCTTGCAGCGTGTGTTCACGCACCCGTTCATTCTTGCGACGATCATCGGCGTCATTTTTGCATGGGCGCAAGCCCGGCCACCCGCCCCAGTGGAGAAGATTCTCGACTATCTCGCCAACGCCGCGGCGCCATGTGCGTTGTTCACGCTCGGCGTCACCGTCGCCCTGCGACCACTCACGCGAATTGCGGAGGAGATTGCCGTCGTCGCCGGCATCAAACTGTTCCTGCATCCACTCATAGCCTGGGTCATGCTGTCGGCGATAGGCGGGTTCGACCCGGTCTGGGTCCATACCGCCGTGCTGATGGCGGCGCTGCCGCCCGCACTCAATGCCTATGTCATGGCGCGCCAGTACGAGGTCTACGTCGCTCAATCCTCGGCCGGCATCCTGCTCGGGACGGTGACGTCGATCTTCACGGTGACGGGGCTGCTTTATCTGATCCAGCAAGGCATGATCGCCCCGAGCCTGTTTCATTGAGGCGGTCCCATGCCGAAACCGCTCGAAGGTGTGCTGGTTGCCGACTTCACAACGCTGCTGCCGGGCCCGCTCGCGACACTGATGCTGGCCGAGGCCGGCGCCGAAGTCGTCAAGATCGAGCGGCCGGGCGGCGAGGACGTGCGCCGCTTCGGGCCGATGCTGCATGGATACTCCGCGCCGTTCGCCCAACTCAATCGCGGCAAGAAGAGCCTGATCGCCGATCTGAAGACGCCCGAGGGCAAGGCCGACGCGTGGAAGCTCGTCGAGCGCGCCGACGTGCTCGTCGAACAATTTCGTCCCGGCGTGATGGATCGGCTCGGCTTCGGCTATGACGCCGTGCGCGCGAGAAACGAGCGCATCGTCTATTGCTCGATCTCGGGATACGGACAGGCCGGCCCGCGCCGCGACGAGGCGGGCCACGACATCAATTACATCGGCTCGACGGGGCTGCTCTCGCTTTCGCCGGGTCCCGCCGATCGACCGGTCGTTCCCCCCGGCTTGATCGCCGACATCGGCGGCGGCAGCTTTCCGGCCGTGTCGAACATCCTGCTCGCGCTGATCGCGCGCGCAAAGACCGGGAAAGGCGTACGCATCGACGTCGCGATGAGCGATGCGATGTTCACGTTCGCCTGGTTCGCGCTCGCGACGATGTACGCGACCGGTCGTAATCCCGGGCCCGGCGAACTGCGGCACAACGGCGGCTCGCCGCGCTACCAGATCTATCCCACGAGCGACAGCAAGCTCGTGGCATGCGGAGCGCTCGAGCAGCACTTCTGGCTTGCGTTCACCAAGGCAATCGGTCTGCCGCAGGCGCTCGCCGACGATGAACGCGATACCAGCGCCACGCGCGAGGCGGTGCGCAAGATCATCGCCTCGCAGCCGGCCTCCTACTGGAAACCGGTCTTCGCCGCAGCCGACTGCTGCGTCACGATCGTCGCCTCATTGGAAGAAGCGCTGGCCGACCAGCACTTCATCCAGCGCGGATTGTTCGACCGCCGCGTGTCCGGACCCGACGGAAGCGACATGCCGGCGCTCCCGGTCCCGATCGACCCGCAGCTCCGAGTTGACGACAAATCGCGGCCGTTTCCGCCGCTTGCGCACAAATCCTAGAGCGCCTCACCGCGTGCGAGGCGAGGTGCCGACTCGTCGCGCGGGCCAAGACCCTCGCGCATGAGCGCGCGCCGCAAGAATGCTGAACGCGACGCGATCGCGAGCCCAAGACCTCTCGCCGCGTGTACCGGCAGGAAATCGGAAAGCAGCGAACGATTCATCAATTCGACCGCGAGCGCGCGCGTCCGCACATCCGGCCGGCGGCGCGCTTCATAGGCATCCATCACGCCGTTCCCG
This sequence comes from Xanthobacteraceae bacterium, assembly GCA_036556265.1. Classification (GTDB taxonomy): domain Bacteria; phylum Pseudomonadota; class Alphaproteobacteria; order Rhizobiales; family Xanthobacteraceae; genus JAUSIF01. The sequence goes on along the minus strand of DATBJU010000178.1, from coordinate 26,512 downwards.
CCCGGATCGCCGCCGCCCCGCCGCACGTCGGCAACGATTTCAGCGATCATGGCGGCATCGCGGATGCCGAGGTTGAGCCCCTGTGCACCGATCGGCGGAAGCACATGACCGGCCTCGCCGACGAGCGCGATCCGTTTATCCGCGAAACGGCGCGCAACCTCAATCGTGAGCGGGAAGCTGCCCCGTTTACCCTCGATTTCCATGCGTCCCAGGATCGAGTGCGCGCGCTGTTCGATCTCGCGCGACAGATCGCCATCGGCCAGCGCAAGCAACGCCTCTGCTTCTGCAGTCTCAACGACCCAGACGAGACTCGAGCGCTCGCCTGGCAGCGGCACAAGCGTGAATGGTCCACTTTCCGTGTGGAATTCCGTGGAGACATTTTGGTGCGGGCGAGTGTGCCGCAAATTTATCGCCAGCGCCGTCTGCGCAAACTCGCGCCGCTCCATGTGCACGCCCGCGGCCCTGCGGCAGAGGGAGCCGCGCCCGTCGGCCGCGACCACGAGTGCCACGCGCTCGTCCGTCCCGTTCGCGCGTAGCGCCACCGACGATCCTTTCGGATCCACTGCCTCGACGGACGCTTCGATAATTCGCAGGCCCTTCGCGCCGGCCACGGCATCCCGCAACGAAGCTCGCAGCAGCTCGTTCTCGACGTTGTGTCCGAAGGCATCGAGACCAAGCTCCGCCGCGTCGAACAGCACTTCCGGCGCACGGATCAGACGGCGGGTCGCGTCGACAAGGCGCAGGCGCGCGAGCGGGGCGGACTTGGACTCAAGCGCCGCCCAAACGCCGAGCGACTTCAGGATCCTCACCGAACCGTCGAGAAGCGCTGTGGTTCGCCGGTCCGGGTGCGACGGTCGCGGTGCGAACAAGACCGTCTTCAAGCCGGCCTGAGCCAACGCGATCGCTGCGACGAGCCCCGAAGGACCGCCGCCGACGACCGCGATTTCCTCCATTTGTTTCATTGCCAAGACATAGACCCGGCGTACCGCGCAGGCGAGGGGTGAACCCGCGGCGCCGATAGGCTAGGAAAGCGCCTCAAATAAGCTCCGATGGCCCGCAAACCCAAATCCACGAAAGCCAAACCTGCCCCGGCCGCCCCGTCGGCTCGGCCCGCCAGGAAGGCCATCGCGTTTTCTGTCCATTTGCTGACCGCGGCTGGAGCCGCAATCGCGCTATTCGCGCTCGTCGCGGCGATTGCCGGCGAGTTCACAGTGATGTTCGCGCTGCTTGGGCTGGCGCTGGTGATCGACGGCATCGACGGCACACTCGCTCGTCGTGCGAAGGTTGCCGAACTGCTGCCGCGCTGGTCCGGGGACAACCTTGATCTCGTCGTGGACTTCCTCAACTACGTGTTTGTGCCCGCGATTGCCCTTGCGAGCGGCGCGCTACTGCCCCAGCTGCTCGCTTTGCCTGCGGCTGCCGCGATTGTGATTTCAAGTGCGGTCTATTTCGCCGATACACGGATGAAGACGCCCGACGGCTATTTTCGTGGCTTCCCGGCGCTCTGGAATATTGTCGTGTTTTACTTGTTCGTGATCCATCCACCGCCGGTCATATCGCTTGTCGTCGTGTCGATCTTTGTCATCGTGACCTTCCTGCCGATCGAGGTGGCGCATCCGCTACGCGCGCGGCGCTGGGCACGGCTCAACATCGCCCTCCTGATTGCTTGGGCCGCGCTCGCCCTCACGGCCGTCGTCCACCACCTGACGCCGCCACCCCTGGTAACACTAGGCTTGCTGGCAATCGGCGCCTATTTTCTCGGAGCGGGCCTGGTACGCGCGCCGCAACGCACCGCCTGACCCATGGTATTCGACTGGATCTTTTCCCCCGAGGCGTGGATCGCCCTCGTATCGCTGACCGCGATCGAGATCGTGCTCGGCATCGACAACGTCGTCTTTATCTCCGTCCTCGTCTCCAAACTTGACGCAAGATCCCGCGAGCGCGCGCGCAAGATTGGCCTCAGTCTCGCGCTTCTGTTCCGCATTGTCCTCCTGTTCTTTCTCACATGGCTGATCGGGCTGACTGAGCCGGTGATCGAAGTCTGGGGCCAGGAGTTTTCCTGGCGCGACCTCGTGCTGATCGGCGGCGGGCTATTCCTGCTTACGAAGGCGACACGCGAGGTCCACGCCGAGATCGAAGGGCTGGAGGAGGGGGCGCACGTCCCGGTCTCGCGGCACGCCTTCAAGTGGGCGGTCGCCCAGGTCATCGTGATCGACCTGGTGTTTTCGATCGACTCCATCGTTACGGCGATCGGCATGGCCCAGGACCTCGAAGTGATGATCCTCGCGGTCATCATCGCCGTCGGCGTCATGTACATTTCTTCCGGCCCGGTCAGCGAGTTCGTGGCGCGCTATCCGACCACCAAGATGCTGGCGCTTGCATTCCTGCTTCTCGTGGGCGTGGCCCTGATCGCGGACGGGATGGGTTTCCATATCCCGCGCGCGTATATCTACTTTGCCATGGCGTTCTCCGCGGGCGTCGAGGCATTCAACGTTCTCGCGCGGCGAAACAGACAGCGGCGTCTCGCCGCTCTTGCTACGGCAAGCGGCACCAAGCCGCGAAGGCGACGGAGGAAGTGAAATGGTTGCAGCAGTTCGCATTCACAAGATCGGCGGCCCCGAGGTTCTCACTTACGAGGACATCACCCTCAAGGATCCGGGGCCCGGCGAAGTTCGCATCAAGCAAGGTGCGATCGGACTGAACTTCATCGACACCTATTTTCGGACCGGACTGTATCCCGCGCCTGGCGGCCTGCCGATGATCCCCGGCAACGAAGGGGCGGGCGTAATCACTGCCGTGGGGCCGAACGTCAGCGAATTCAAGGTCGGCGACCGTGTTGCGTATGGCACAACGCCGGGAGGCTACGCTGCGGAGCGCAATATCGCGGCGGAGAGGATCGTGAAGCTGCCGGACAACATCGACGACAAGGCCGCCGCGGGGATGATGCTGAAGGGCATGACCGCCCAATATCTACTGAAGCGGACCTTCAAGGTACAAAAAGGCCAAACCGTCCTCGTTCACGCGGCAGCGGGCGGCGTCGGACTCATTCTCTGCCAGTGGGCGAACCACCTCGGCGCGACGGTGATCGGCACGGTCGGATCCGCGGACAAGGCGAAGCTCGCCAAGGACAACGGGGCGCGCCACACGATCAACTACCGCGAGGAAGACTTCGCCAAGCGCGTGAGCGAGATTACGAACGGCGCGAAGTGCGAGGTTGTCTATGACGGTGTCGGCAAGGCGACGTTCCCGGCATCGCTCGATTGCCTGAAGCCGATGGGCATGTTCGTAAGCTTCGGCAATGCATCGGGCGCAATCGACGCGTTCAACATCCTCATCCTGCAGACCAAGGGCTCGCTGTTCGCGACGCGCCCGACGCTCGTGCACTACGGCGCCAAACGCGAGGACATGGTGAGCATGGCAAAGGACGTCATGGATGTTGTCGGCAAGGGGATCGTGAAGATCCCGGTCAAGCAGACCTACGCGCTCAAGGACGCCGCCCAGGCGCACCGAGATCTCGAGGCACGGAAGACGAGCGGATCGACTGTGCTGTTGCCATGATACGGAGGCCCGCCAAAGCTACGCGAGGGGCTTGCCTGCACTCATGGCGATGAAGGCTGCTCCGAAGGTGGACTTGCGGCCTAGCGTCAAGTCAATCGGAGCAAGGAACTCCGCGGCAATTGCCGCGGGCGGATAGTGCACAGCCCCGCGTATCTGCTCCACATTGAGGCCGGCGCCAGTCGCAAGTTTGCGAAGTTCGTGCGCCGAGCGGAACGTCGCAGTCCGCCAAGTTGGGTGGTCCAACCACCCGCGGACGCGACGATACGCAGCCCATAGGCTCCATCGTCCCAGTTCGCCGATCACGAGCCGTCCGCCCGGCTTGAGCACGCGGGCCATTTCCGTGATGGATCGCCCGGAATCTTGAACAAAACACAACACGGCGACCGCAAGAACGACGTCGAAGCTCGCATTTTCAAATGGCAGCATCTCCATCTGCCCTTCAACCAGCTGTACCCGAGTACTCTGCGCTTCGGCGCGCTGTCGTGCGGCCGCGATCATCTTGGGATCAATGTCGAGTCCCGTCACAACGGCTCCGCGTTGGGCTAGCTCCAGCGCAAACTCGCCGTCGCCACAACCGACATCCAATAGCGCCTTGCGATCGATTGGACCGAGAAGTTCAAAGAGCAGCTGTCGCTCCAGCGAGTCGGTGATTTGGCCGAGGCGACGCGATCGCCATCGAGCGTAGGACTCGGTCAGCTCCTCCAGTCCCTGTTTGCCGCCCGATGACCGCGCGACACTCGATGTTGCCGCCATACGGCTCACCCCGCCGGAGCAAGAATGTCGGCAAGCTGCTCCACCACCGCGTCGATTTCATCGCGTGCTGTGCCCCGCCCGAGACTGAAGCGAACGGCGCCCATGCCCACTTCAGGTGCGATGCCCATCGCTTCGAGAACGGGCGAAAGCTCGACGCGCCCGGAGTGACATGCTGATCCGGTCGTGGCGGCGACTCCGTCGAGCCGCGCCAATATTTCGGCGCCGACGCGGCCGACAAAAGAAACATTGAGCGTGTTTGGCAGGCGGTGCGTCGGATGTCCGTTGAGAGCAACGCGATTGCCGAACCTGCTCTGCAACTCCTTCCAGAAGTGGTCACGCAAGGCGCGCACCCGATCCATGGGCGCAAGATCCCGCGCAAGCTCGCATGCTTTGCCGAGACCCGTCGCAAGCAATGCGCTCTCGGTGCCGGCGCGCCGCCCGCCTTCGTGACCAGCGCCATGAATCAACGGCTCGAGGCGCAGGCCCCGACGAACGAACATCGCTCCAACCCCTTTCGGCGCATAGACCTTGTGGCCGGCAATCGACAGGAGGTCGACGGCGAGCTCGTTGATATCAGTCGGGATCTTTCCGGCGGACTGGGCGGCGTCCGTGTGAAATAGCACGCCGTGCTCGTGGGCAATTCTGGCACACTCCGCGATCGGCTGAATCGTTCCGACCTCATTGTTCGCATGCATGATGCTGATCAACAGGGTGCGTGTCGTAATCGTCTTGCGCAATTCGTCGGGGTCGACCCGGCCTGTGCCATCGACTCGCAGATAGCTGACTCGAGCTCCAAGGCGTTCAAGAAACCGGCACGGCTCGATAACCGACGGATGCTCGATCCGCGTCGTGATGATGTGATCGCCTTTGTCACGGGACGCAAAGAACACGCCCTTGATTCCGAGATTGTTGGCCTCACTGCCACCGCTCGTGAAGATGACCTCATCGCTCCCGGACCGAAGCAGCGCCGCCACCTGACCGCGCGCGGCCTCAAGGGCGGCCTTTGCCGCGGTCGCGGCCCAATGCCCACTTGACGGATTGCCGTAGTCACCCGTCAGAAACGGCTGCATCGCTGCGACAACGGCCGGATCGATAGGGGTGCTCGCGTTGTAATCGAGATAGATCCGCTGCATGTCAGAACACCAATACTCGATCTGCCTGCGCGGTTGCCGCGGCGAGTTCGTCCATCGAGCTGCGTCGTGTGCCCGCGATCAGCGCCGCCTCGTCGACACCGCGGGCGTCCATGCAGGTGCCACACAGAAGTATTTCACCGCCGCCCGACAGGACGCGTTTCAGCATCAGTTCGATATTGTAGTAGCCCGGCGGTGGCTTCTGACCTGCCTTCGCTGCAGTGACGGCGTCGGCCATCAGGAAGACGGCGACCTCCATTGCGGATGTCCCTTTCTTTAGCGCGTGCGCGAGCCTGAGCGCGTTGTACATGCGCTCGCTTCCGTAAGGCGCATCGTTCACGATCAGAAGCGCAGTCCTTGCAGGCATCGGAGTCTCCAACCGGATCGACTCACTCGCCGAGCACGCGGCGGCGCTCCTCGAACTCTTCCTTATCAATCTCGCCGCGTGCGAAGCGCTCCTTGAGGATGTCGAGCGATCGGCGGCCAGAAGGTTCCTGATACGAAGACCCGGTCCATTGCGGCCCGCTGGCCCAGCGGACCAAGAGCACAACGGCCGCAATCACGGCGGCCAGCACCAGGATCATGAAGAACGGCCCAACGATCGGGCCGAACCCCCATCCGCCCCACCCCATCATCTGCGGCCCGTAGCCCTGCGCCGACACCGAGGTTGGTAGAAACACAGCCGCGGTACCGATCGAGATCGATAGTCTCTCCGTCATTAGTTTGCTCCATTCGTCGCGCTTATCGCTTACGTGCTCAGGAGACCGGCTCGCCCTCCATCGCCTTGATTTCCATCAACCGGTCGCCAATCTGCCGAGCATTCGATCCGCGAGTATTGCAACCGGTTTCATCAGGGGGTCTGCAGGCCTCGTTTGCGCTGCCGCTCAGTGCCGCCACGTGATTCCACAGGTTGCGCAAGCTCAACGCTCCCCGTCGGGTGCTCGCGCATGAGTAGGGCAGCGATTACGCCCGAAAGGAATGTAAGCGCTGCAATTGTTCCGATCGCCCAGGGCAGCCCAAAAAAATCTGCTATGAGGCCTGCGGAGAGTGCGCCGATCGCATAACCGAGATCCCGCCAAAACCGGTAGACGCTGAGCGAACGCGCCCGCCACGTCGGATGCGAAGCGTCCGATACGGCCGCAATCAGACTCGGATACACCATCGCTGTTCCAAGCCCGAGCAGCAGGCTTCCGACCAGCCAAAACTCGAACTCGCGGGTGAGCGCGGTCAGCAACAGACCCGCGGCCTGCACCCACATCCCGGCAACGATCAGCCCTTTGCGTCCCCAACGATCGCTCATGGGACCGGTCGCAATCTGAAGAATGCCCCACGTAGCCGGATACACAGCCGCAAGGAATCCGATACGCTCCACGCTGAGGCCGAAGGTGGCGAAGAACAGAGGGAAGATGCCCCAGCTCATACCGTCGTTGAGATTGTTGACGAGCCCAGCCTGAGACGCAGCGAATAGATTGCGATCGCGGAACGACGTGAGGGAGAAGACATCCCAAAAACGGATTGCCTCGGATGTCGGCGGCGCACCGCCGACCTCGAGGCGTACGTGATCGCGCGTATCCCGCACCAGCAGGACGGATAATGCGGCACCAAGTACCGCGTAGCCAATTCCCAGATAGATCGGTGCCGGACGTAGCCCGAAGTGCGCGGCAATATAGCCCGTGATGAATGCTGTCACGCCGACCGCGAGGTAGCCTGCGAACTCGTTGAGGCCGACTGCCAAGCCGCGCGATTTTGGCCCGACGAGATCGACCTTCATGATCACCGTCATCGACCAGGTGAGGCCCTGATTGATACCTAGCAGGACATTGGCTGCGACGACCCACTCCCAACTCGGCGCCCACATGATCATGAATGGGACGGGTAGACCGAACAGCCAACCGAGGACCAATACGCGCTTTCGGCCCCAAGTGTCGGCCAGTTGCCCCGAGACGAGGTTGGCGAACGCTTTGACCACCCCGAAGCTGACGATGAAGGAGATCACGAGCGTCGTCGAGGCGATCCCGAACTCTTCCGATCCGATGAGAGGCACGACGGTACGCTCGATGCCGACCATGCCCCCGACGAAGGCATTGATCAAAATCAGCAGCGCGAACTGCCGCCAGTTCGCGAGCAATCCAAGCGTCACGCCGCCTGCGCGAGGCTGAACCGAGGAATCGGAGTCGGTCGCAATCATTTTGCTGCCGCTAGGATTCCGGAATTGGCGGCGCGGATTTGTGCGGCTTGCGGAGGCGGCGGGGGTACGTCGACGAGCATCTCCCGCACGAACTCGCTCTCGTCGCCGATCCGAAACGCCTTGTTGTGGCGCTTCTCGAAACCGATCGTGGACATCGGCTTGCCGCTCAGGCTTCTCCCGCAAACCGATCCGGAATAGGCACCGGGCAATACTTCGAGATGATCCGGCAACGACTTCAACCGCTGCACGGTCCGGAACAACGCGCGTGCTCCGTCCGCCGCGCTCGCGGCAAGCTCCGTTCTGCCGAGATCGCCGACCATCAGTGTGTGGCCCGTCAAGACGAACCAAGGCTCCTCGGATCGCGTACGATCGGTCACGAGCAGCGAGATATGCTCCGGCGTATGACCCGGAGTGTGCAGGATCTGAATCGCAACGTTGCCGAGCTCCAGAACTTCGCCATCGCGAACACCGCGGAAGGGAAAGCCTGTCTTGGCATCCGCATGCAGGACGTACTGGGCACCCGCGGCCTCGGCCAATGACCGACCGGCGGAGATGTGATCAGCATGCAGGTGCGTATCGATGACGTATCGGATACGCATCCCGGTCTCCTCCGCGGCACGCAAGTAGGGACCGATATCGCCGAGCGGATCGACGACGGCGCCGGCGGCTTTGCCGCCGCAGCCAAACAGGTAAGAAGCGGCCACCGGATCGGAGTGCAGGAATTGACGCAGGATCATCTGGTGCCTCCACTCGACTGCCGCCGCAAATGCCAAGGCATTGACATCGCGAGAGATTCGATATATTCAATTATTCTGTTGAATGATAATTAGAAGGGTGACCCTTCGGTGTCAAGCCTGAGCCCAAAGCACGCCCTGTTCGCCCAGTTTGCCGCGGTGGCGAAATCGCTGGCGCACGCGCATCGCTTGGAACTCCTGGAGCAGCTTGCGCAGGGTGAGCGCAGCGTCGAAGTCCTGGCGGAGCGCACCGGCCTGTCGGTGGCGAACGCTTCACAGCATCTTCAACAACTGCGGCGGACAGGCATCGTGTCTTCACGTCGCGAGGGCAAATTTGTCTTCTACCGTCTCGGCGACGACTCCATCCTTGCGCTGCTTGCAGCTTTGCGCCGGATCGCCGAGCAAAACGTGGCCGAGGTTGAACGCGTCGTTCGCAGCTATTTCAACGGCCGCGATAATCTTGAACCAATCTCCCGCGAGGCGTTGCTGGAGAAATCCCGCGCAGGCGCCGTGACCGTCCTCGATGTGCGGCCGCCGGACGAATTTGCCATGGGGCACGTTCCTGGCGCGGTCAACATTCCCTTGCGCCAACTGGAAACACGACTCGCAGAGCTCAGTGCCTCTCAGGAAATCGTTGCTTATTGTCGCGGCGCCTATTGCGTGCTGTCTTACGAGGCGGTCGCTACGCTGCGAGCGCGTGGTTTCAACGCGCGACGCTTGGAGGACGGCCTTCCCGAATGGAGGGCTGCGGGCTATCCCGTGGTCGCGGGTACTGCTCCCACGGCATAGGCGTGGCCCCCCGCCAATTGCCAAGCACTTGATTCTGACTGAAAATCGGCCTGCGACGCCGCTTGCGCGGCGCTCGCGAGGTCCGACATGCGTGAGCAAATCCGGTTCTACCGCCGCGGCCGACTGGTCGAGCACGCCGATCTGACACCGGATACGACGCTTCTCGACTACCTGCGTCTCAAGGAACGCGCGGCAGGAACCAAGGAAGGCTGTGCCGAAGGGGATTGCGGCGCCTGCACCGTTGTGCTGCGCCGCCTGCGGGAAGGGCGCGTCGTCTACGAGCCGGTGAATTCCTGCATTCTGCTCGCCGGCCAAGCAGACGGAAGCGAGGTCATCACCGTCGAAGACCTCGCCGACGGCGAACTCCACCCTGTCCAGCGCGCACTTGTCGAGCATCACGGCTCACAATGCGGATTCTGCACGCCCGGCTTCGCGATGGCGTTGTTCGCGCTGTACCACGCGCCAGACAAGCCTGCGCCCGACCGGACGCGCGTAGTGGAAGCGATCGCAGGCAATCTCTGTCGCTGCACGGGCTATCGGCCGATCCTCGACGCGGCACTCGACGCGTGTGGCGACAGGCGCGAAGACCGCTTCACGCGCGACGAGAAAGAAGCGGAGCAGCGGCTGCAATCCATTGCCGATGACGCCGATCTGTTTGTCGGCAGTGCGCGGCATTTCTTCGCGGCCCCGGCATCAATTGCAACGCTCGCATCCCTCTACGAGCAGCACCCCGACGCAACGCTTGTCTCCGGCGCAACCGACGTAGGCCTCTGGATCACCAAGGAGCTGCGCGAGTTGCCCAAGATCATCTGGCTTGGCCGAGTAATTGGACTGAGCAAGATCGAGACGGAAGCGGATGAACTCCGTATCGGAGCGACCGCAACGCTGGAGCAGGTCAGGCATGCATTCACCGCGATCGATCCGGATTTTGGCGAGTTGATCCGCCGCTTCGGCGGCTGGCAGGTGCGGAATGCCGCGACGATCGGCGGCAACATCGCGAACGGCTCGCCGGTCGGCGACAGCCCGCCGGCCCTGATCGCGCTCGGCACGACCCTCCAGCTTCAGCGCGGCGGCAAGACCCGCGTCCTTCCGCTGGAGGCGTTCTTCCTCGACTACAAGAAGCAGGATCGCGCGCCCGGAGAATTTGTCAGAGCCGTCATGGTGCCAAAGCTCGCAAACAACGAGCGCTTCCGCTGCTTCAAGCTTTCCAAGCGCTACGACCAGGACATTTCCGGCGTGATGGGCGCGATCAAGGTGCGTCTCGACGGCAGGAAGATTGCCGATGCCCGCATCGCTTTCGGTGGCATGGCCGGCACGCCAAAGCGCGCGAAAGCTGTCGAAGCAGGGCTCGCGGGTGCGTCGATCGACGACGCCACCGCGATCGACGCTGCGCTCCGCGCGATCCATGAGGATTTCACGCCGCTCGACGACATGCGCGCGAGCAAGAGCTATCGGCTCTCCGCCGCTCGCGCGCTGATCGGCAAGGCCATTGCGGAAATTGCCGGCACCGCGACGGCGGCAACACGCGTATTCGGCCGGAGGGCTGATGCACACGCTGCCTGACGAGCGCCCAGCCGGCAATGCCGCAGTATCCGGAATCGTGCGGCACCCAATTGCTCACGACAGCGCCCAGCGCCACGTCACCGGGGCCGCGATTTACGTGGACGACATCCGCGAGCCGGAGGGAACGTTGTACGTAGCGCCCGGCGGCGCGCCGGCCGCGCGCGGCCGCATCGAGAAGCTTGATCTCAAGGCGGTGCGCCGGGCGCCCGGCGTCGTTGCCGTGCTCACGGCGGCGGACATTCCCGGCCGGAATAACGTCGGGGCCATCGTGCCGGACGAGCCCGTGCTTGCCGACAAGGAAGTGGCGTTTCACGGCCAGCCCGTTTTTGCGGTTGTCGCCAGTTCATTCGTCGCCGCGCGCCGTGCCGTCAAACTCGCCCGGATCGAGATCAAGACCGAGAAGCCGGTGGTCAGCGTCGACGACGCACTCGCGGCCGGCTCCCGCGTGCTCGACGACTATGATTTCGTTGTCGGCGACACGCGGGCGGCGCTCGCAAACAGCCCGCATCGGCTCGATGGCACGCTCCGGATCGGCGGGCAGGAGCATTTCTACCTCGAGGGTCAGGCGGCGCTCGCGATCCCCCTCGAAGGCGGTGAGCTGCTCGTGCATTCCTCGACCCAGCACCCGACCGAAGTGCAGCACATTGTCGCTCACATGCTGCGCATCAAACAAGCGGCCGTGACCGTCGAGGTACGTCGCATGGGCGGTGCATTCGGCGGAAAAGAAAGTCAGGCATCGCAGTGGGCCGCACTCGCTGCACTTGCGGCGCAAGTCACGAAGCGCCCGTGCAAGCTGCGCCTCGACCGGGAAGACGACATGGTCATGACCGGCAAGCGCCACGACTTCCGCGCGGACTACCAGGTCGGCTTCGACGAGAGCGGACGCATCCTCGCCTACGATGTGCAGCTGAACGCGCGCTGCGGCCACTCGGTCGACCTTTCCCCCGGCGTCGTCGACCGGGCCATGTTTCATGCCGATAACGCCTACTTTCTACCGGCCGCCGCGATCCGCTCCAAACGATTGAAAACAAACACGGTTTCGGCAACAGCATTTCGCGGCTTCGGTGGCCCGCAGGGCATGATGGCGATCGAGCGCGCGATCGACGCGATCGCCTGGAAGCTCAACGTCGATCCGCTCGACGTGCGCAAGCGCAATCTCTATGGGCCCGGGCGCGACCAGACGCCGTACGGCATGAAGGTCGAAGACAACGTGGCGCTGGAACTGATCGATCAACTCGAACAGAGCTCGGAGTACCGCACCCGCCGCAAATCGATTGCCGAGTTCAACTCGGCGAACCGCTTCCTCAAACGCGGCATCGCGCTGACGCCGGTGAAGTTCGGCATTTCCTTCACCAACACGCTGATGAACCAGGGCGGCGCGCTCGTTCACGTGTACCGGGATGGTTCCGTGCATCTCAACCACGGCGGCACCGAGATGGGGCAGGGGCTGTTCGTGAAGATCCAGCAGGTGGTGGCCGAGGAATTCGGCTTGTCGCTTGAGCGGGTGAAGATCACGGCAACGACGACGGGAAAGGTGCCAAACACCTCGCCGACCGCCGCTTCATCCGGCTCCGACATCAACGGTATGGCGGCCCTTGCCGCCGCGCGCACGATCCGCGGCCGGCTGGTCGACATCGCCGCCGAGCAACACAAAGTGCCGAAGGAGCAGATCGATTTCCGCGACGATCAAGTCGTCGTCGGGAATCGCACAATGCCGTTCGAGGAGTTGGTCGAGGCCGCCTACCGCGCACGCGTGCAGCTCTCCGCGACCGGCTTCTACGCAACGCCAAAAATCGAATTCGACCGCGCCGCAGGCAAGGGCAGGCCGTTCTTTTATTTCGCCTATGGCGCCGCCTGTTCCGAAGTGATGATCGACACGACAACGGGCGAAATGCGGATACTCCGCGCCGATCTGCTGCATGACGTCGGCCATTCGCTCAATCCCGCGATCGACCTCGGCCAGATCGAGGGCGGCTTTATTCAGGGCGCGGGCTGGCTGACAAGCGAGGAGCTCGTCTTCGACGCCGAGGGCCGCCTGACGACGCGTGCACCCTCCACCTACAAGATCCCAACCACTTTCGATTTACCGGAAGACTTCCGTGTCGCCTTCTTCGAAAACAGCAACCGCGAGGAGACGATCTGGCGCTCGAAGGCCGTCGGCGAGCCGCCACTGATGCTCGCGATTTCCGTCTTCGCAGCGATCGCCGATGCGATCCATTCACTGGCGCAGGCCAAGCCCGTGCCGCTCGATGCGCCCGCGACGCCCGAGGCAATCCTTCGGGCGGTGCAAGCTGTACGGGAAGGCAGCTGATGGAACCTTGGCGCACTATCTTGAGGCTGATTGAACGCGATGGCACCGTGGGTCTCGTCACGGTCGTCAAGGTCGATGGCTCAACGCCACGCGAGGCGGGCGCCCGCATGGTCGTCGCGCGCAATGGCACGATATCCGGTTCGATCGGCGGCGGGCCGCTCGAGTGGGCTGCAATTGACGTCGCAAAACAGCTGATCGCGGCCGGCCCCGGTGCCGAATGGAAAACCGTCTCGCTCGGTCCCGCGCTCGATCAATGCTGCGGCGGACGCGCGGAGATCCTGCACGAATCGTTCGCCGTTGACGACCGCGAATGGATCGCGCCGCTCGCAAGCCACGAAGGCACGGAAATTTTCGTTCGCGCGGAGCAAGCGGGCATGGGCGCCTATCGTCGCCGCATCATTCCGGCGGGCGAAACACGCGAAGTGATCGCACGCGAAGCCTCAGGGGCTCTCCTCGAGCGGTTCGGCGAGAAGAGGACACCCGTGCTCCTCTTCGGCGCGGGGCACGTGGGGCGCGCCCTCGTTGCCGCCCTGGCGCCACTATCGTTCACCGTGCGTTGGGTCGATGACCGACCCGATGCATTCGACGGAGCCCGCACTCTCGGTGCGCGGACCGTGATATCAGCGCTGCCGGAATCCGAACTTCGCGACGCCGAAGCGGGAACGTTCGTGATCGTCATGACGCACAGCCATGCGCTCGATCTTGCGATCGTGACCGCGGCATTGCCCGATCCGCGCTTTCCGTACGTCGGCCTGATCGGCAGCGCCACGAAGCGCGCGCTATTCGAGCGGCGGCTAGCCGAGTTCAGTACGCCCGCCGACGCGATCGCCCGCCTGGCGTGCCCGATCGGAGTACCCGGCGTCTCCGGCAAGTCGCCACCCGTGATCGCCGCGGCCGTCGTTGCCGAATTGCTGATCCATCGCGAACGCGCTAACGCATCGCGTCCCCTGAAGACGGAGCTGGTCGTTGGCTGATCTGAGCGCAAAGGATCGCGAGTTCATGGGCGTTGCGCTGCGGCTCGCGCGAAGGAACGCAAAAAGCGCCGAGGGCGGACCTTTCGGCGCCGTTGTGGTCTTCGACGGCAAGGTTGTCGGCGAGGGCCGCAACCAGGTGACCACAACCAACGATCCGAGCGCCCACGCGGAAATCGTTGCCATCCGCGAGGCGGGAAGAGCACTCCGGCGCTTCGATCTCAAAGGCTGCGTGATCTATACGAGTTGTGAGCCGTGTCCGATGTGCCTTGCCGCCGCCTATTGGGCCCGGGTCGACAAGGTCGTCTACTCGGCGACTCAGAACGAAGCAGCCGCGGCCGGCTTCGATGACGCGTTCCTGTATGAAGAACTCGCCAAGCACCAGTCCGAGCGCCAGCTCAAGACCGTTCAATTGAAGACCGACGACGAGGATCCGTTCGCGGTCTGGCTCGCCAACCCGAACCGAATACCCTACTAGCCGCCGATGGACGTCTTCGTCGCCGACTGGCTGAACCTGATCCTGCGCTGGGCGCACATGGTCGTTGGGATCGGCTGGATCGGCACCTCGTTTTACTTCATCGCGCTCGATCTCGGCCTGCGCAGGGAGAAGGGCACGCCTGCCGGCGTTCACGGCGACCAATGGCAGGTACATGGCGGCGGCTTCTATCACGTTCGGAAATTCACCGTCGCGCCGCCGCAATTGCCGGAGCATCTCGTCTGGTTCCGCTGGGAAGCGTACCTCACGTGGGTCACGGGCTTCGGTCTGCTCATCGTCCAGTACTACTGGAATGCGCGCGCCTATCTCATCGACCCGACCGTGATCGATGTCACGCCGTCCGTCGCGATCGCGATTTCGGTTGCGACGCTTGTCGTGGGTTGGCTGATCTACGATCTGGTCTGCCGCTCACCGATCGGTGACCGGCCGGTGCCGCTTTCGGTAATCGTGTTTGCCCTGATCGTCGCGGCGAGCTGGGGTCTCAGCCAGGTGTTCTCCGGACGCGGCGCGTTCATTCACGTCGGGTCGCTCATCGGCACCATCATGGCGGCGAACGTGTTTCTCGTGATCATCCCGAACCAGAAGAAGATGGTCGCGCAGCTGATCGCGGGGCAGGAGCCGGATCCGAAATATGGAGCGATCGGCAAGCAGCGCTCCGTGCACAACAACTATCTAACGCTTCCTGTGCTCCTAATTATGGTTTCGAACCACTACCCGATGCTCTACAGCCATCCTTACTCGTGGCTGGTAGTGGCGCTGATCATCATTGTCGGCGGCCTCGTGCGGCACCTCATCAATCGCTACGACGCCGGCGACGACTTCAACGCATATAGCTGGGCCGCGCCCGTCGCGGCGATCGCGCTCGCCTCCGCCATCACCGTGACCGCGCCGCCCTCGGCCACAAGCTCGATTCAAGTCGCGGACGCCGAGGTGCTGGATATCGTCCATCACCACTGCACGGTCTGCCACGCGCGCCAGCCGAAACACCCGGGCTTTGCCGAAGCACCGAACGACATTCGGCTGGAGACGCTCAGAGACATTCGGCAGTATGCGCGCCTGATCCGCGTGCAGGCCGTACAATCGAACGCGATGCCGCTCGGCAATGAGACGCGTATGACCGCTGAGGAACGTGGGAAGCTTGGCGCCTGGCTTGGAGCGCAGCGGTGAGCCTCGACACGGCAGAGCTCGGCCGCCGGGCCGAGGCCATGTTGGACGAGCTCGCAGTGATTTCCGCGGAGCCGGACCGGCTCGTCCGCCTGTTCCTCACGCCTGAGCACCGTCGCGCCGCCGACCTCGTCGCGCAATGGATGCGCGAAGTCGGTCTCGACGTGTTCGAGGACGCAATCGGCAATGTACGCGGTCGCATGGGCAAGCCGCCGTATCTCATTCTTGGCTCACACATCGACACGGTCATCGATGCCGGCCGCTACGACGGTCCGCTTGGCGTGGTGGCTCCGATCCTGGCGATCGACGCGTTGCAGCGGAAGAAGTCCGCGTTCACAGTTGGCGTCGAGTTTGTTGCGTTCGGAGACGAGGAGGGCTCCCGCTTTCCCTCGACGCTGCCGAGTTCCGCGGCCATGGCCGGCCATTTCGATCCAAAACACTGGGATCTCAAGGATTTATCGGGAACGACCTGCGCCGAAGCGATGCGTGCGTATGGCAAGGATCCGCACAAGGTTCACGAGGCAGCAGTTCCTCGCGGGGAAGCTGCCGCTTTCGTCGAGGTGCACATCGAGCAGGGACCGGTCCTCGAGGCAGAGGGTCAGCCGTTGGGCGTCGTTACCGCGATCGTCGGCCAGACGCGCCTGCAGGCGACCGTCACGGGCGAATCCGGCCACGCCGGCACGGTCCCGATGAACCTTCGGCGCGACGCGTTTGCCGGCGCCGCGGAGATGACTCTCGCGGCCGAGAGGATCGCGCGCGACTTCGCGGGCGAGGCGATGGTTGCGACCGTTGGACGAATCGAAGCACGGCCCGGCGCAGCAAACATCATTGCCGGGGTGGCGCGTTTCACGCTCGATCTGCGCACGGCCTCGGACGCCGCACGCGAGACCGCGATCGAGCGCTTCGAGCACGAGGCCCGATCGATCGCCGATCGGCGCAAGCTCGCCCTCGCCATTGATCCGATCCACCGCATCGCCACAACTCCGTGCGATCGGCACATGCAGGATCAACTCGCAGCCGCCGTATCAGCAATCGGGGCGAAGCCGGTCCCCTTGCCTTCGGGTGCCGGGCATGACGGTCTGATGATGTCGAAGCTTTGTCCGTTCGGGATGCTTTTCGTGCGATGCAAGAACGGCGTCAGCCACAATCCCGCTGAGTATGCCAGCCCGCAGGATATTGGGCTCGCAATCGCCGCGCTCGCTCACTTCATCGAACATTTCCAACCCGTGCGCTCCTGAACCGAAGGCGAACTCGCCGTGGCCGACAGGTACTATGACTTTGCCCGCGCTGTGGCGTTCCTGAAGGCGCTCGTGCGCGTGCCTTCGGACAATCCGCCGGGCGACTGCGCACACCATGCCGAGGAAGCTGCAAGACTGCTCGAAGCGCTGGACTTCAAGGTGGAGCGTCATCGCGTGCCGGCACCGCTCGTGCGCAAGCACGGAATGAGGTCGGTGACCAATCTCGTCATTCGCGAACGTTTCGGCTCGGGGAGAGGACCCGTGATCGCGCTGAACGCGCACGGCGATGTGGTGCCGCCCGGACAGGGCTGGAGCGTCGATCCTTACGCCGCCACGGAGCGCGACGGAGCGATCTACGGCCGCGGGGCGGCAGTCTCGAAGTCGGATTTTGCGACCTACGCGTTCGCCCTGCGTTTGCTCAAGGAAAGGCCGCAGGGCCTCGACGGCACGGTCGAGTTGCATTTCACCTACGATGAGGAGGCGGGCGGCGACGTCGGTCCCAAGTGGTTGCTCGATCAAAACATTACGCGACCCGATCTCGCGATCTGTGCCGGCTTCTCCTATTCGGTCGTGACCGCCCATGATGGGTGCCTCCACCTGGAGGTCGACGTGCGCGGCAAGCAGGCGCATGCCGCCATGCCCGAGACGGGCGCGGACGCGCTCGAAGCCGCAAACGCGGTGCTCACATCGCTCTACCGCGAGCGGAAGCGACTCCGTACGAAGAAGAGCGCGGTGCCCGGTATCGGCTCACCCAAGCTGAACGTCGGGCTGATTTCCGGTGGCATCAACACGAACGTGGTGCCCGACGTTGTGACACTTCGGATCGACCGGCGCGTCATCCCGGAGGAGAACACCCGCAAGGTCGAGCGTGAGCTGATTGCGTTGATCAAGCGGGCGGGTGGCCGCAAGGGCATCAAGGTCGAGGTGAAGCGGATTCTGCTCGCCGAGCCGCTAAAGCCGGTCAAGGGCATCGGCAGGCTGGTAGAGCCGCTGCAACGGCACGCACGTGAAATCCTCAAGCGAAGGATCAAGCCGGTCGGGGTGCCGCTCTATACCGACGCGCGTCACTATGCGGCGCGGAAAATCCCGACCGTGCTGTACGGCGCCGGTCCGCAGTCCATCCTGGAAGCGAATGCGCATCGCGCCGACGAGCACGTGCGGATCAAGGACCTCGAGGCGGCTATTCAGATCGTCGCCGCAACGCTTGGAGATTTGTTGAAGGCCTAGTCGTCGTCCCGGCCGACCCCGGCCTTGGGCCGGGGGAGAGCCGGGACCGGGACCGCGCCGAGCCCATCGCAAAACGGTCCCGGGTCTCGCCGCCTTTGGCGGCTCGCCCGGGACCACAAGTGGATCAAAACCCCACCACATGTCCGTGCAGGTCGTAGGCATCAGCGCGCTCGATCAGCACAGTCGCGATCTCGCCGACCTTGATCGGCCGATGCGCACGAAGGTGCACGACGCCGTCGATTTCGGGCGCGTCGCCGCGCGTGCGGGCGACGGCGCTGTCATTTTCCACGCGATCGATGATCACCTTCTCGCGCCGGCCGACCTTGCGCCGCAGTTTCTTCTCGCTGATCTTTTGCTGCAGCACCATGAATCGTGCGTAGCGCTCGGCTTTCACTTCATCTGCGACCGGCAGCGCGATGTCATTCGCCGCCGCTCCGCGCACCGGCTCGTACTTGAAGCAGCCGACACGATCCAGCTGCGCTTCTTCAAGAAAAGTGAGCAGTTCCCCGAATTCCTCCTCGGTCTCACCGGGAAATCCGACGATGAAGGTGGAGCGGATGGTTAGGTCTGGACAAATTTCGCGCCAACGCGTCACGCGCGCGAGCGTCTTCTCCTGCGCCGCCGGCCGTCGCATGCGCTTCAGCACCGCCGGACTGCCGTGTTGGAACGGCACGTCGAGATAGGGGAGGACCTTTCCTTCCGCCATCAAAGGCAACACCTCGTCCACGTGCGGGTAGGGATACACGTAGTGCAGGCGCACCCAGACGCCCAATTCGCCAAGCGCCGAGGTGAGATTGAGAAATCTCGCGCGCACATCGCGCTCGCGCCAGCGGCTCGACGCATATTTGATATCGACGCCATACGCTGAAGTGTCCTGAGAGATTACCAGCAGCTCCTTGACCCCCGCCGCAACGAGCCGCTCCGCCTCGCGCAGCACATCCGCCGCAGGCCGGCTCACGAGGTCGCCGCGCAGTTTCGGGATGATGCAGAAAGAGCAGCGGTTGTTGCACCCCTCGGAAATTTTCAGATAGGCATAGTGGCGCGGCGTGAGCTTGATCCCTTGCTCCGGCACGAGGTCGCGGAAGGGGTCGTGCTTCGGCGGCACCACCGCATGGATCGCCGTGACCACCTGCTCGTATTGGTGCGGCCCCGTTACGGCGAGCACGTTTGGATGCGCCGCCCGGATTGTCTCCGGCTCGGCTCCGAGACAGCCAGTCACGATCACCCGACCGTTTTCCTTCAGCGCGTCGCCGATCGCTGCAAGGCTTTCGGCCTTGGCGCTGTCGAGAAACCCGCACGTGTTGACGACGACGACATCCGCGCCCGCGTGCTCTCGAGCCAGTGCGTAGCCCTCGGCACGCAGCCGCGTGATGATCCGCTCTGAATCCACGAGCGCTTTCGGGCAGCCCAACGAGACGAACGATACGGACGGCGCCAATCCTTCAGCGCGCGTATCGGTCTCAGCGACAAGGGTGGTGACGTTCATGCGCTGCAGCAATGGACAACGGAGGGAGAGGGGTCAAGCGCGCTGAATTCTGCGCATCTTCGCGCCCCGCGCCCGCCGCAACGGGGCCCCCGGAAAGTCAATTTTAACCATTCTACGTTTCCCTGCAGAGGGGACGTCCGCGGCTTCCGTTGGCCTCGCAGCCGGCAGCGCCGAGGGCAAAGTACCTCGCCCGAGGTTCCGGCGCGGGGGGCGTAGGAGACGGAAGAGCGCGATGCGGAGTTGGTTGCGTATCGCCGGCATCGCTGTGCTTGCCTCTTGGCTCGCCGGCTGCGGCGGAATCGGCTTCATCGACGTCACGGGCCTCACCGGGTACGCGGACACGAGCGACCGCAGCGCGCCGCGTCTGCCGGGGCGCGTCTATATCCTGCGCGGTCTCGGCCACATCTGGTCGGGCGGCATGACCGATCTCGCCGACGAGCTCAACCGCCGCGGCACGACGGCAAGCGCGCATCGCCACAGCGAATGGATCGAACTGGCCGACGAAGCGATCAAGCTGCACAAGTCGGATCCCGAGAAATGGCCGATCGTGCTGATCGGCCACTCGAACGGCGCCGACATGACGATCAACATAGCTGCTCGTCTGAAGAACAAGGGCGTGCCGGTCGCGCTGATCGTGGCTTACGATCCGACGCGCTTTTCCAGCAACGTCCCTTCTAACGTGCAGCGTTTCATCAACCTCTATCAGGCCACGAACCTTCTCGGCGGAGGCCAGATGCACCCATCACATGACTTCCGCGGCCAGCTGATCAACGTGGACCTGCGCAATCATTTCGAGATCGGCCACATGAACATCGACAAGTCGCGGCGCCTGCAGCAGGAAGTGATCGCAAAGGTCTTGCAGGTCGTGGCCTTCCCGCAGCCGGCAGCCTCCGCGCAGATGGTTTCGATCAAGTACGTTGTGCCGATGAAGGCGCCGGTCGAACTGTGGGATGGCTGTTTGCCGGTGACCCTAGAACATGGACAGACGATTCAGTCAGTCGCCAACCTTTATGGCGTGCCCACTTGGGCGATTACGCAGGCGAGCGGCATCGGCGAGGACGAGGACGTTTCGCCCGGCCGTCGGCTCATCGTTCCGCGTCATTTGAATACGCTTGCGCCCACCGGCACGCCGCCGCCGAATTTCGGAAACTCGCCGTTCGGATCGAACGAGCCGTCGTTCGCAGTACGATAGATCCGCAATTCGACGGCGCGCGTCAGCACAAATCACCGAAATCACCGCCTTGACTCGGCTGTCCGCCCGTTCCGTATTTTTGGTCAAAGCGGTCCGCGGAAGAACCAAAGATCTGCGTCATCCAGGGTAACGCCGCCCAGTGGCTGCCAAACAGCGGAAACGGCACGCTATTGACGACGGAGAAGAGAGTGCTGTCCCAAGTCACCTGCTGCACCCCGCCCGGGCCAAAGATCAATGCTTGGCCGGGTACATTGAGCGAATAGTTGCCGGCCTGTAGCGCGCCGCTGACGAGGACAAGAACGAGCACCCATTGTTTCTGGGCGTTGAGTGCGACATACGCATCGAAAATCGTTCCCCGCACGCCGATGGTGGCGACGGGAGTTCGTATTTGATAGCTGCTCGGCTGCTGCGATCCCGAAACGAACCTTAGCGCGCCGCGCGACAAGTTGACCGAAACATTTCCCGCGCCGCGGTTCGGATCAAAGACGAACCGGTCGAGGGTGACTTCCGATTGGGGGCCAATCGAAAGGCTTGTCTCGTCGAGAAACAGAAGCTGCGCGATACTCTGTTCGCCCGTGCGAACGACCTCTCGAGCAAATACGTTGCTCCCAGCCGCTAACGGACGCGATCCACCGCCGAGAACACCCTCCACCCGGTTTTTCACCGCGGACGCAATTCCGATCTTCTGTTGGTTCTGCGCCTGCGCACTGCCCAGCGCGAAGACGGTCGAAAGCACAAAAGTAGAAACTGTGGTCAACCACCGGCTGATAGCCATCGGACGCCCCGTTAACGAGCAGGCCAGTCGAATACCACGCTTCCGTGTCGCGCTCCAATGTGCCCACACACCTCGTGGGAAATTCGACCAAGAGTGTGTATGAAGCCCGGGGCAAACCCTTGTTTAGACAATTCTGATGCCGCAACGAGTCTTGTTGGCTTGGGAACTCGGTGGTGGCCGCGGACATGTGCTCATTCTCGGCTGGATCGCCGAGGTCTTGCGCCAGCGAGGCTTCGAGCCGGTCTTTGCCGTGCAACGGCTCGACGCACTGGATGCCATTCGCACCACAATGGGGCGAGGCGAGTTTTATCAGGCTCCGGTTTGGCTGGGTACGCTGGATCGCAGAGCGTCTGCGACGCACGGGGCGAGCTTCACGGTGGGCGACGTCATTGCAGACCTGGGGTTGCGAACTCCTTTCATTGTTGAGCACATGATTGAGAGCTGGGACTCGCTTCTTGCACGCATCAATCCGGCTGCTGTGGTCGCGGATTTTGCGCCCGCGTGTTTGCTCGCCGCGCGCGGCCGCCTGCCTGCGATAGCAGTCGGCGACGGCTTTACCTTGCCGCCGAACACTCTCGAGCAGTTCCCGCAATTCGAACCGGGAGAACAAGCGCCAAAATACAAGGAAGAAACGCTCACGGAAGTCGTGAATGCATGCTTGCGAGCCAGCGATCGACCGCCGATCGCGCGGCTGCCCGAAATCTTCGGTGCGGACCGCTATTGCGCCGGCGCCTTCACCGAGTTTGACCCCTACGCAAGCGAGCGGCGGATCCCCACGGCTGCCCCGTGGGTGCCCGTGTGGGATCGAACCGTGCCGACGGGCGGCGACGAGGTTTTCGGCTACTTCAGTGTGAACATAGACACGCTCCCGACAGTGACCGAGGCACTCGCGCGGGTCGCCTCGGAGGGTCTCCCTGTTCGAGTCCACATTCCAGCGCTGAACGAAGAGTCGAGAACGGATTTGGCCGCGAGTGGCGTGATCGTCGAGCCAGAGCCCCTTCCTTTTGAAGATATCCAGCGACGCGCTCGACTGGTCGTTTCCTTTGGCAGCCTCGGCCTCGTCTCGTGCGCGCTGACCGCGGGAATTCCGCAAGTGGTCCTGCCGCTGGGGATCGCGAAATCCGTCACGGGGAGGGCGGTCGAACGCCTCGGCGTGGGCCGCTGGCTGAACCTCAAGCCGGGAAATCCGTTGGAGCCGGCGCTTTTGAGCCAGGCGATCGTCGAAATATATCGCGACGAAAAACTCGCCGCAGCCGCGAAGTCTCGCGCACCCGACTTCGCCCGCCGTCTCGCGCCTCGTCCCGCGGAAATTGTGGCTGACTTCGTCCAGGAGTTGGTCTGAGAATTCCGCTGACTACTTATGCTCGACCGGCGGCGTGCCGTAGGTGTGAAACGTCTCGACCGTCTTCAGGCCCCATGCCTGACCTTTCTTCCGCTCGGTCTCGCTCCAGACGATCGTTTTCCAGTCGGGCGCCAGGATCAGTCGTGCGCCGGCGTTGGCGACCTCCACCCGATTGCCACCCGGTTCGTAGGCGTACAGAAAGAAGGTCTGCTGGATCGCGTGCTTGTGCGGACCGGTCTCGATGAATACCCCGTTGTCCAAGTAGATGTCGGCAGTCCGCAAGATGTCCTCGCGGCTGTCGAGCGCGTACGTGAAATGATGGAAGCGGCCGCGCGCGCCCGTGTGGTCGCGGGCAATCGCAACGTCGTAACTCTTGTTGGTCGCTGTCACCCAGGCGCCGGCCTCGATGCCGCTGTCGAGCACGATCTGCTCGGTGAGGCGCATGCCAAGGCAATTCTCCATGAACTTACGCACCGGGGTTACGTCGCTCGCCAGCAGGTTGAGATGGTCCAGGCGCCGCACGTTCGCGCCGCGCGCGGGAAATTTCTGGGCCTGGTTCTTTAATGCGGGCTTCAACTCCGGCGGGGGCGAGTACCACTCAGTCTCGTAATACAGCTCCATCTTGTGCCCGTCCGGATTCTGGAAACGGTAGGCGGGGCCGTGGCCGAGGTCGCCGTCGCTCCAACCGAGACCGGCGCCCGCGGCCTCCAGCACTTTCACCCTTCGCTCCAGCGCCTGCTTGCTGCGGGCGCGGAAGGCGAAGTGGCCCATCCCGGGCTGCTTCGCAGCCGTAAGCTTGAGCGTATGCCGCTCGTAGTCGTCCCAGGCGCGCAGATAGACGG
Organism: Xanthobacteraceae bacterium; assembly: GCA_036556265.1. Classification (GTDB taxonomy): domain Bacteria; phylum Pseudomonadota; class Alphaproteobacteria; order Rhizobiales; family Xanthobacteraceae; genus JAUSIF01. Next base: position 2,753 of record DATBJU010000178.1, on the reverse strand, counting down.
ACTCGCCGCGCCGTCCGCTCTCCTGCATTCCCCAAATATTGACGAAGAACTTCAGGCTTTCGTCTGGCTTGGGCGTGAACAGCTCCACGTGACCAAGGTGGGCGACATCGAGAATTGGTTCTTGTTCGGTCACGGAACGCTCCTTCATGCGGCTGCGAGCAATTTCCGTTATCACAACTCGGACAGGCCCGGATATGCGTGCGTTGTCGCGCCGCCGGATCAAGCGTTGGGACGGTCGTGGGACAGAAGATCCGTGCGAATTTCCACCTCCCGCAGAACGCGCCGTATCTCGCTGAACGCAGCCTGGGCCCACGCCGTGATGCCGCTCCGCGCTTCGCGCGACATGTACGCGAGCGACAGCTGCTCGGCGATCACCGGGCTGGGTGACTCCCGCATCAGCGACCGGCGCATGAACTCGCTCAGGGAAAATTTCGGGTCGGCGATCGCCGAGTAGAAGAACGGATCGAGCCGTGTGAGAGTCAGTCGCGGCATGTTCGAAACAAATGCCGCGAAGCTCAGATTCCGCAGCGCCTCGCGGCTTGGCTCACCCACCGCCTCGTTGCGCACGAGGGCAAACCCGACCCCACGCAGCCACTCGCGAATTTCCATGCCCTGTTCATAGGAATCCGCCTCGGTGTCGGGGATGAACAACACGACGGGCTCGAATCCACTCGCTTTCGCTTCGTTCACGTAGTCGATCTCGCGCATGAGCTTGAAGAACTTGCGGAAGGAACGGTGCGTGAGATCGACGACCTGTGTGGTGGCAACAGGCGATCCCAACGTGTCGAACAGTTTCATCTGGTCCGGCACGCGGTCGAAGTCGACGACGACTGTCTTTTCGGGGAAGTAGCCCGCGAGCTTCTTGTCCACCGCGTCGGTGTCAAAGATGACATGCGGCACGCCGGAGAGCACGAAATGCTCGACGACCAGCCGGGCAAGCAGCGTCTTTCCCGTGCGCGCCCGTGGCGAAGCAACGATGATCGAGTACTTCTTCTCCGGCACGGTCGACCTCTAGGTACTCCGTCGAATGCCGGCCGCCCTCCGACAAAAGGCGTTTACTCGTCGGTCAGACGCTCGATTAACCCGACGCGATCGAATTCGTCGAATACATGCTTCAGCCACGTCCGCACGTAGCCGCGCAGGACCAGCGAGTTGTTCGCGATGTGGCCCTGCGCATTCTTATTCTTGATGAAGGTGGAGAACGGCACACCCGCAAGGTCTACTTGTTCATAGGCCATTTCATTCAGCTTCGGAATGTTCATCTCGACCGCGCCTTTAGCCTTCTTGAAGTAACTGTCGTAGACGGCCGGATCCCATTCGAAGAAGCTCGTCTCATTGATGAAGTTCTTGACCGCGAAATAATTTCGCCCGCCCGAGTAGGGCATGACGTCGGCGATCTCTTCGAGCGAGGCTACCGACGGACCAAGGATGTGAAACAGACAGAACTTGAACTCCCCGGAGCGCACCGCGTCGAAGAAGCCGATATCCGTGAAGGCCCGCAGCGTATTGGAAAGCTGCCCGGCGCGAATATCGACGATACTCACGCGCCGCTCGCTCGTAGTCAGCGTATCAAGCATTTTCATCTGATCGGGAACCGCTGTGATATCGATCACGTCGGTTACGCTGGGGTGAAATCGCTTGAGCGCCCCGCGCGGATACTCCGCATCAAATGCGCGGGCCAGCACATTCCGCGCTGCCATGTAGTCGAGCAGCGTACGTGCGATTGTCGTCTTGCCGACTCCGCCCTTGTCAGCCCCCACGAGCAGAACCGCCGGCTTCATGTCCGGCTCGCGCTCTTCCCTTGACTGCCGCTTTCCGTTTGCCACGCGCTGATCCCCCTGCTTGAGGATGATTTTTTCATGCCCGTCGCCAACGGTCCGGGCGGCTTGGTTCCGGGGCTAGAGTGTCGGTTTTTTCGTTTGTCTTCAAGGGCTCAAGCGCGCCCGCCGATGCAATTCCACCGCTGGACCGGAACCGGGATCGGCAGGCGCTCGTTGCTTCGGCAGGCTTGTCCTACAGGAGGAGGCGAATATGGCCCGCTGCGACCAATGCGGAAATGACTATGACAAGACGTTCCAGGTCATGAAGAACGGACGCGCGTGGACCTTCGATAGTTTCGAATGTGCGATCCAGGCGATGGCACCCACGTGCGCACATTGCGAGTGCCGCATTGTCGGCCATGGCGTCGAAAAGGACGGGACGTTTTACTGTTGCGTTCACTGCGCCGAACAGGAGGGGGTAGACGAGTTACGCGATCGCGCCTGATTTCCATGCCCCGTGCCCGACGGCTGCTCGAAACGTGCCTCTACGTCGACGACCTTGAACGCGCGGGGGAATTCTACGAGCGAAACTTTGAGCTGGAATTGATACACGCCGACGCGCGCATGCGCGCTTATGCCGTCGGCGACACCGTGTTGTTGCTGTTTTCCCGCGGACAATCTCTGAAGGCCGTCGAGACGCCCGGCGGAACGATACCGCCGCACGACGGGTCGGGACCGCTGCACGTGGCCTTCGCCATAGACGCCGACGAACTGCCTCGGTGGGAGCAACGCCTGAAGGATGACGGCATCGAGATCGAAGGCCGCGTGCGCTGGCTGCGCGGCGCCGTGAGCGTCTACTTTCGCGACCCCGATGGTCACCTGCTGGAGATCGCAACGCCCGGACTTTGGGCGAACTACTGAGGCGCGTGTGCGGGCCGCCGCCGAGCGACGACGTGAGGGCAATCGCCAATGCGGCGACCGCCACTGAAACGC
>DATBJU010000177.1:0-29289 GCA_036556265.1 Xanthobacteraceae bacterium | reverse complement strand
TTCTACAATCATCTTCCCCTGGCTCGGAGGATGATGTCGATGATCGACGTGCGGTGGGGCGGGGAGCAAACGATCCGATCGGTGGCCACCGAGTTGAGCGCGCGCGGGGCGAAGACGGACCGCGTTGGCGTCATGGGTGCGTTGCCGATCGGGAATTACAAGGCGCTAGCCGCGAAGTTCGGCGAAGTGAAGGATCTCAACCGCGCCTACTTCGGTCTGCGCATGATCAAGTCGACGGAGGAGATCGACTGGGCGCGGATCGCGGCACGCCTCTCCGATCTTTCGATCGAGGCACTTCGGCGCGAAATTCGCCCGGGCATCGACGAGCGCGATCTCGGCGCGATCGTCGAAGGCGCCTACACCCCGTGGGGCGGATCGAATGTGATCCACTTCTTTGGCGTGACCTCGATGGCGAACCCGGATCTGTGCGTGCCACGGCAGCATCCGTCGACGCGCAAAATTCGGAACGGCGACGTGATCTCCACGGAAATCACCGCGAGCTTCTGGGATGCGCAGGGTCAGGTTCTGCGGACCTTCTTTGTCGGCGCGGAGCCGACGCCGCTCTATCGCAAACTGCACGGCACGGCGGAGGCCGCGTTCGATGCGATCGTCGAGAAGCTTCGGCCCGGGACCCATGCACGCGAGCTTGCCGAGGCTGCGAAAGTGATCGAGCGAGCGGGGTTCAGTTTCTATGATGACGTGGTGCACGGCTACGGCGGCGGGTATCTTCCGCCGGTCATTGGATCACCGACGCGCGCGAACGATCCGATCCCCGATCTCGTTCTTGCCCCCGGAATGATGCTCGTCGTGCAACCGAACGTGATTACGCGCGACGAAAAGGCGGGTGTGCAAACCGGCGAGTGCTTCGTGATCACCGAAGACGGTGCACAGAGCATCCACTCGGCGCCGCGCGGTCCGTTCCAGGCCGGATAGCGTCAGACAACGCTGGCAGGTTGAATCGAAATCTCGCTCGGCGTCGTGCGGAATGTTAGCCCGGCTCGCGCGGAATCGAGGCTTTCACTGCCGTCGGCATGCCCTTGCGCTGATTTAACAATTTCCGACCGCCTAAAGCGGGGTCTGACGTGAAAGATGAAGTTCGCCTGAATCGGATTGTCAGCTTCGACTGCAACTTCAGTCGAGGAGCGTCGCGGCTTCGTCATTTCATCGCACGCGCCGCGTCGTAACAGCCGAGATCGAGATACTTGCTCAGATCGGTAAATTTTTTCTTAGGCTGCCCGTACTCGCCACGCAAATCGAGTACCTGCTTGATTCCATCGAGATCGACACGCGCTTCTTGCTCGAAGCCACCCCGCTTCGCAAGGAAAATCTTACATGTCTCCGTTGCGAGTTCCGGTGTCATGTTCGGCACGCGCTCGACCAGAATCAGTTCTGCTGCGGATCGATTGGTCGGGTCGAACAACCAGGCCAGCGCATCGAGGTATGCTCGGATGAATCGTCGCAACGTTCCAGTATTCTCTTTCGCCCAGGAGCGCCGTGCCGTGCCGACGATGCCCTGGTATCGAGGAAAAACGTCGGATGCCTTCTGCAAGACACGCAGCCCGACCTTCTCCGCAAGCAGGTCGAAGGGCGTCAGCAGCAGCGTGCCTGCGTGCTCCCGTGCCTTCAGCGAATCCCACCGTTGCATCACACCGCCAGCACGCTCGAATTTTACGTCGCTCTCGGCGATCCCGTTTGCTGCGAGCATCTTGCGCAATACGAAGGCGAAACCGGTCGTCATCGCGTCGACTGAAAGAGTCTTTCCCTTGAGGTCGGAGTAGTTCTTGATCTCACCCTGGACGACGAGACGGAGGAATGCATCGTCGCCGCCCATGAACACGAACAGATCGGGCTCGCGGTCGAGCCTCGCTTCGCCCTGACCTTCCTGATACGCGACGACGTTATCGAATCCGGTCAGCCCGATTTCCCACTTGCCCTCGATCAAACCCGCGAGCTGCTCCATTGAGCTCGTGGTGAGATGCAGCTTCACGACGAGATCGCGGCGCGCGAAGAATCCCTGTCGCTCGGCCGTCCACAGCGGAAGATTGAAGCCGCCGGGAAAGACGATCACGTTTACGGTGTCGGCCATGGTTGCTCTTGGGCTCAGCGCGAGTCTCACGACCCAAAGCCGCTCGTCAACCGGAATCGCTCGCGAAGCTTTTGATTGCATTCGGCTTGGCGATGCGGTTGCTGAGAGGTGAAACCGTCCATAACGGTGGAGGAATCGGCTCGATGCAGAAGCCGGTAAAAATTCCCGGACCCGACCACCCGATTGCGCTCGCGCTCCATTCCGGACGGGTGCGTGTGACCTTCAACGGCCGCATCGTCGCCGAGACCACGCGCGCGCTCGCAATGCGGGAAGGCGGATATCCGATCGTGCTCGACGTTCCGCGCGAAGATGCGGACCAGTCGTTGCTGGTGCGCACACCTCATGCCACCTACTGCCCGTACAAAGGGGACGCGTCCTATTTTTCCATTCACGTTGGCGATCGCATCTCCGAGAATGCTGTCTGGACGTACGAGGCGCCCTACGAAGCGGTTGCGCCGATCAAGAGCTATCTCGCCTTCTATCCGAACCGTGTCGACCTGATCGAGCAGTTCCCTCGCTAGTCGGCCAGTCACCCTCTTGGGCCCACGAGCGCGCAGTATCTCACTTACGTTCAAGCCCCGGGCGCGCCCGCGTTCGGGAAGAACAGCGGTTGCCCGTTGATCTTGTAGTCGGAGATCGCCTTCTGGCCTTCCGGCGACACCAGCCAATCGATGAAGGCTTGGCCCAGCTCCTTCTTGACGTGCTTGTGCTTCTCGGGGTTCACGAGGATCACCCCGTATTGATTGAACAGCCGCTTGTCGCCCGCGACGACGATTTCGAGGTCGCCCCGATTCTTGAAGTTGAGCCAGCTGCCTCGATCGGAAAGCACATACCCGTTCGAAGCCGAAGCGGTATTCAGCGCGGCGCCCATTCCCTGGCCGATTTCCTTGTACCAGTCGCCTTTATCCTTTGCGATGTCGACGCCGGTCAGCTTCCAGAGATTGAGCTCCGCGGTATGTGTCCCGGACTTGTCGCCGCGCGAGATGAACGGCGAGCTCTTCGCTTTGATCGTTTTCAGCGCGGCGGCGATGTCCTTCGAGCCTTTGATCCCCGCTGGATCCGACTTCGGTCCGATCAGTACGAAATCGTTGTACATCACCGGGAAACGCTTCACGCCCGAGCCTTCCGCGACGAACGTCTCTTCCAGCCCCTTCGCGTGCACGAACACCACGTCCGAATCACCGCGCCGGCCGGTGTCGAGCGCCTGGCCGGTGCCCTGCGACACGACCTTCACGTCGATGCCGGTCTTCTGCTTGAACAATGGAAGTAGGTGATTGAACAGACCGGAGTCGGTGGTCGAGGTCGTTGACGACACGACGATCGACTTTTCCTGGGCAATCGCGGTCCCGGAAAACGCTGTCGCTGCGACGACGGCAACGCCAAGAATGAAACGGCGGCTAAGCATACTCTCCTCCTTGATTGTCAGATCACGAGGTCGCCGCGCATGAAGGCGGCGGCCTCGGCCGTTGCGGGTGAGGTGAAGAATTTTTCTGCCAGCGTGTGCTCGCAGACGCGGCCGCGCACCAGAAACACGATGTCGCCAGCGAGGCGGCGCGCCTGGCCGAGGTCGTGCGTCGCCATGACGATCTTTACGCCAGAAGCCGCGGTTGCGCGCACGATGTCCTCGACCGCTTTGGTCGAGGCCGGATCCAGGCTCGCCGTCGGTTCGTCGAGGAACAGGACTTCGGGATCACGTGCGAGCGCGCGAGCAAGCGCCAGTCGCTGCTGTTCGCCACCGGAAAGCCTTCGCGCTGGACGGTCGGCAAGGTGAGCGAGCCCAACGCGTTCGAGCAGCGCACCAACGCGTTCCGGGTGCTCTCGTCGGGCGAGCCCGCGTGACGCGAGCGCATAGGCGACGTTGTCGGCGGTTGTCCGGCGCAACATCACCGGACGCTGAAACACCATTGCCCGTCGCTCGCCGGTAGCGGCTTCGCGCCCGCCCCAATTTACGCGGCCGGAACTAGGCTGCACGAGCGCCATCCCGAGTCGTATGAGCGTGCTCTTGCCTGATCCGTTTGGACCAACGAGCACGGTCGGGGCCCCGGGCACGATCGAGAGCGAGATTTCGTCGAGGATTGTGATCGGACCGGCACGCACGGTCGCCGCCTCGAACAAGATCGGCAATTCCGACATGGTTCCGTGCATCGCAGTCACCCGGCGCTCAGCTCGCCGTAATGCCGGACAGCCCAGGCGATCGCGTTTACGCCGATCACGAGCGTGATGAGCACAAGGCCAAGTCCCATTGCGAGCGGCAGGTCGCCCTTCGATGTTTCGAGCGCGATCGCGGTCGTCATTGTGCGCGTGAACCCGTCGATGTTGCCGCCAACGATCATCACGGTGCCGACCTCTGCGGCCGCACGTCCGAAGCCGGCGAGCAATGTCGTCACCAGGCTGAAGCGCCCGTCCCACAGCAGGGTCGCGACGCGAGCCGCCGCCCCAACGCGCATGGCGGTGAGTTCATCGCGATACTCGACCCAGAGATCCTCGATCGTCTGTCGCGCAAGCGCGGCGATGATCGGCAGCACCAGCAGTGCCTGGGCAAAGATCATCGCGCGCGGCGTGAACAAGATTCCGAGAAAACCGAGCGGGCCGGAGCGCGAAAGCAGGAGAAAGACCGCGAGGCCAACCACCACCGGCGGCAGGCCCATGAAAGAGTTGATGACCACTACGAACGGGTCGCGTCCGGGAAAGCGGACGAGCGCAAGGAGGGCGCCGAGCGGGAAGCCGACAACGGCCGCGAGGGCGACGGCGGAAACGCTGATGTAGAGCGACAGCCCAACAATGGCGTAGAGCTTGGCGTCGCCGGTCAGCACCATTTCCAGCGCGGAGGCGCCTTCGGGCATGGAATTTCCTCCCGAGCGACACGCTTGCATCATTTACGAAAACGATCAATTTAGGAATAGGTGCAGGCATGCGCAGGAGAAGACAGCCGATTTCGCCGAAACAAAATAGGACCTCCGTAGTCCAGGCGCGGCTTTTCGGAGGGTATGGCCGCCGTTGGCCCGAATGCCCGGATTGCGGCGGTGGCATCGGCAACGTTCCGCACTCTGGATGCCTTGCGGGCGGATCGAGCGCGTGGCCCCCAGAACCAGCCTGGTTGTCGGCCATCGGCAATCGCGCTAGGGCGCTTGCCGCCGCGAGGGCGAAACGTGGAAGCACGCCTGGAAAAGCCGAAACCCGCCCGCAACACTGCGGCAAGCTCACGCGATCCGGAGCGCACGCAGGCGCAAATTCTCGCCGCAGCGACGGCAGAGTTCACGGCGAAGGGCCTCGGCGGGGCCAGGGTCGATGAGATCGCGCACCGTGCCCGCGTCAACAAACGGATGATCTACCATTACTTCGGCGACAAGGAGGGCCTTTACCTTGCCGTGCTGGAGACGGCTTATTCCGGCATCCGGACCGCGGAACTCGGCTTGCACCTCGCCGATAAGGATCCCGTCGAGGGTATGCGCGAGCTGGTGCTCTTTACGTGGCAATACTTCATCGATCATCCGGAATTCTTGAGCCTGCTGAGTACCGAGAACCTGCACCGCGCGTCTTATCTCAAGAGATCGAAGAAGATTCGCGACCTGCACTCACCGCTCGTCGGCATGATCGCGGGTCTCCTGGAGCGCGGCGCAAAACAAGGAACTTTTCGCCGCGGCGTCGATCCGGTGGATCTCTACATCTCTATTGCCGCGCTCGGCTTTTTCTACATGTCGAATCGCTTCACGCTGTCAACGATCTTCGGACGCGACCTCGCGGCACCCGCAAACCTTGCTGCGCGTGGCCGTCACATTGTCGAGGTGGTGCTCGCCTATCTGAAGCCATAGGCGACGCATCGGACGATGCCGCGAATTTTTCTCACCCACGTTCCCGACATGCTGCAGAATTACTACGGCGAGCGTGCGCTCGCCGGGCTACGCAAGCTCGCAGAGGTACGGACCAACCAGACCGGCGTCGTGCTCGACGCCGCGGCTCTGGCCAGCGCGGCGCGCGGCTGCGAGGTCGTCGTCTCCGATCGGCAGACTGCGGCGCCTGCCGAATTCTTCCGCCAAGCCGACGACGTAGCCGCCTTTCTCCGCTGCGCCGTCGATATCCGCAATATCGACGTGGACGCGGCGAGCGCGGCGGGCGTGCTCGTGACGCGCGCGGGTCCGGGATTTGCCGCTTCCGTCGCGGAAATGGCGGTCGGTATGATGGTGGACCTGTCGCGCGGCGTATCGGGCGCGGTGCTGGCCTATCGCGCAGGTCGCGCGCCGGAGGTGAAGATGGGCCGCCAGCTCAAGGGTTCGACCCTTGGCATCATCGGTTACGGGGCGATCGGACGATACCTAGCGCCGCTGGGCCTCGCGCTCGGGATGCGCGTGCTTGTCGCCGACCCGTACCAATCGGTGGAGAACCCGGCCTTTATCAAGGTCGAGCTCGCAAGGCTTCTCGCGGAATCCGATTTCGTCGTGTGCCTCGCGCTGGCGAGCGAGGAAACCGAAAACCTCATGAATGGAGGGGCTTTTGCTCGAATGAAGCGCTCGGCCTTCTTCATCAATTTATCGCGTGGCAACCTGGTCGATGAGACGGCGCTGAGCCGTGCGCTCGACGCGGGTCAGATCGCGGGCGCGGCAATGGATGTCGGCCGGGCCCCCGATCAGATGCCGTCTTCTGCGCTCGCATCGCGCGCCGACGTGATCGCAACACCGCACATCGCCGGGCTCACCCCCGAAGCGATCGAACATCAGGCGCTCGAGACGGTACGGCAGGTTGCGGAGTTGCTCGCGGGACGGGTGCCGCGAGGCGCCGTCAATCCAGATTCCGCAAGTCGGCTCGCGCGCCTGTCGGCCTAGCCGATCACGAAGTCGATCAGAAGCTTCGCATTCAGCACGATAATGATCGCCGCCGTGATCGCGGCGACCACGGTCAGCCATCGCGGCGCGATGAGTTCGCCGAGCTTTCGCCGGTCGGCAGTGAACATGACGAGCGGAACGACCGCAAACGAGAGCTGCAAGCTCAGTATCACCTGACTAAGGATGAGGAGCTTGGCCGTGCCCTCTTCGCCATACCAGATGGTCACGATCGCCGCCGGTATGATCGCGATGCCGCGCGTCATCAGCCGGCGCGCCCAACCGGGCAGGCGAATGTCCAGGAAACCCTCCATCACGATCTGACCGGCAAGGGTCGCCGTCACCGTTGAGTTGATTCCGCAAGACAACAGAGCGATGCCGAACAGGGTCGGCGCGATCGCCGAGCCGAGTAATGGCGCGAGGAACGAATGCACTTCGCCGAGCTCGGCCACTTCGGTTTGTCCGGTCTTGTTGAACGTGGCGGCGGCAAGAATCAGGATCGACGCATTGATGAGAAGCGCGAACATCAGAGCGATCGTGGAGTCGATCGTCGCGAGCTTGATCGCTTCGCGCTTCTCGCCGGTGCTCGTTCCGAAGCGCCGCGTCTGCACGACGCCGGAGTGCAGATACAGATTGTGCGGCATCACCGTCGCGCCCAGGATGCCGAGGGCGAGATAGAGCATGTCCGGGTTGGTGACGATGTCCGTGGTCGGAGCGAAACCGCGGATCACGCCGCCCCAGTCGGGATCGGCGAGAGCAATCTGAATCGTGAAGGAAACTGCGATCACGCCCAGCAACGTTACGATGAGCGCCTCGATCCAGCGGAAGCCGAGATTCTGCAACCACAGGATCAGGAAAACGTCGAGCGCCGTGATCAAGACGCCGAGCTCGAGCGGCACTCCGAACAAGAGGTTGAGCCCGATCGCCGTGCCGATGACTTCGGCCAGATCGGTCGCGCAGATTGCGATTTCGGCTAGCAGCCATAGCGGGTAGGCGACCACGCGCGGAAAGGCGTCGCTGCAGGCTTGCGCAAGATCGCGGCCGCCGGCAATGCCAAGCCGTGCGCACAGCGCCTGCAGGATGATCGCCATGATGTTGGAGAGGAGCGCGATCGTAAGCAGGGCGTAACCGAACTTCGAGCCGCCGGCGAGCGACGTCGCCCAGTTGCCCGGATCCATGTAGCCGACGGCGACGAGGTATCCCGGGCCGAGAAACGCGACGAGCTTTTTCCAGAGCGGCCCGGTCGGCCGCGTGCGGATCGAGCCGAATACTTCGGCGAGCGACGGCCGGCCGCGTTCACGCCGCCAACCGCCGGCGACGGTCGCGGGGTTGGCCGGTTTTGCCGTCACGATCTGCAACATTTATTCGCTTCCGAAAGGTCCGACAGCCAGTCTAAACTATTGCAAATGACTTGCAATTGCAAATAAAAACATTTGCTTTCAATAGCTTCCCAAAGGGAAGCGCTGGGTTGCCCGTTTGAGTCGAGGAAACAAATCGTTGGGGCTCGCACTCTTGACGCGGCAAACGCGCCATGATGCAGTTGTAACCAACTGGTTACTTACCGCGCGTCGGCCGCCGAACCGCGCGCGCAATGAAAAAGAGTCGGGGAGGAAAGCGTGGCCACGCGTTCGCTCGGCATCATTATGCACGGCGTCACCGGGCGCATGGGCCTGAACCAGCACCTGATCCGCTCGATCCTCGCGATCCGAAAGCAGGGCGGTGTCGCACTCCCAAACGGCGACCGCGTGATCCCGGATCCGATCCTCGTGGGGCGCAACGCGGAGAAAGTGGCGGCGCTCGCGCGCGAGCACGGGATCGAGCGCCACAGCGGAGATCTCGGCGCCGCATTGAAAAATCCCAGGGACGAGATCTTTTTTGATGCCGGCACGACCCAAATGCGCGCCGACCTTGTCACGCGCGCGATCGAAGCGGGAAAGCACGTCTACTGCGAGAAGCCCGTTGCCGACACGCTCGACAAGGCAGTAAAGCTCGCAAAGTTCGCGAAAAGCAGGAACGGCATCAAGCACGGTGTCGTGCAGGACAAGTTGTTTCTGCCGGGCTTGCGCAAGATGCAGATGCTGCGCGATTCGGGCTTTTTCGGTCGGCTGCTCTCCGTGCGCTGCGAGTTCGGCTATTGGGTATTCGAGGGCGACTGGGGCGTTCCTGCGCAGCGGCCGAGCTGGAACTACAAGCGCGCCGAGGGCGGCGGGATCATTCTGGATATGCTCTGCCACTGGCGCTATGTGCTCGATCACGTGTTTGCACCGGTGAAGGCGGTGAGCTGTCTCGGCGCAAACCACATCCAAACCCGCGTCGATGAGAAGGGCAACGCATACAAGGCCGACGTGGACGATGCGGCCTATGCGACGTTCGAGTTGGAAGGCGGGGTGATCGCCCAGTTCAATTCGTCCTGGGCCGTGCGTCTGCGTCGCGACGACCTCGTCGTGTTTCAGGCCGACGGCACCCATGGATCCGCGGTCGCCGGGCTCACGCGCTGCTGGACACAATCGCGCGTGAACACGCCGCGCCCCGTATGGAACCCGGACGAACCACAGAAGATGAACTTCTACGCGCAGTGGGACGAAGTGCCGGACAATGTCACCCACGACAACGGCTTCAAAGTCCAGTGGGAGGATTTCATTCGCCACGTTTGCGCCGACGCGCCATGGAAGCATGATCTGGTCGAAGCCGCGAAGGGCGTGCAGCTCGCCGAGCTTGGGCTGCAAAGCTGGAAGGAGCGCCGCTGGCTCGACGTGCCGGCGCTGAAGATCTGATGGCCACGATCTCGCTCCCGACGAAGGATCGAACGTTTGTCCCGTACACCACGGGCGAGCCGATCGTGTTTCCTTCCAAGCAAGAGACGCGGAGCTTCAACCGCGTCGCCTTCGCCGCCGCGCACGTTGTCGCCGATCCGCTCGCGGACAACGATCCGTGGCTTGACGCCTCGATCGACTGGGACCGCACGATCGCCTTTCGGCAATATCTATGGGATCTCGGTCTCGGCGTTGCCGAGTCCATGGATACGGCGCAGCGCGGCATGGGCCTCGGCTGGAACGAAGCGCGCGAGTTGATCCGTCGCGCGCTCGACGCCGCCAAGGGCAGGCCGGGCGTGAAGATCGCCTGCGGCGTTGGTACCGACCATATCGCGCCTCGCCCCGACGTTACGATCGACGCCGTGATCCGCGCGTACGAGGAGCAAATCGAGGCGGTGGAAGGAATGGGCGGCCGGCTCATCGTCATGGCGAGCCGCGCACTCGCCGCAGTGGCTAAGTCACCCGCCGACTATACGCGGGTCTATGGCCGCATCCTTCGTCAGGTGAGGGAGCCGGTGATCCTGCACTGGCTCGGCGAAATGTTCGACCCCGCTCTCGCCGGTTACTGGGGCGCCACCGATCACATGGCGGCGATGGATACGTGCCTCGAGATCATTGAGGCAAACGCCGCCAAAGTAGATGGCGTGAAAATCTCGCTGCTGTCGAAGGACAAAGAGATCGCGATGCGGCGCCGCCTGCCGGCCGGCGTCCGCATGTACACAGGCGACGACTTCAATTACGCGGAGCTGATCGCCGGAGACGACGAAGGCTACTCCGACGCGCTGCTCGGAATTTTCGACGCCATTGCGCCTGCCGCTTCGGCCGGCCTCGCCCGGCTCGCGAAGGGCGACATTCAGGGCTTCCACGGCGTACTCGAGCCCACGGTGCCGCTCTCGCGTCACATCTTTCGCGAGCCCACGCGCTTCTATAAGACCGGCGTCGTGTTCCTTGCCTGGCTCAATGGCTTGCAAGAGCACTTTGTGATGATCGGCGGTCAGGAGAGCGCGCGATCGATTTTGCATCTTGCCGAGCTCTTCCGGCTCGCCGACAAGGCGCGCGTTCTGCACGACCCCGACCGGGCCGCGGCGCGCATGACCAAGTTGCTCGCGGTTCACGGTTTTGCCTGAGCCGCGCGTTCATCAAGCCGGCCGCAAGAGCCCGGCGTACGAAACGTTGAAGCAGAACAAGGAGGAACCCATGCTTCGCATCATCATACTGGCGCTTGCCGCCGCGGTCGGATTCTCCGGCGCGGCCCAGGCGCAATGGAAGCCGACGAAACCGGTAACGATCGTCGTGCCCTGGGGCGCTGGCGGCTCCACCGACCAGGTCGTGCGCCTGCTCGCCAAGGAAATGGAAGGCCCGCTCGGACAGACCGTAGTGATCGTCAATCAGCCCGGCGCGTCCGGCTCCATCGGCACCAAGTCCGTGTTCGAGGCGCCAAAGGACGGCCACATGTGGGCTTCGGGCGCGGCGAAGGACGTAGGCACCTACGCGGTGACGGGCGTCCTCAACACCAAGCTCGATGACTGGCATCTCTACCTCGCGGTGATCAATTCGTCGGTGATCGGCGTGAACCCGAATACGCCGTTCAAGACACTGGAAGACCTCGTCAAGGCGATGAAGGAAAAGCCCGAGACGATTACTGTCGCGACGGCCGGCATCAACTCATCGGGCGGCGCGGCCCTCGGCGCATTCTCGAGCGGTGCCGGCGTAAAGGCACGCCACGTCACCTATGATGGCGGCAACCCGGCTGTAATCGCGACCGCCGGCGGGGAGACCCAGGTCACGACCCAACTGGCGGTGGAACAGGCGGAGATGATCCGCGCCGGCCGTATTCGCCCGCTCGCGGTGGTCGGCACGAAGCCGCTCAATCTTGAAGGCGTTCCCGAGATTCCGCCTATCACCAAGGTGATCCCGAAGTTCCCGGCGACCGACAACTACTTCGGTATCTTCGTGCCGAAGGGCACGCCGGACGCGGTGCTGAAGACCCTCGACAAGATCTGGGACGACAACATCGCGAAGTCCGATGCGCTGAAGAAGTACGCCACAAGCCGCGGCGCGATTGTCGCTGTGGTGCGCGGCGACGCGGCCAAGAAGGCGGTAATGCCGGCGATCAAGGAATTCGCCTGGGGGCTCTACGACCGCAAGGAAGCCAAGGTCGATCCCGCCAGCGTCGGCATTCCGCGCTGAGTCATATGAAGTAGTCGGCGTCGCGGATCGCATTCGATCCGCGGCGCCTCATCACCTGCTCTTTGCAGACGATGCAGACTAGACCGCTCGCGCGAGCCGACCTCGTCACGGGCGTCGTGCTCGTGATTTTCGGGCTATGGGTGCTCGCCGAATCCTACGGCATGCCTCGCCTCGAGGAGCGGCGCATCAATCCGTGGACCGTGCCGGGGCTCGTGCCAGGTATGCTCGGGGTCGTCGTTGCGTTGCTCGGCGGCGTACTTGCGCTGCGTTCGCTCTTCGCCGGAGCCCTGCGCGCGCGTAGTGGCCTGGGCGCGGACGATGTGGCGGAAGCACGCGCCTCGATGCGCCGTCTCTTTCTCTGCACCGGGTTGTGCGTGGTCTATGCAGTGTTGCTCGTGGGCCGCATTCCTTTTTGGTTTGCGACGGGCCTGTTCGTCTTCGTCTTCATCGCTGCGTTTGAGTGGCATCCGCAGGATGACAGGCGCGCCAGCGTGCGCAAGCTCGCCGTGGCCGCGGTCATCGCGATCGTTTCCATGGTGGTGATCCCGTACGCGTTCGATCAGTTGTTCCTGGTGCGCTTGCCATGAGCGGTGCAGGCAGGCCTCATGCTTGACGGCTTGACCCATCTGGCCGGAGCGTTCGCGACGTTCGCGAATGCGGCGACGCTGCTCAACGTGATCTGGGCGACACTCATCGGCATCGTGATCGGCGCGCTGCCGGGCCTCACTGCCACCATGGGTGTCGCGCTGCTCACGACGCTTACATACAAGATGGC
The DNA here is from genome assembly GCA_036556265.1 of Xanthobacteraceae bacterium. Lineage (GTDB taxonomy): Bacteria > Pseudomonadota > Alphaproteobacteria > Rhizobiales > Xanthobacteraceae > JAUSIF01. The sequence goes on along the minus strand of DATBJU010000177.1, from coordinate 16,608 downwards.
GCCCGAGCAGGCGCTGCTCGTCCTCATCTCGGTCTACGTTGGCGCGATCTACGGCGGCTCGCGCTCCGCGATTCTCCTCAATATCCCCGGCACGCCCGCGAATGCCGCAACGACGCTCGATGGTTTTCCGCTCGCGCGCAAAGGGCTCGCCGGCGAGGCGATGGGTCTTGCCACCAGCGCCTCGGTGGTTGGGACGATGATCGGTGTCCTGTTTCTCGCGGCAATTGCGCCGCTGCTCGCTGAATTTGCCTTGAGCTTCGGCTCTTATGAATATTTCTGGCTTGCGATCTTCGGCGTCGTCATTGCCGGCCATATGACCTCTTTCGAGGACGCGCTCAAAGGCTGGATTGCAGGCTTCCTCGGACTGCTCGTTGCAATGATCGGCCAGGAAGGCATTCACGCCGTCGATCGTTTCAGCTTCGGCACGGCTGAGCTCTCGGGCGGCATCGGGCTCATCCCGGCGCTCGTCGGCGCCTTCGGCCTGGCCGAAGTAATGGCCGTAATGAAGGGACGGGCGGCGGAGATGGCCACGAAAGCGGTCGATCGCGTGGTGCCGAGCCTCCGGACAATGTGGCACTACAAGCGCACGATCGCCCGCTCCGGACTGATTGGCACGATTGTCGGCATTATCCCCGGCGTCGGCGAGGACATCGGCGCGTGGATTTCCTACGCCGCCGCGCGCCGCGCGAGCAAGGAGCAAGAATTATTCGGCAAGGGCTCGAAGGAGGGCCTGATCGCGGCGGAGACCGGCAACAACGCCGCGATCCCTGGGGCGCTGATTCCGGCGCTCACGCTCGCCATTCCGGGCTCAGCGCCGGCCGCCGTGCTGCTCGCCGCGATGTTCATCCATGGCATCCGGCCCGGTCCGCTCATCATGATCGAGGCGCCTGACTTCGTGTTTCAGGTCGTATGGATGGTTGTTCTCGCGACGATCGCCATGGGAATCCTCGGCATTGCGCTCACGCGGCCGCTGCTCACGATCCTGCGGGTGCCGCGCGAACGACTGATGCCGATCGTGTTCGTACTGTGCGTGATCGGGCCTTATGCAATTACGCAACGACTGTTCGACGTCTACGTCATGGTGTTCTTCGGTCTCCTCGGTTTTGCCTTGCGCGAGATGAAGTATCCGATGGCGCCACTTGTGCTTGGCATCATCCTCGGTGACATTCTCGACAAGAATCTGCGCCGTGCACTGGTGCTTGCTGACGGCGATCTGACACCATTCTTCACGCGTCCGATCAGTGCAGTGCTCTGGATCACGACGCTCCTGATCATCCTGTTTGCCTTGCCGCCGGTACGGCGCGCTGCGACGCGGCTGATGCGCTGGGACGCCGCGCCGTGACGCGGGATTTGCCTCACCTGCGCCTCATTGAGGCGAGGTTTTACGAGCGTCCGGTGCGCCTACGGCTGCCGTTCCGTTTCGGTGTCGTCACACTTACGCAAGCGCCCCAAGTCTTCGTGCGAGCACGCATTCGCGTCGATGACGGCCGGGAAGGCGAGGGCGTCTCGGCCGAGCTTCTCGTTCCCAAATGGTTCGATAAGTCGCCGGAGCTCACGCACGAGCAGAATTTCGATCAGTTGCGCCGCTCGCTCGTGCTGGCCCGCGGCGCGCTCTTGCACGCGGGCGAAGCCACAGCCTTCGGCCTCTCCGTCGCGATTGAGGCCGCGCATCACGCCGCCTGCGCGCGCGAAGGGCTCGGCGGATTGATCGCATCCTTCGGCCTGGCCCTGATTGACCGCGCGATTCTCGATGCGCTTGGCCGAATCCTGGCGCAGGACATTTTTTCGCTCATACGCGCGAACTGGATCGGATTGAACGCGAACACCGCGCCCGATCTGGAGGATTTCGATATCGGCCGATTTCTCGCCGCGATCCAACCCGCCCACTCCATCCACGTCCGTCATACCGTGGGCCTGCTCGACGCGCTGACCGATTCCGAACTCGGGGTAAGTCGCCTGAACGATGGCCTGCCGGAAAGTCTTGAAGCCGCGATCGCCGCCTACGGCCACACCTACTTCAAGCTCAAGGTCGCCGGCGATCTCGATGACGATATCGATCGTCTTTCGCGGATCGCGGCCGTACTCGATCGGGCGTCCGATCCCTACTTGGCAACGCTCGATGGCAACGAGCAATTTGACGACGCAGACGCCGCGGCCGAGCTGTGGCGCCGCATCGGCACTGAGCGGCGGCTCGCCCGATTGAAGTCGTCGATCCTGTTCGTCGAGCAGCCGATCGTCCGCACCCGCGCGCTTGCCGCACCGGTTGAATCACTCGCGCGCGACATACCCCTCGAGATCGACGAGTCCGACGCGGACATTGAAACCTTTCCGCGTGCCCGCAAGCTGGGCTACACGGGAGTTTCATCGAAAGCCTGCAAGGGTCTCTACCGGGCACTCCTGAACCGAGCGCGCGTCGCAAAGTGGAATGCGGAAGCACCCGGCGGGCGTTTTTTCATGTCCGCCGAGGACCTGACGACGCAAAGCGGTGTTGCGGTTCAGCAGGACTTCGCACAGGCGCTCCTCGTTGGCGCCGCCCATGTCGAGCGCAACGGGCACCACTATGTTGACGGCATGGCGGGCGCATCGGACGACGAGCAGACAGCTTTTCTCCGTGCGCATCCCGAACTCTACGCACGGGCCAGCGGGCGCGTCGGTCTTGCGATCCGCAACGGCCGGGTGTCTCTCGGTTCGTTGCATGAAACGACAGGGCTTGCGGTTGGGCCAATGCCGGACTTCGACGCGATGACCGAATCGAATCCGGGGGAATAGCGCATGCGCACCGAAGGGCTCTCCATCAATCTCGCCACCGTGCGCGAGCAATGGAACTTGCGCGAGGCGGTGGAGGCATGCCGGCGGCACGGCATTTCCATGATCGATCCGTGGCGCGATCAGGTGGCGAAGATCGGCCTCGCGGAATCAGCACGCATCATCAAGGACAACGGCATGCGCGTCACCGGCTACTGCCGCGGCGGATTTTTTCCGGCTGTTGACGCCAAGGGCCGCTCCGCTGCGATCGACGATAACAAGCGCGCGCTCGATGAGGCCGCGGCGATCGGCGCCCAGTGCCTGGTACTTGTGGTCGGGGGCCTCGCGCCGGGTTCGCGCGACATCGCCAGCGCCCGCAAGATGGTGGTGGATGGCATCGACGCCTGCCGCGCTCACGCGCGTTCCGTCGGCGTGCCGCTTGGGATCGAACCGCTGCATCCGATGTACGCCGCCGATCGTGCCTGCGTGAACACGCTCGGTCAGGCGCTCAACATGTGCGATGCGATCGGTGACGACGTGGGCGTCGTCATCGACGTCTATCACCTTTGGTGGGATCCCGATTTCGAGGCACAGATCGCGCGCGCGGGCCGGAGCAAGCGCATCCTCGCGCACCACATCTGCGACTGGCTCGTGCCGACGAAAGACCTGCTCCTCGACCGCGGCATGATGGGCGATGGCGTGATCGACTTGCGCCGCATTCGCGCCGAGATCGAGGCGGCCGGATACACCGGCCCGCAGGAGGTCGAGATTCTATCAACCGATTGGTGGAAGCGGCCTGGCGACGAGGTCATCAAGACCTGCATCGAGCGCTACAATAGCGTGTGCTGATCGCTAGTCGAGAATGAGGCGCGGGAGCCACAGCGAAAGCTCGGGAATATAGGTTACCAGCACGAGCACGATCAGCATCGGCACGTAGAAGGGCAGGATGCTCTTCGATACGGCTTCCATCGACACTCGACCGATGGCGCAGCCGACCGCGAGTGTCGGCCCCACCGGCGGCGTGAGCAGGCCGATGCCGAGATTCAAAATCATGATCATGCCGAAGTGCACCGGGTCGATCCCGAACTGCTTGATCACCGGCAGGAAGATGGGCGTGCAGATGAGCAGCATCGGCGCAAGGTCCATGAACGTGCCGAGCACGAGCAGCAGTACGTTCACGAGCAGCAGGAAGACGTATTTGCTCTCCGATATCGAAAGGAAGAAATCCGTCGACTTGGCGGCGACTTGCATGATCGTCATCATGTAGCCGAACGCCACCGAGAACCCGATCATGATCATGACCATGCCGACGGTGCGGACGACCCGTTTGATCATGAGCGGGAGCTCGCGCCATTTGTAGTCGCGATAAATGAACATCGTCACGAGGAACGCATAGATGCAGGCGACCGACGCCGACTCCGTCGGCGTGAAGATGCCGCTCAGAATGCCGCCGAGGATGATGAAGACGGTGAGCAGGCCCCAGAACGCCTCGATCGCGATCTTGATTGCCCGCCGCGGGCCGATCAGTTCGCCTTTGGGGAATTTCTGCCGCTGCGCCGTGATGAGGCAGAGGCCCATCAAGGACAGGCCGAGCATCAAGCCGGGAATGATGCCGGCAATGAACAGATGTGCGATCGAGATCGTGCCGCCGGCAGCGAGCGAATAAATGACGGCGTTGTGCGACGGGGGAAGCATCAACGGCTGCAGCGACCCGGCGATCGTGACGTTCACCGCGAACAGGCGCGGATAGCCGTTCTTGACCATCTGCGGGATCATCACCGAGCCGATCGAGGCGGTGTCGGCCACCGAGGATCCCGAGATGCAGCCGAAGAAGGTCGACGCGAGAATATTGACGAGCGCGAGCCCGCCGCGGATGAAGCCGACGAACACCTTCGCGAGGTTGACGAGGCGCTCGGCCATCCCGCCCTCGGCCATGATGGCGCCCGCCAGGATGAAGAACGGGATCGCGAGAAGTGCGAAGTCGTCGGTGCCGTCCGATGTCTTGATCATCACCGCTTCCAGCGGAATGCCGACATAGAGCGCCGCGACGATCGCCGCGAGGCCGAGCGCAAAGGCGACCGGTACGCCCAGCAGGCACAGCACCGAAAAACTGCCGATCAGAACGACGAGGTCCATGGCCTTGGGTTGTCCGGTTCGCAGCTACTCGAGTGCAGTTGTGATCGTCTGCCCGTCCGGGGCTTCGAAGAAGTTTCCCGTCCAGATGCGCTCGATGACGAACAATCCGACGACCGCGCCGCCGGCCGGCACGGGCAGGTAGGCGATGCCGGTCGAAATGATCGGGAAGTCGGCAATGACCTGATACCAGGTCGCCTGCACGAGTCGGACGCCGTAGTAGAGCATGAACAGGCTGATCCCGATCATTGCCGCCTCGACGACAAGACCGAGAAGCAGTCGACGCGTGCCGGTGAGCGCCGCCGGCAGGAGTCCGACGCCGATGTGCAGGTTCTCGCGGTAGCAGACCGCCGCCGACATGAACGAGAACCAGACCATCAGAAGGACGGCCATCGGCTCCGGCCACGAGGCCGCGCTATTCAACACATAGCGGGTGAATACGCCCCACGGGATGATGAGCGTGATGACGACGAGGCAGACGCCCGCGATCGCCATGCACAACGCGTGCAGCGCGTCCATCGCTCGAATGTACTGCTGCTTCATGCTCGCCCGTCCCCGACAAGGAGAGGCCGGCAGCGCCGTTGGCTGGCCGCCGGCCTTCGCTCTTCGCGAGGATACCTTACTTCACGTCTTGAATGCGCTGGATGAGCGCGGCGTGCTGGCCGCCGTACTTATCCCACACGGGCTTGACCGCGGCCTGGAACGGCTTCTTGTCGGCGATCTTGATGATGTCGACGCCCGCGTCCTTGATCTGCTTGATCGACTTCTCTTCCGCCTCGTACCAGAGCTTGCGCTGCTCCTGCTGCGCTTCCTTGGCGAGCTTGGTGAGCAGCGCCTGATCCTCCTTCGAGAGCGATTCCCAGGTCTTCTTCGAGAACACGAGAATCTCAGGGATCATCAGGTGCTCGGTGAGCGAATAGTGCTTGGCATAGCGGTAGTGCTGACCGCTCGCGTAGCTCGGGTAGTTGTTTTCCGCGCCGTCGACGACGCCGGTCTGCAGCGCGTTGATCAACTGGTCGTACCCCATCGCGACGCCGTTGCCGCCGAGCGCATTCATGCTGTCGACGAACACCGGGTTGCCCATCATGCGGATCTTGAGGCCCTTGAGGTCTTCGATCGTGCGAATGGGCTTCTTGCTGTTGTAGACATTGCGCGTTCCCGCGTTCATCCAGCACAGACCGATCAAGCCGGCCTTCGGGTTGTCGGATAGCTTCTTCAGCATCTCGTCGCCGATTGGACCGTCGATTACCTTTTCCATGTGCGCGGTGTCGCGGAACATGAACGGCAGGTTGAACACGTTGAGTTCAGGCACGATCGGACCCATCGGTCCAACGCTGATGCGTGCGAAGGCGAGCGCTCCGACCTGCGCCTGCTCGATCATTTCCTTCTCGCCGCCGAGTTGCATCGACGGGTACATCTGAATGCTGAGGCGGCCCTTGGTCGCGTCCTCGAGCTTCTTGCCCATGCGCACCACGGCCTCGACCGTGGGATAGCCGAGCGGATGCACATCGGTCGCTTTCAGTACGAGCTTCTGTTGCGCAAGCGCGGGCGCACCGAGCCCGCCGGTGAGCGCGAGCGCCGCCGTCGCGGCACCGATCTTCAGTACGTCACGCCGTTTCATTGAAACACCTCCCTGATTGCGCCTCGCGAGCGATCGCAAAGCCGCGCTTAGTGTTGATCCGTCCCCGAGCGCGTGATAGGCATCATATCATATTATGACTTCCGGGGAAGGCAACATGTCGAGATCGCTCTCGAAAGAATCGCCTCGCAAATTGGCGGCGATTCGACCGCTGTCGCCGCCCCGCAGCCTCGCCTCGGAGCTGGTTGAGCGGCTTACCGCCGATATCACGAGCGGCAAGATCCCGTCGGGATCGCGGCTGCCGACCGAGCAGGAGATGATCGCTGCGACCGGCGTGAGCCGCACCGTCGTGCGGGAAGCGGTGGCTGCGCTTCGCGCCGAAGGGCTCGTCGTGACGCGCCAGGGCGTCGGGACGATCGTGGCCGACGGCGCTGATCGGCCATTCCGTCTCAATATCGACGATGAACGCTCACTGCGCGAAGTGCTGGACGTGGCCGAGCTCCGCACCGGCGTTGAAATCGAAGCGGCGGGTCTTGCCGCGGAACGAGGCTCCGCCGACGCGCTGCGGAGAATCGGCGAAGCCTTCGCCGCGATTGAGGAGGCGATCGCGAACAACGAGGACGCGATCGATCAGGATTTCGCGTTTCATCGCAGCATCGCCGCGGCCACCGGCAATTCGCAGTTTCCGCGCTTCCTCGATTTCCTCGGACGCTTCATTATTCCGCGGCAGACCATACGCGCCGAAGCCGGGACGACCGAGACGCGTCGCGCCTATCTTGATCGATTGCAGAAAGAGCACCGTGAAATCTTTCTTGCGATTCGCGCGCGTGAAGTGGCCAAGGCGCGCGCGGCGATGCGACGCCATTTGCTCAATAGCCGTAAGCGCTATCGCCGACTCTCTGAAAAGCTCGACCACGTATAGGCCGGGCGTCGCTTGACGCGGGACAACCATGGACAATGTGTTGGTGACGGGTGCCTCAGGCGGAATCGGAACGCGCCTGCGCAAGCTCCTGAAGGGCGTCTATTCGCGCATACGCTGGAGCGATGTCCGCCCGCCGGCAAATCTCGCGGACGACGAGGAGTTCGTCGCCGCCGACCTTGCCGATATGAAGAGCGTGGAGAGGGCCGTCGACGGGATGCGCGGCATCGTCCACCTCGGCGGCTTTTCCGTGGAAGGCCACTGGGACACGATTCTCAACTCCAACATCGTCGGCTGCTACAATTTGTTCGAGGCCGCGCGTCGCAGCGGTGTCGAGCGGATCGTCTTTGCCTCCTCCAATCACGTTGTCGGTTTTTACCCGCGCCAGCGCCGGATCGGCGTAGAGCAGCCCGTTCGGCCGGACACGCGCTACGGTCTGAGCAAGGCATTCGGCGAAGCAGTCGGCGCGCTCTACGCCTTCAAACACGGCATCCGCGTCACCTGTATCCGGATCGGCAACGTGGACGACGCGCCGGTGGACCGCCGCCGTATGTCGATCTGGCTCAAGCCCGAGGATCTCGTGCAACTCATCCGCATCGGTTTCGAGCATCCGGACATTCGCTACGAGATTTTCTACGGGGCGTCCCACAACGATCGCGGATTCTGGGACAACAGCGCAGCGTTCCGCTACGGCTATCGGCCCGAGGGTCGCTCGGAGGAGCATCGCGACGCGGCACTCGCCGGCCAAGCGAAGCTGCCGACCGATCCGATCGGTGACTGGTATGAAGGCGGGCCGTTCTGCAGCCAGGAATTCGATAACGGGATCGAGCGCGCGCCGTATTGAGTGAAGTCGGGGAGAGCAATGCAAGCGGAGAGCAACAGCAAGCCGCGTCTCAAGGCGCCGCCGGGCACGTGCGATACGCACATGCACGTCTACGACAAGCGATACCCGCTCGCTCCGACAGCAAAAATCATCCACGGCGATGCGCTCGTCCCGGCCTATGAGGCCGTCCGGAGGCGGCTCGGCATTGAACGTACGGTCGTGGTGCAGCCTACCGCTTATGGCACCGACAATTCCTGCACGCTCGACGCCATGGCTGCACTCGGTCCAGGCTCGCGCGGCGTCGCCGTGGTGGACGCGAGCGTCACTGACCAGGAACTCGAACGCCTCACGAAGCTTGGGATCCGCGGCATCCGCTTCTTCATGCTGCCAGGCGGTGCGCTCTCCTGGGACATTCTCGAAACCATGGCCGCCCGCGTCGGCGCGTACGGCTGGCACGTCCAGCTTCAACTCGACGGGCGCACGCTGCCGGAGCGCGAAGCAATTCTGAGGCGGCTCCCCGGGACGCTCGTAATCGATCACGTGGGAAAATTCCTCGAGCCGGTCCCGATCGACGATCCCGCCTTTGCTGTGCTGAAGCGGCTCGTGGAGAACGGCCGCACTTGGGTGAAGCTATCCGCCGCCTACGAAGTGTCGAAAGCCGGCCCGCCGCACTACGACGACGTCGGAGCACTAGCGAAGGTGCTCGTGAAACTCGCCCCGGAGCGCATGGTATGGGCCACGAACTGGCCGCACCCGACACCGCCTGCAGACAAGAAACCCGACGACGCCGTTCTTCTCGATCTCTTGCTCGATTGGGTGCCCGACGAGGCCACTCGCAGGAAGGTCCTCGTCGACAATCCGGCCAAGCTCTACGGCTATTGAGCGCCGCAATGGAGAATCCGAAGAACCGCTTCAAGCAGGCGATCCGCGCGGGCAAGCCGCAGATCGGCCTTTGGGGCAGCATCCCGTCGCACTACAGCGCGGAGGTGGTTGCGGGTGCGGGCTTCGACTGGTTTCTCATCGATACCGAGCACACGCCCGCCGACATCGAGACAGTCTTCCACCAGCTCCAGGCGGTCGCCGCCTACCCGACCACGCCGATCGTACGCGTGCCGTGGAACGACATGGTGGTCATCAAGCGCTTCCTCGACCTCGGCGTTCAGTCGCTGTTGATTCCGCAAGTGACGACCGTGGAGGAGGCAAAGAACGCGGTGGCCTATGCACGTTATCCGACCGCGGGTGTCCGTGGCGTGGCCGGCACCACGCGTGCGACCCGCTTCGGCCGCATCAAGGACTATTTCAGGCAGGCCGACGCCGAAATTTGCGTTCTGATCCAGCTTGAGACCGAGGCCGCCTTGAAGAATATCGACGCGGTCGCCGCGATCGATGGCGTCGACGGAATCTTCATCGGGCCGGCTGACCTGCATGCCTCCATCGGGCATCTCGGTGATGTGGCACATGAAAAAGTCATGCCCGTGATCGACGACGCGATTGTTCGCATCGCCAGGACCGGCAAAGCGCCGGGCATCCTTACGAGCTCGGAGGAACACGCGCGACGTTGGCTCAAGCTCGGCGCGTTGTTCGTCGCGGTGGGCTCGGACGTCGGCTTGCTCGCCCGTGGGACAGACGCGTTGGTCGCGAAATTCAAGTCGTGACTTTTCCTTTTGCCTGGCGGGCGGCTAAACTTGCGAATGGCTGAAGCTCCGCTGACCGGCATCAGGGCTTGTGTGTTCGACGCCTACGGCACGCTATTCGACTTTGCATCGGCCGCGCGCAACTGCCGCGAGGTACCGAGCGACAAGATCGGGCCCGTGACGACGCTCTGGCGTGACAAGCAACTGCAATACACGTGGCTGCGGGCAGTGCAGGGTCTGCACGCCGACTTCTGGCAGGTCACCGGCGACGCGCTCGACTATGCGTTGGAGACGCTCTCGCTCGACAGAGCCGGTCTCCGCGACCGGCTGATGCAGCTTTACCTCGAGCTTGAGACATTTCCCGAAGTGCCCGAGGTCCTGCAGCGGCTTAAGCGCGCCGGCATGCGTACGGCGATCCTGTCCAATGGCTCGCCGAAGATGCTCGATACCGTTGTACGGGCGTCGAAACTCGATGCGCTGCTGGACGCGGTGCTCTCGGTGGAAGACGCCGGCGTCTACAAGCCGCATCGCAAGGTCTACCAACTCGCGGTCGATCGCCTGGGCATGCCTGCGGGAGCGATCGCGTTCCAGTCGTCGAACGCATGGGATGCCTACGCGGCGAAAGCCTTCGGCATGCGGGTGGTCTGGTGCAATCGCTATGGCCAGCCGCGCGAGCGGCTGCCCGGCACGCCGGATCGGGAGATTAAGTCGCTCGTCGAATTGCCACGGCTCGTCGGAGTCCGTTGATCAGTTGCCGCGCAGCAGCACCGCGCCCTTGGCAAGCGGCTGTACTGTACGCCGATAGATCGAGAGCCAACCGCTGTCGTCCTTGAACGGTGGCGCCTGAAAGCGTGCGCGCCGCACCGTGATCTCCTCCTCCGGGACCTCAAGATTCACGGATCTATCTTCCACGTCGATCGTGATTGTATCTCCGTCTTCGACGAGCGCGAGCGGCCCGCCGGTCGCAGACTCGGGTGCAACTTCGCCGAGCACGAGCCCCTTGTTCACGAGCCCGGACAATTGTCCGTCGGTGATGACCGCTACGTACGCGCCAAGTCCGGCGCCGTCGATCTGGAACACGAGCCGCGACGCGCCGCCCATTCCGGGGCCCCCGCACACGCCTTGGCCACGCAGGATCACCGCGTCGCCTTTCTTTATTTTCCCTGCCTTCAGCGCGGCTTCCGCCTCCGGCGAGTTCTCGAAGACTTTGGCCGGTCCGCGAAACTTGAGTGGCCGTCCCTCTCCGCGCAGACCGATCTTCACGATCGCACCGTCCGGGGCGAGATTGCCGCGCAGGATGACGATGCCGGGCTTCGTCGCAAACGGCCGCGACAGCGGCCGGATCACTTCCGGATCGGCGACTTCCACTCCGGCAAGATTGTCCACCACGGTCTTGCCGGTGACGGTCATCGCCGACGCGTCGAGCATCGGTTCTAGCTGCTTCATCACCCCGCGCGCGCCGCCGGCGTCATCGAACTGCTCGATGGTATTCTTCCCGATCGGCATCACCGCGGACAGGATTGGTATGCGGTCCGCCAGCTCGTCGAACAGTTGGTGGACATCGACGTCGACGCCGGCTTCCTCCGCGATCGCCTGGAGATGCTTGATGCAGTTGATCGAGCCGGATACCGCGAGGACCAGCGCCGCGGCATTGAGGAATGCGCCTTTCGTCAGGATCGTGCGCGGTCGCAAATCCTCCCACACCATCTCGACGATGCGCTCACCCGCGCGCTTCGCGTAGTCGAACATCTTCGGGCTGTTCGCCGCGACCGGCGCGCCACCGGGAAGGCTCATCCCAAGCGCTTCCACGACGGAATGCATCGAGTTCGCCGTGCCCATGCCGGCGCACACGCCCGGCCCGCGGATAGCGTTGTCCGCCATGCCCTTCAAGTCGTCGAAGCTGAGCGCGCCAGCCGCATGATGACCCGCGCCGAGAAACACTTCCTCGATGTCGACGTGATGCCCGCGATATTCGCCGGAGCGCTGATAGCCGCATAGCACCGAAATCGTCGGGATGTTCGTGCGCGCCGCGGCCATCAGGTGCCCGGGCGGGGTCTTATCGCACGATGAAAGACACACCATGCCATCGAGCTGCGCACCCTGCACCTGCACTTCGATGTCGTTGGTGATGAGGTCGCGGCTCGGCAAAAGGAACGTTCCTGCACGCCCGGCGCTCGTGATGAAGTCGCTCACCGCCATGGTGCGGATTTCGAACGGCAGGCCGCCTGCGGATCGGATCGCGTCTTTCACGACCTTTGCGACACCGTCGAGATGACTGAAGCAGATCGAAAGCTCCGACGATGAGTTCACCACTGCGATTTTCGGCTTCTCCATGTCCTCGTCCGAGAGGCCGAGTGCGCGCCATTGCGCGCGCCGCACCGCCCAGCGCGAGGTGCCCGGTTCGAAATTGCTCCGCAATTTTCGCTTCATTGTTTCCCCGAGCCTGCGGTCGGTCATTCGGCGGCCGTCCTCTTCGTCACTTCCACGAAGCCGCGGTCGGCGTCGACCTTCACCCAGTCGCCCGTTTCGATCAGGGAAAGCGGATCCTTATCGAAATCGCTCATCGCCGGAACACGCGTGACCACTGCTCCGAGCGCTGCCTTGGTCGTCATCCTGTTGAACAGCATTGCTTTCGGTGCCGCGCCCGCGACGCGCGCGAGATGGAAATAATGGGAGTAGCCGGATGAGCCTTTGGCGCCGGGAAACACGAGCACCTTGTCCTTGAAGCTTCGACCCACGAGCTCATGTCGTCGCTCGATGATCGTGCCGGTGCTGGAATCGATCCCACCCCAGCCGGAGATCGTGTCCCTGGTGACGATCGCTTCGCCTTCCGCCACGCCGCCTACAACCTTGCGGCCCCTGATCACGATCTTGCTCATGGGAGGCCTCCTCGCCAGCGGCCGGTCAGCGCCGCATCCACGCATTGGTCGACGGTGCCGAACCATGTCTGACATTTCATGATCGCGGGAAGGTAGTGCGCCTGTTTCGCGGAATCGGTCGCGACGACTTTCGTGTTCTTCGGCATCACGCGACCGATCGCGGGGCAGGTGTCGCTCATCAAATGTGCGCCTGCTTTGCGTATGATGTCGCCATAGCCGTTGAGTTCCGCCGTGTCGCGCAGCGCGCGTGGCGTGAAGATCCAAAGCTGCGTATTTGGCGAAAGCTTTCTTCCGTCGAGCAAACGCGCGGCGGTCCACACCTGCTCGATGGAATTGTGCGGGCAGCCCAGCATTACAAAGTCGACTGCGGTGTCTTGCGCAGACGAATTCAGATTGTCATAGGCGAGCTTCCGCTCCGCTGTGCCGTACTTGATGCGCTCCACCGGCTTTTTCTTTCCGAACGCCTGTTCGATTGTGTCCGCCTCCGGAGTGATACCCGGGATGTGATACATCTCGACGCCGCCCGAGGACGCCGCTGCGGCGCCGAAGTGCTTGAGCTTGATCATGCTCGGCGTGTGGCGGATCCCCGAAAGGACCGGGATGTCCTCCTGCACGACTTCGCCGACGGCATAGCCCAATAGGCCCCAATCCATCATGCCATCGACGTCGACCTCGACATCGACGAGATGCGTACCGAGCCGATTCTCATCGAGATGGAATCCCCAGTAGGGAATCTTGCCGGTGATGCTCGCGGCGCCTGTGCTTTCGCGGCCCTCCGTGTTCGTGCGTGCCCCCAGCACGCCGTTGCAATAGACGACCGCAGAAGACTCCATCCACGCGCAGTGCTCGCCCCGTACCGGAACATTGCCGACCTGATACGGCGTGCACGTGTTGAACATCGCCACTCCGCGCCGGCCGAAATAACTCTCCGCCTGCCTTTGCCGGTTGATCGCTTCCTCCGGCACGCCCGTGATGTGGCCGTTCTGCGTATCGATGCCGTGAATGAGCTGGCAGGTATAAACCTCGGCCTGCGGCGTCTCGACGACCTCGTCGCTGTCCAGATTGAACTTGGAGAAGACGACGTCCATGCCCTTCTCCGCGAAGGGCTTCATCGCCGGCGAGCCCGCATTCCAGGTGCCCGCAACGTTTTTCACATCGACGAGACGCTCGGCATTGAGTGCCTCGCCATAGCGCACGAGCAAGTCCATCGCCTTCTGTTTGGCTTTGCCGTGCTTGCCGTCGAGCATCGCCTTTTCGGCGTCGGTGAGCTTCATGGCCGCCTCACCAGGGTTTGTCGGTGCGTTCGAGGTTGTCGTGGAGCCGCTTTGTGAGCGCCGGCACGTCGATCTGATGCACGCTGCCGTTCCCTGCAAGATCGAGCGCGTGCGCGGCCGCCGCTCCCATCGCGATGCAGGGCCCCATCACTCTGACGCTTGAGAGCGCCGCGGTATCCGCGTCGATGCAGCGGCCGGCGGCAACGATGTTGTCGGCCTCCGCCGGAACCAGGCTGCCGAGCGGCACATAGTGTACGTGGTCTTCCGGGAACACGTGCCAATGATAGCCGGCGCCGTGGTCGTGCAATTCCACAGGCCAGGCTGTGCGTGCGACCGAGTCAGGAAAGCGTGTCCCGGCTCGCACGTCATCGATCGAAAGCTGTTGCCGTCCGACGATCCAGCGCGTCTGCCGCACGCCGGGAAAACCGAACGCGCGCACCTGCGCCTTGCCGAAACATTCGGGAAATTCCGTCTGCAGGAATCGCACCGCGCGCTCGGCTTGATCCTTTCCCTCCAGCGCTTTTTCCGATGCGGCAAGTGGTTCGAGCGGCGTCTCCACGTGTGTAATGTTCATTACGGCAACGCCACGGCCGGGAATGATGAAAGCAAGTCCGTCGCGGCGCAGCAATCCGTATTCATCCGCCTTTTCTTTCATTTTCGCGGTGATCGCGTCGCGTGTTGGTTGCTTCGCCTCGTCGATATGCTCCAGCACGACCATCTGCGTGCCGTAGACGCGGTTCACTTCCGGCTCGCGGCAGGCGAATCCCGCCTGCCAGGTGATCGCAGCATCACCGCTCGCGTCGACGTAACCCGTCGCCTTCACGGTCACGTCGCCGTATTTTGTCGCGAACTCAAGTGACTTCACGCGCCGGCCGTCGACATTGACATGCCGTAGTGTCGCGCCGAGCAGCGGGGTGATGCCGGCCGCCTGCACGGATTTCTCCACCCAGCGGCCGAGCGCGATCTCATCGTAGTACACGACAATCGTGTGGGGGCCGTGCCGGTAATAAAGTGCGTTCTCCTGCGCGCCGAGCTCCCGCAGCAGATCGTCGGCGACGAGATGCGTGAATTGATAACCATGCGATCCGTTCGAAAACAGGCCGCAGAAAGTGCCGATGATCGAGTTCACGGCCTGGCCGCCGAGCGCCGGCAGGCTGTCCACGAGCATCACCTTGCGTCCGAGCTTCGCCGCCTCGAGGGCCGCGGAGACGCCGGCGATGCCCGAGCCGACGACGCAGATGTCGGTACCGACCTCGCGCCCGGCCGACGCGCCGTTACGGCGGACGATCTTTGTTCCGGCCGCTGGTTCTGCGGACTCCGCCATCGAGTTCGCTCCAGACCTTTGGTTCTTGTCCGGCGAAACTATTTCAATTCAATCGCCGGCATAACTCCGATTCTCGCGCGGTCAGCTATCGTAAATCGCGAACGATCGAATTCGCGGTCACGGAAGATCCCATGGCGGGACCGGCGAGAACGCGCTGCGGATACAGTTTAAGAGCGCCTGTACGCGTGCGAGGCCGATCCTGCTCTTTGGGACAAATGCCTTCAGCCAGTGATCCGGCAGCGGAAATTCATTCAACACGGGCACGAGCGTTCCGTTCCGCAACGCCTGTTTTGCGATCAGCTTAGACAGCACTGCGATGCCGCTTCCGTCCTGTGCCGCGGCTACGATCACCTGGATGTCGTTGGAGCTGAACTTCGGCCGCACCGAAACGCTGATCGGCGCGCGCCCGCTCTGGAAGGTCCAGGTCGTACCGGCGGGTTGAAACACGAGGCAGTCATGGTTCGCGAGATCGCGCGGATACTTCGGCTCGCCGCGTCGTTTGAGATACGCAGGGGAGGCACATGCCACCCGCGGATAGTTCAGCAGTGCTTCTTCGACGACGCCCTCATACGAGCTCGGGAGGACGCTTAGCACTACGTCGAAGCCTTCTTCGATCGGATTGACCGAGCGATCGATCAAGACAACGTCGAGCGTCACGCGCGCGTTCGCTTGCTGGAAGGCGGTGAACACCTTGCCGAGATGCAGGCGTGTGAGCGCGCTCGGCGCCTTCACCCGAATGTGGCCCTCCAGTTCGCCGGGAGAGCGCTGAATGCCGGTGACGAGATCCTCGTACTCGGTGACGATGCCGCGCACTGTTGGAAGGTACTGTTCGCCGACTTCGGTGAGGCGTACCCGGCGCGTGGTGCGTTCGAGCAGCCGCGCACGCAATTGCCATTCCAACTGATTGACACGCTTGGAAACGACCGAGGGTGCGACCGACAGCTGGCGCGCAGCCTCGGAGAAGCTGCCGCTCCGGGCCGTGGCCAGGAACGCCTTCATATTGAGGATCGTGTCCATGGCATTATTCGCAGTTTGGCAGCCAATATATCGCAATACCGGCAGTTTGGATTCGCATTTGGAGGAAGTGCCGCTTGACGCGGAAGCAGGGAGGTGGAATCGATAAGAACAAAACAAGAACATGTCTTCTGGAACTTGGTTCTCCTTTCAGGACACCGAGGAACGAGTTTTCACCATGCGAAAAACAGGCTTCGCGGAAGCCCCTGCTCCATGGAAACCGATGACGGTGCCGTTGGAGGGTCTGCGACTCCTGCTGGAACGGTTGGCCGGGAACAGCCGAC
>DATBJU010000176.1:0-3584 GCA_036556265.1 Xanthobacteraceae bacterium | reverse complement strand
GAATGCCACGTCGCGCGCGGAAAGTTCACCGCGTCGCGCTCGATCTGGTTGAACACCCGGTAGCGCCGCTCCTGGCGGAGCCCTTCGAGCGCCCGCGCGAACGCCTTTTCGTAGTCCATCGCTTCGCCCGCCGACCTTGTCGGAATTATTCCAAAACTTTGCCCGGCCCGGCCGCAACGCGCAATGGCCTTCTTTTCGCGCGGCGGAGGGTCGCGTTTGTCGGCCCGGGCCTAGCCCATTTCTAAGTCGGCGCTTTTACCGGCGCCTCTAACCGGTGCGCGGCCTTTCGCGAGGGTCACGTCTGCGCTAGGAACGGACAAAATCGCAACAATCGGGCGTACGCCCGCAGGGACGGGAGAGCGGCAAGATGCGCGAGATCGGCCATTTTATCGGCGGCAAGCACGTGAAGGGCACGTCCGGCCGCACGGGCGACGTGTTTCAACCCATGACCGGCGAGGTGGTCGCGAAGGTCGCGCTCGCGACGGCGGCCGAGGTGCGCGCGGCGGTGGAAAACGCGAAGGCCGCGCAACCCGCCTGGGCCGCCACCAATCCGCAGCGCCGTGCGCGCGTCATGTTCAAGTTCCTCGAGCTCGCGCAAAAAGAATACGACAAGCTCGCGGAATTGCTCGCGCGCGAGCATGGCAAGACCGTCGGGGACGCGCGCGGCGACATCCAGCGCGGACTCGAAGTGGTGGAGTTCGCCTGCGGCATTCCGCAAATGATGAAGGGCGAGTACACGGAAAGTGCGGGGCCCGGCATCGACCTCTATTCCATGCGTCAGCCGCTCGGTGTCGTCGCCGGAATCACGCCGTTCAATTTCCCGGCGATGATCCCGCTCTGGAAGTGCGCGCCGGCGATCGCGTGCGGGAACGCCTTCATCCTGAAACCTTCCGAACGCGACCCGGGAGTGCCGATGCGGATCGCGGAACTCTTCATCGAGGCGGGGCTCCCGGCCGGCATCCTCAATGTGGTGAACGGCGACAAGGTCGCGGTCGATGCGATCCTGGATGATCCCGACATCCGCGCCATCGGCTTCGTCGGTTCCACGCCGATCGCCGAGTACGTCTATACACGCGGCACGGCGCACGGAAAGCGCGTGCAGGCGTTTGGCGGCGCGAAGAACCACATGATCGTGATGCCGGACGCGGACATGGACCAGGCGGTCGATGCGCTGATCGGCGCGGGTTACGGCTCTGCCGGCGAGCGCTGCATGGCGATTTCCGTCGCGGTGCCCGTCGGCAAGAAGACCGCTGACAACCTCGTGGACCGGCTGATCCCGCGCGTCGAGAGCCTGAAGATCGGGCCCTCGACATCGACGGACGCGGACTTCGGTCCGCTCGTGAGCAAGCAGCACCTCGAGAAGGTGCTCGGCTATGTGGAAACCGGGATCAAGGAAGGCGCGAAGCTGAAAGTGGACGGCCGCGGCTTCAAGATGCAGGGCTACGAGAACGGCTTCTATATGGGTGGCTGCCTGTTCGATGAAGTGAAGCCGGAGATGAAGATCTACAAAGACGAGATCTTCGGGCCGGTGCTCTCGGTCGTGCGCGCGAAGGACTATCAGGAGGCGCTGGAACTCCCGAGCAAGAACGAGTACGGCAACGGAGTTGCGATCTTCACGCGTGACGGGGACGCGGCGCGCGACTTCGCGGCGAAGGTCGACGTCGGGATGGTGGGTATCAATTTCGCGATCCCGGTGCCCCTCGCCTACTACACATTCGGCGGCTGGAAGCGATCGATATTCGGCGACCTCAACCAGCATGGACCGGATTCGGTGCGCTTCTACACGAAGACCAAAACCGTCACCTCGCGCTGGCCGTCCGGCATCAAGGCCGGCGCGGAGTTCGTCATTCCGACGATGCGATAGGCGGCAACGTCGTCCCGGCCGAGGCGCCGAGAGCCGGGACCGTGTAGAAGCATGTCGAAAACGGTCCCGGATCGCCGCTTCGCGGCGTCCGGGACGACGATTTAGGAAAAGAATTATGCCCGAATACCAGCTCTACTGCTTCGCCCAGTCCGGCAACGCGTATCGCGCGGCGCTGATGCTCAATCTTGTCGGCGCGGATTGGGAGCCGATCTGGGTCGATTCCTTCAAGGGCGGCGTGCAACGTACGCCGGAGTTTCGCGACACCATCAACGAGATGGGCGAAGCGCCGGTGCTCGTGCATGGGAAGAAGAAACTCAGCCAGTCGGGCGTAATCCTGACCTATCTCGCCAACAAATTCGGCAAGTACCGGCCGCAGGGCGAGGACGAAGAGCTCGAAGCGCTGCGGTGGATCCTGTTCGACAATCAGAAGGTCAACGGCTTTCTCGGGCCGTACCGGTTCGCCAAAAACTGGGCGAGGCCCACGCCTGATCAAGCGGTGTTCAATTTCCTCAAAGCACGGCTCGACAACAATCTCTCCGTCGTGAACAAGCGGCTGTCGACACGAAGATTTCTGCTCGGCGAACGGCCGACGATCGCCGACGTCTCGCTCGCCGGCTATTTGTACTATCCGCCCGAGGAATTCGGCTTCGACATCGCCGCCGACCACCCGGCGATCGGCGCGTGGCGCGAACGCATTCGCGCGCTGCCCGGCTGGGTACACCCGTACGATCTCATGCCCGGCCATCCACTGCCCGCCTAGACTATCCACAGGGGCAACGGTGGCGGGCTTCGCGACTCACGTGTAGAATTATGACACTCCGTGTGAGTCTGTGGGGCGTCGGTAAATGATTGGCGTGGTTCGGATTCTCCCCCTCGTCTTGGCGGGGGCCGCGGTTGTCGGCTGTCAGACCGACGGTCTTATTGGACCCGAGGTCGATGCGACAGCCAAAACCCGTGTGATCGACACGCCGAAGACGGCGGCGCGAACTGTTGCGCCCAAAAAGGACTCCGCCAAGCAGCCCGCAATCGCTCAAGGCGACGTCTCAGCGCGCAGCACCGCGTTCCGCGAGGAGACCCCCGGTACGTCGAACGTGGCGACGGTGAGCGCCAGTGCGGCGATCCAGCCATCCGGCGATGCGGCGCCAATTCCCGCGCATACGCTGTTCGGCAACTGGACGCTCGTCGATAACGGTGGCCGCAAGTGCCGTCTCATCCTCGGCGGCGTGCTGATCGGCACGGCCTACTCGGCCCGCGGCGAGTCGGACTGCCCGCAGGCGTTCACCGCCGTGCAGAGCTGGGAGATCCAGGGCGCGGAGCTCGTGTTGCGCAACCAGTCGCGCGGCGTGGTCGGGCGGCTGCAGCCGACCGGCCCGTCCCGCTTCGACGGCCAGGCCGAAGGTGGCGCGGTTTATATTGTTCGTTGAGTTTCTTCTCGTCATGGCCGGGCCGGCGCGAAGCGCCGAGTCCCGGCCATCCACGCCTTTCCGTCCCGAGCCCAACGACGTGGATCATAACCGAAGTCGGCTGTTGCCGACTTCGGCCTCTTATTAACTGGCGAGCCGGGTCCAACCGGCTCGCGGACTAGCGTCGTCAGACCGCTCGCTGCGCTCGCGGGACGACGCGGCCCGGTGATGACGGTGGATTTGAGCTACTTCCGCTTGATCGCGAACGGCCCGAACGCCTGCATTGTCGCCATCGACTGGATGCGGTTGATATTCAC